>JAEURA010000334.1 GCA_016789005.1 Anaerolineae bacterium
GGAGGCGCAGGGTTTTCTGCCGGACTGCTCTCCGTTCAGCGAGCGCTGGATGTCAGAACTGGACAACACCCTCAGCAAACAGGAGTTCGGTATGGTCTATACACCGCTGAACGAGTATCTGGAGGCGCTGGTCCGGCACTACACCACCAATCCGCCGCCCAGGACCGCCAGCTATCGCCGCCGCCGCGCCGAGATCGCCTTTCTGGAGTTTGCCCGTCAGGAAGCTGCCGAAACCCCCGCTGAGTAAGTCGCAGGCGCTGCACCAACGAAGGACGCCCCGGCTCTGTCTGCGATCACAGACGGAACGGGGCGTCTCTTTTGTATTGTGGATTGCCTGGATGTCACACTGCATCGGCGCGCTGCGCGCCGACCGAAGCTGGTTAGTCAGTCTGCCGCCGCCGCCAGGGGCTTGGACTCGGCAGGTTTGGTTTCGCTGACCGGGGCGGACTCGGCAGGCTTGGAAGCGGGAGTGTCGCCCGACTTGCTGCTGGGGGGGCTGCTGATGCTCGCCTTCGAGGCGCTCTTACTGTCGTTCACGTAAAAGCCGGTCCCTTTGAAGATGATTCCGGCAGCCTGAACCACCCGAACGACAGCCTGACCAGAATGCGGATCGACCGCCAGCGGTTCGTCGGTGAACTTTTGCCGATAATCGAATGTCGTACCATCCTCACGGCGATACGTGTATAAGGGCATAACACCACCTCAGCGAAAGGACAAACAGGGTTTGCAAGCGAATCCGTTTGTTATGATACCGTGTTTTATGTGTGTCTGTCTACACGTTTGCGCGATCTCTGATGAAATGCTTACGATTTCAGCCTGCCAGTCCCAGCGAAAGCGCCGCACGACTGCATAGGTTCACGCCCCCGGCATCCAGCCACTCCTGAAGGGCGGCGCTGGTCGCAGCATCGCTTTGCGCATCAGCATAGATGCGCGTCCCCCAATTGTAGTAGCGCTGCGTCTCGTCGGGCCAGTTTTCAATGAGGTCGCCGATCACCACAAAACCGGCGTTGTAGCAGGCGAGCGCCTCGCCGGCATCGCCTTCGGCATATTCCAGGCACAGGTTGAGGTGGTTCGCCCCGCGCATGATGTTGGTGTCAGGGTCGAGCTGGTTTTCGCCGGTCGCGAAGTGGAAGGGCATGACCTGGAAGAGACCCTGCGCCCCGGCGGGGCTGCTCACGGTCGAGTCGCCGCACGATTCGATCTGCATGATCGTCGCCAGGAGATTGGCATCGAGATCATACTGCACTGCCCACCGGCGGATGTCCGCCTGCCAGTACTGCACCTCCTGAGTGAAGAATGGAGCAATCGCTCCGACTGTGCCCCGGTCGACGCCGGTCAGCGCCGGCAGCCGGTTGAGCAGGCGGCCCGTCGCGCTCAGGGTCGTCGCCAGCGCCGTCGGCAGCACGAACATGATGATTGCCGCCAGCGCCAACCAGGCGGGCAGCAGGCGCAGGAAGAATCGCTTCACGACACTCCTATCAGTGTTCAGCCTGCCGGTTCGAGTGAACCACAGTCGGGACGACCCGTGACGACGCTGACCTTGAAGTTCCATGCCGAACCAACACCTGCCTGTTCCCAGAATTCGTACGGAACCTGACAGGTGTAGGTTTTGTCGCCCGCCTGCAGAACGATCTCGTAAGACTCGCTGCGCTCGCCTTCGCGCTCGCAGCCCAGACAGGTCCCGCTGTTGAGCTGGAGCAGGGGCCAGCGCGGCGCGTCGGTCAGGCTTTCGCCCATCTGCTCGACGCTGCGCGCATAGACCCACTGGTTGGTGACGAACGAGCAGTAGTCGTCGTAGATCGGCTCTTCTTCATAGACTGTCTGGCATTCGCGGCGCTCGCTGAAGGTCCCGTCGCCGTTGTCGATCCGCCGCAAGTCGCATTCTTCGCCTACCGGGATGCTGCGCGAACTGCGCTGTTCGCGGCTGCGCGAGATGTTGTAGGCGTCGAAGGGCATGGAGTCGCACCATGCGCCGCCGGGCACTGCGGAAAATGTCTGGATATCGATGCTGCGCTCCCATTCATGACCCGCGACGACGGCGCTGGCGTCCCTGCGCCAGAAGATCGCCACCAGGATGGCGATGATCACCAGTGCCCCAATGCCGATCAGGACGTACAGCCCCGTCTTGCTGCTGCTGCCCGCCGCCGCCGCGTTGGGCAGGACGCCCGCTGCGCGCAGGTCTTTTTCATAGGCGACGTTGTCGACATTGCGCGCCTCGGACGCCTGGAATTTCTCGTCCTCGTCGCGCACCTGCGATTTCAGCGTCTCGACTTTCTGTGCCCCTTCCATCGGTGCGCCGCACTGCTGACAGAATTTGGCGGTCGCGGCATTGAGCGTCGAGCAGGCGGGGCAGATCAGGTCTGCGCCCTGGCTGACGTAGTTTTCGACGGCTTTCTTCTCGTCGTCCGAAGGAAAACGGCGGCTGCGCGCATCCTGCGCCGCGCCGCAGTTGGGGCAGAACTTGTGGGTCTTCGCCGGAAGACTCTGGGTTCCGCAGTATTTGCAGTCCCAGATCATCTCGTAAGTCCCGAGATTCTCGATGCGATCGGGTTCGCTCATGGATCACTCCTCGCCCGACGGTGATGGTTCGTTCTTCTCTCCGATCATACCCAGGACTCCCATCAGACCGCCAATCGACAGGCGGTACTGCATGAGCGCCATTTCTTCCGCCGAATGCTGCATATCGTTCTGCAGCCACCAGTTGATCATGCCGATCTGCGCGCCGGCGAGGAACGCGGCGATGATCGCCGGGGGGATGGGCAGGGCGCCGATCCCTGCGGAGGCGGGGTTCACTATCGCCTTGGACATCTCGTCGGTCAGGTAGTTCATGACCTGCTGGATGAACGCCGCCGACCCGTGCTTGCCGAGCATCGCCCGGTAAAAATCAGCGTACTGCGCGACGTGCTGATAGTCCGAGGCATCGCAGGCAGCGCGCTCGATGTCGTCCAGCGAGTTCACGTCTGCCAGACGGGATTGGTGGGCGCGCGTCAGGTCATCGTAGATGCGCCGCATCGAGGTGAAGAGCAGTTCATCCTTATCCTTGAAGTGCAGGTAGAACGTGGTGCGGCTGACCTCGGCGCGGTCGCTGATGTCCTGCACGGTGATCGAGTCGTAGCCCAGTTCGACGATCAGATCGCGCAGGGCGTCACCCAGCAGCTTCTGCGTGCGTGCGATACGCGGATCGGTTCGAGAAGTGTTTTCGCTCATAAATGGACGCCCGTCTTTTATACATCACGATGAACAATCTGCCTGTTGACAGGAAAAAACCTGCTCATAAGATACTTATTGTACATCGTGTTCAGAAAACGACAACCTGTTCAAGAGGTGAATTGTGACCCCTGAGCGTCAGATTCCTGGTCCGCCCGCCGTCAAGGGCATCCTCGATACCATCCGCTTCGCTGCCGCGCTCAAGCGCGATCTGATCGGTTTTCTCAATCAGCAGTTCGACGACTATGGCGACATTGTCATGCTGGATGTCGGTGGCGAAAAGTCGGTGCTGCTCAGCCATCCCGATCACCTGCACGAACTGCTGGTGACGAAGGCGGATGATTTCCATAAGGGAGCGGACTACAAGGACACTGAACGCGGTTTGGCGCGCTTCATGGGCAACGGGCTGCTGACCAGCGACGGCGAATTCTGGAAGCGGCAGCGGCGGCTGGTCGCTCCGGGGCTGCACGCCCGGCGGATCGCCGCCTATGCCGAGACGATGGTGGAGATGACTGAGCGCATGATGGGACACTGGGAGTCTGGCGCACGGCTGGACATCGATCAGGAGATGATGCGCTGCACGATGATGATCGTCGGCAAGGCGCTCTTTCACACCGACGTTGAACAGGATACCGAGCGCGTTGGCGAGATCATGACCGTCTTGCAGCAGATGTCGACGCCCCTGGACTTCATCCCCGCCTGGGTTCCGACGCCCAAACGGATTCGGGTTCGCCGGGCGATTGAAGACCTCGACCGGCTGGTCTACGGCATGATCCAGGAATGGCGGGTCGAAGGTGTCGATCACGGCGATCTGCTGTCGATGCTGCTGCTGGCGCGCGACGACGATGGGAACGCCATGAGCGACAAACAGGCGCGCGACGAAGTAGTCACACTGTTCCTCGCCGGTCACGAGACGACTGCCAACGCCATGAATTTCCTCTGGGTGCTGCTGTCACAGAACCCTGCTGTCGAAGCGCGTCTGCACGAAGAGCTGGATGCGGTTCTGGGAGGACGCGCGCCCACGCTGGATGATCTCAGGCTGCTGCCCTACACCGAAATGGTGGTCAAGGAGGCGATGCGCCTGTATCCGCCGGCGTACAGCTTCGGACGGCAGGCGATTCGTGATACGAGCATCGGCGGCTATGCTGTCCCGGCGGGCACAGCCATCACCGTCCTGAACTACCGCACGCATCGCAGCCCGAAGTACTGGGAGTCGCCGGATCAGTTCCAACCGGAGCGCTTCAGCCCGGAACGGGAAGGGCAGATCGAGAAATATGCCTATGTGCCATTCGGCGGCGGTCCGCGCATCTGCATTGGCAACAGCTTCGCCATGATGGAAGCGCGTCTGATGTTAGCGACGATAGCCCAGCGCTACCGTCTGCGACTTTCGGAAGGCTATCAGGTGCGGCTCGACCCGCTGATCACGCTGCGCCCGCGCGGGGGCTTGCCGATGCTGGTAGAACAGCGGGAACCGGTTCGCGCTTTCGCCTGATCTTGGCAATTGCGCGGCATGGGGATCAACGTTACGCTAATCGGCAGTCTTGTTTATAAAGCCGATTAGAGCGAAACACCATGCCAACCATTCAGCTCAATACCGCCATTCCGGGACCGAACAGCATCGCCCTGGCGCAGCGGCGTGACGCGGCAACGGCGCGCGGCGCAGCCAAAGCCTCACAGATCGCTGTCGTCAGGGCGTCGGGCGCAGTAGTGACCGACGCCGACGGAAATACCCTGCTCGATTTCGCCGGGGGAATCGGCGCGCTGGCGGCGGGACACTGCCCACCGGCAGTCGTGGATGCCATCAAGTTGCAGGTGGAAGATCTGATCCACTTCTGCGCCATCGTCGGAACCTATGAGCCGTTCGTGCGGGTGGCAGAACTGCTCAACGAGGTGACACCGGGCGACTTCCCCAAGAAGACGGTGCTGCTCAACAGCGGCGCGGAAGCCAACGAGACGGCGGTCAAGATCGCCCGAAGCGCCACCGGTCGGGCGGCAATCGTCGTCTTCGAGGGCGGCTATCACGGACGCACCAACCTGACGCTGGCGATGACCAGCAAGTACGGACTGTTCAAGAAGGGCTTTGGTCCGTTCGCGCCAGAGATTTATCGCCTGCCGTTCCCCAACCTCTACCGCCGTCCGGCGGGTATGGATGTCGAGGACTACATCGACGACTGCATCGCCCGACTGGATCACGCCATGATCGCCCAGGTCGATCCGAGTGCCATCGCCGCCTTCGTGATCGAGCCGGTGCAGGGCGAAGGCGGCTTCATCCCTGTGCCGCAGCGCTTCCTGGAGCGCATCCGCCAGATCTGCGACCAGCACGGCATCGTCATGATCGCCGATGAGGTGCAGTGTGGTTTCGGACGCACCGGCAAGCTGTTCGCTGTCGAACACTACGGCATCACCCCGGACCTGATCGTCACCGCCAAGTCGATTGCTTCAGGCATGCCTATCGCCGCCGTCACCGGGAAGGCGGTGATCATGGATGCGCCGCATCCAGGCGGTCTGGGCGGAACCTACAGCGGTAATCCGCTGGCGTGTGTCGCCGCCATCGAAACCATCACCCTGCTGCGTCAGCCGGAATTTCTGGCGCGCGTCGAGGCGGTCGGAGCGCGCCTGCGTGGGCATCTCGACCGGCTGAATGCCGAGTCGACGCTGGTCGATGATGTGCGTGGCTTGGGCGCGATGCTGCTGATCGAACTGGTCAGGAACCCGCTGACCAGGCAGCCGGCGCCAGATGAGACGCTCGCCGTGATTCAGGAAGCCCTGAAGCGCGGCGTGATCGGCATGCGGGCGGGCATCTATAGCAACTGCATCCGCTTCCTGCCGCCGCTGGTGATCACCGATGAGCAGATCGACGAAGGCATGGCGGTCTTTTCCGACGCGGTGCGCGCCGTCGAGGATCGCATCGGCGTTCGGGCATTATAGTGCAGTGACCGTGCGCGAGCAGGGGCAGCCGACCGTCCGCTTCTGCCCATTTCCCCTCGCAGACTGCCCCGCCGCCGCGATGTGCGGGGCAGTTGCCAGCGCTGAAAACTGGTTGTAGACTGTGCTTAATGCGGATTACAGAACCTTAAGGGTCGATTGTGGCTGATGCCGTCCTCCTGAGCGCCGGGTTGGGAAACATCCAGGGTTGCGTCGAACTTGCGGTTGAAGCCGGTCTGGGGATCGAGGTGATGGCGTTCGCGTTTCCTCACATCCTCGACGGCGATCTGCGGACGACCATAGAGGCGTACCGTGCGCTTCTGAAACCCGTCCCCGGCGTGATCTCGCTGCACGGTCCTTTCATGGACATGGCGGCGGGCAGCCCGGATCGGCAGATCAACGCTGTGGTGAAGAACCGGTTTCGTCAGGCGCTCGAGATCGCCCACGAACTTGGGGCGAAGCTTGTCGTGCTGCACGCCAATTACATCGCGGCGCTTCGCACTGACGACTACCGCATCGGATGGCAGAACCGGAATGTCGATCTGTGGGGTGAAATTGGCGAGACGGCGCAGCGCCTCGGCGTGCTGGTCGCTATCGAGAATATGTGGGAGTTCGATCCGACCATCATCGGCGATGTCTTGACGCGGCTGAATCATCCCTGGGTACGCGCCTGCCTGGATGTTGGGCATTCGCGTCTGTATTCCGACATCCCGTTCGAGACCTGGCTGGATGTCCTGTCGCCCTATCTGATCCACGTTCACCTCAACAACAACGACGGCTTGCAGGACAACCACCGCGCACTCTCGACGGGCGTCGTGCACTACGATCAGGTCCTGCCGATGCTGCGGCGGATGCCGGTCCCGCCGACGATGACGCTAGAAATGGATCACATCGCCGACATGGCGCAAAGCCTGCCGTACTTCTCAATCATTTATCAGCCCCAGCAGGATTGAACCGGGCGGGCGCACGTCATGCGCACGATACCCGATGGAGAGGCGTAGGGGGAAAGGCGCGGCGCGCTCAGTTGACAGTGGGTCATGGACTACGTATACTCCACAAGGTAGTTAACCGAGCAGATCTTCTCCTTGTCCGCCCCAGGAGGCGAGCATGATACAGGGCGACAGCTTCCGGCTGATCGTGCGTCGAGGTCCACAGCCTAACCAGAGTTACGATCTCAACAAAGATATCGTGACGCTGGGACGCGACATCACCAACGACATCGTGATCAATGATCCGGAAGTCAGCCGGCATCACATGCGCCTGACGCGCGGGGCAAGCGGCTTTTCGGTCGAAGACCTGGGTTCGACGAACGGCACGTTTGTCAATGGGCAGCGGCTCAGCGGTGCGCGTCCGATGCGCCCAGGGGATATGATCGGTCTGGGCGAGACCGTCACGCTGACTTACGAAGTGATGTCCGCCGCCCGCCCGGCAGAAGATGCGCCCGGTGCGCTCACCAGCCCCGCCGCCCGCCCGGCAGCGCCCGCCCCTCAGCCGTTTGTGCAGCCGCAGCCGCTTCAGCCGCAGGTGCAGCCCCAGGCGCAGCCGCAGTATGGCGGCTACCAGAGTCCTGCGCCGCAGCAGCAGGGCGGATATTCGCCTTACAGCCCACAGGCGAGCGCCAATCCCGTCGGTGTGAACCCGGTTGGCGAGGTCGGCGCGGATTATGATCCGTATGCGGCGCGTGAAGAGGGCGGCAGCAACACCACCCGCCTGATCCTGATCGGCTGCGCGGGTCTCAGCCTGTTCTGCTGCTGTTCAAGCGTCCTGGGTCTGGTGCTGGTCGATCAACTCTGCCTGTGGAACAAGATTCCTATCGTCTACGATGTGCTGCGCGCCCTGGGCTACGTCATGGTGGCGTGCAACTGAACTGAGCGTCCGACGAGCGAGCGCCGCCTGCCAGGCGTGTTTGAGTGCCTGGCAGGCGGCGTTTTTTATGCCTGCCCTTCGGCGCGACGGCGCAGCAGCAGCGCCGGGATCAAGCCGATGGCACAGAGGATCGCGCCGAGCAGGGCGATTTCGGCGAGGACCTGCACGGTCAGCCGCGCGTAGACATCGACCGCCGCATAAGGATCGACAAAATCCGCGCCCAGTTCGGCGGCGGCGAGCAGGCTCAGACGCTGCGAGGCGAACGAGGTCAGCGATGAGACGCCGAGGGTCATGCCCAGCAGACGCATGATGATCACCAGGGCAGAGCTGACGCCGAGCTTATCCTCATCGGCGCTGTTGATGACCGAGGCGCTGATCGGCGAGAAGGTCAACCCCAAGCCGACGCCGACCAGCATCATCTCCAGCGCGATCACCTGATCGGCGACATCCAGCGTCCAGGTCTGCCAGATCAGCACGAAGCCGACCAGCGCCAGCAGCAGCCCGGTCATGGCGGTGCGAGGGTAGCCGATTCGGTCGCTCAGCCAGCCGCCAGGGACCGCCGCCAGCGCCATCGGCACGGTCAGCGCCGAGAGCAGGATGCCCACCTGCAGGGCAGCTTCAGACAGGAAGCTGGGATCGGCGATGCGCACGTTGACCAGGATGGGCACGCTGACCAGCCCGATCATCAGACAGAAACCGACGAACAGGTTCGCCGCCAGCCCAGAGGCGACGGCGCGCCGCCGCATCATCTTGATGTCGAAGAGGGGATCATGTCCCCGCCGTTCGACCAACACGAAGAGCAGGGCGAGGAGCAGCGCCGCGCCGAGCGCCGGACCAGCGTAAGGCGGCAGACCACCGATGTCCTCGAAGCTGGCGGCGGTCGAGGCGATCTCGATGTTCGCTCCCAGCCCGACGACCAGCAGGATCAGCGCCGCGCTGATCAACGCCGCGCCGAGCCAGTCCATGCGGCTGGCGCTCTTCGTCTGCGGCTCGCCACGCAGCGCCCACCAGGTCAGCGCCAGCCCGATCAGCGAGATTGGGATGTTGATCCAGAAAAGCATGCGCCAGTCGAGCGACGGCAGGGTCGTCCCGAAGGCGGCGAGCAGCGGCGAAGCGCCCTCCTGCAGGCGCGTGGCGTTGAGGTCGGCAAACCAGCGGACCATCACCCCGCCATAAAGGTGTCCCAGCACCCAGCCCAGGGTGTCGATAGCGCCGATCACGCCGAAGGGCTGCGCGCGGCGGTTTGCCGGGAAGAGGTCACCGACCAGCGCCAGACTGACCGGGACAATCGCCCCTGCACCGAGCGCCTGGACGATGCGCCCGATGATGATGGCGGTCAGCGCGATGCTGCCCGGATCAGGGCGCGCGCCGGTCATGCGGAACGACAGGTTGTACAGCGCGCCGGACAGCCCGCTGCGCGCCTGTGGATCGACTTCGGCGACGATGAACGAGCCGATCATGAAGACGATCAGGCAGAGTACGTAGGCGCGCCGCCGCCCGATCAGGTCGCTCAGCCGCCCCATGACGATCAGGCTGATGGTGTACGCCAGCAGGTAGCCGGTGACGATCCAGGCAGCGTCGTCGATCACGCTCTGCACCGGCAGTTCCAGGCTGACGATGATCTCCGGCAGGAACGCCGAGACGATAGTCAGATCGATGGAACCGATGAAGACCGGTATGGCGATGAACGCCAGCGCCACCCAGGGGTTGATGCGCGGTCTTGTCGCGCTGTCCATGCTGACCATCACGCTCAGCCGCCCTCCGGCGGGTCAACATTCGGCGCGCCGTTGAAGTCGAAGAGGTCAATCGTCCAGGTCACCGGCTCCGCCTGAGTTCCCGGCGTGGGAGTGGCGGCGTAGGGGCTGTTGAACTCACGGATGACGAAACGGACCGGGTAGCCGCTGTCCACCGCGATGTAGGCTTCGACCTCGACTGTACCGACCGGCTCGATCAGCCCGCCGAGCAGGGCGGCGACATCGGGACCATTGGCGGTCGCATCCAGGCGGTGGGCGTTGACGCCGCTTTCCAGCGTCGTGGTCCCGGTATATTTCAGATCGATCAGCGACTCCAGCGCCTTCTGGAAGCCGGTCTCTTCGGCGATCAGCGTCTCGGCGTTGAAGCCCGCCTGAAACGGCTGGTTGATCCAGTTGTTGCCCGTCCAGATGGCGCGATACCACTGGTCGTCGCCCTCCGCGTAGACATCGACATCGACCGGCAAGCCGAGCGCCAGCACGCGCACCGACGCCTGAATGACCGAGGGCGCGACGTACTGCCCGGTTGCCATGCGGAAGACTGCCGCCGCGTATTCGGTATAGAGATAGTAGTCAGGTCCATCCTGAATGACGCTGAGCTGGAAGGTATCGACGGCGCGGATTTTCGCCGCCGCTTCGGTGACCAGCGCGAGCGGATCGGGGGCGGTCTCGGTGGGTGCGCCGCCGGAACATGCCGTCAGCAGCGCGGCGGTGATCAGCAGGATGATGGCGACACGCAAAGCTTTTTCCTTTCCTGACCTTCTGTGGTGATCTACGCACGAACGCCCTGAATCGATGCTTGGCTGGCTTTTCGGCGTCACTGACACAGCAACAGGGCGAAGATGCCTGATCCTCGCCCTGTCCACTAGGGTCTGTCTGCAAACTGCTCACCTCACCCCATTTCGCTGCGCCCAACCGCCCCTCTCCAATTGGAGAGGGGCAGGGGGTGAGGTTGTGTGAAAACCGGGTTTGCAGACACGCTCTAGTTAACCACCGATTGACCGCCGCGTGTAGGGGGTGTTTGCTGTGCAGCCCGGCGTCACTCCTTGCTGTGCGCCAGGAGGACGACCACCGTGTGATCGTTGGCGATGTACTCGTTGGCGTCGATGATGGCATGCTTGCCGCGCTCGCAGAAATCGTTGGGCGGCGGAAGCGACGTATCGACGATCCGGCTCCAGCGTTCACCGGCTTGCAGTGGCGGCAGTTCGAAGCGGATCGGTTCCCAGTAGGCGTTGATCATGACGTGCAGGTATTCTCGGCTGTGGTCGTGCCCCAGCGAAAACGCCAGCGTCCGCGAGTTGCTTCCCCAATCCGGCTGATGCAGCTGCGCGCCGTGCCAGGTGAACGCCAGCTGGTGATCCTCTTCCAGGGTGGAGTAGAAGCTCTCGACCTGGAAGAATCTGTGCGTCTGCACAAAATGGATCAGCCCGGCGGTGAAGCGCAGCAACCCCTGGTTGGCTTCCACCAGCGTCCAGTCGAACCAGCTGATCTCGTTATCCTGCCCATAGGCGTTGTTGTTGCCCATCTGGGTGCGCCGCACTTCGTCGCCCATCAGCAGCATCGGAGTGCCCTGTGAAACCAGCATGATCGCCAGGAAATTGCGAATCTGGCGCTCGCGCAGTCGCTCGATTTCCGGATCGGTCGAGGGACCTTCCCATCCGCTGTTCCAGCTGTTATTGCTGCTCTCGCCGTCGTGGTTGTCCTCACCGTTGGCATCGTTGTGCTTCTGATTGTACGAGACCAGATCGTTGAGCGTGAAACCATCGTGGCAGGTGATGAAGTTAATGCTGCGATTGATGGCGCGCCCGGCATCGCCGTACAGATCAGGGCTGGCGAGGATGCGCGACGCCAGCGCCGAGACCAAGCCGGAGTCGCTCTTGATGAACTTGCGCACGTCGTCGCGGAACTTGCCGTTCCATTCCGCCCAGCGATGCCCGATGAACGAGCCAACCTGATACAACCCGCCGGCGTCCCAGGCTTCGGCGATGATCTTCGTGCCCGCCAGCACCGGGTCGGACTCGATCTCCCAGAGGATCGGCGGGCTGGGCAGGGGGTTGCCCCATTCGTCGCGCGAGAGGACGGCGGCGAGATCGAAGCGGAAGCCGTCCACGTGCATCTCCGATACCCAGTAGCGCAGGCTGTCCATGATCAGGCGGCGGACGATGGAGTGATTGGCGTTGAACGAGTTGCCGCAGCCGGAATAGTTCATATAGTAGCGGTTGTCCGGCGCGAGGATGTAGTAGGCGCGGTTCTCGAAGCCCCGATAGCTGATCCAGGGTCCGTTCTCGTTGCCCTCGGCGGTGTGGTTGTAGACCACGTCGAGGATGACTTCGATGCCGGCTTTGTGCAGCGCCTTGACCATCTCGCGGAATTCGTTGACCGCCGCCAGCGGATGCCCGTCCGAGGCATACGCCGCATGCGGGGCGAAGAAGGCGAACGGCGTGTAACCCCAGTAGTTGGAATGCGCGGTGAACGGTTTGTCCTGCGGGTCGAACTGCTGCACGGGCAGCAGCTCCACCGCAGTGATGCCCAATTCCTTGAGATAGGGGATCTTCTCGATCAAGCCCAGGTAGGTTCCGCGCAGCTCCGGCGTCACGCCCGACGATGGATGTTTGGTGAAGCCTCCGACGTGCATTTCGTAGATGATAGAGCGGGTATAGGGGATTTGCAGCGGGCGGTCGCCTTCCCAGTCGTAGTCGCCGGGATCGACGACCACGCTCTTCATGGCGACGGCGCAGTTGTCTTCGCCGAAGCGGGTCGCCGCGCCGCGATCATAATTGTCCATGATCACGCCGCGCGCGTACGGATCTACCAGCACCTTAGAGCCGTCAAAGCGGAAGCCGACTTCCGGGACCATCGGTCCGTGTACGCGGTAGGCGTAGACCTGCCCGGACTGTAAGCCCGGCACGAACATGTGCCAGTAGTAAAAGGTTTTGTTGCGCTTTGGATCAAACGGGATGACGCGCGCTGGCTTATCATACCTACCGTGATCGAAGAGGAGCAGTTCGACGCGCTCGCAGTTCTTGGAAAAGACGCTGAAATTCACGCCGTCGGGATAGACGGTTGCGCCGAGCGGAAAACTGCGCCCTGGCAGCGGCTTCGATGCCATAATTGCCCCCATCACCTAAAGAACACAAAGCACTATTGCCTGAGCTGTCCTCACCCCTGCTGTGTTTCGGCTGGTTTCCAGGATATGAAAAGGAGACCGAAGGGGGAGGTCAGATGAGTTTGCAGAAACACCCCAACTATACCCAACTTGGCGGTTTGCATCACCCATCACCTCGATTTTGCCGCCGCCCCCGAAGCGCCCTGCATCCGCAGCAGGCGCGCCGCCGCCCACAGCGCCGCCCCGGTCAGCAGACAAAAGAACAAAGTCCACAGCGCGACGCCGCCGAGGTAGAGGACCGCTTGATTCGGGTCATCCGGGCTGAGGATCAGCACCAGCAGCGCCGTCAGCCCGCCATCGATGATGGTGAAGATCAGCGCGGCGGCGATCAGCGGCAGGGCGGCATCGACGCCATTGAACAGGAACGGCGCGCCGCAGCAGCCGAAGCCGATCAACAGCAGCACGCTGGCAGCGCCAATCAGCCCATTGAATCGCGCGGCGCTCGTCTCGCTGCCCGCCAGCGCCGAACTGATCATCCCCAGCGCGCCGGTGAAAGCGCCGTTGATCAGCGGGATGAGGGTGATGAAGCCGATTGCCAGCGCCGCCGGCAAGA
Organism: Anaerolineae bacterium; assembly: GCA_016789005.1. Taxonomy (GTDB): domain Bacteria; phylum Chloroflexota; class Anaerolineae; order Aggregatilineales; family Phototrophicaceae; genus Flexifilum. The sequence continues at coordinate 13,469 of JAEURA010000334.1, forward strand.
GCGGCGGAGGGCTGGTGAGGGTGCGCAGATTGAACAGTATCAGCAGCCATGCTGCCAGCGCCGCGCGCAGCAGAATCGCCGCGCGGTGACGCGCCCAGATCACCTGCATCACTCCCCACCACTTGTCGATCACCAGCCGCCGGGCGGGCTGCGCTGTGAGGATCAGCGCTTCCCAGGTGCGCCCGCGCTTCTCGCGGGCGACCGTGCTGCTTGTCAGGCGCGAAGCCAGCCCGGAGATCATCAGGTTGTGGGTGAAGAGGATCGCCGCGATCACGAGGGTGGTGAATTCCGCCGCCAGACGCAGCAGCGTCTCGACATCGAGTGGGGACTGGCGGGTGATAGCGGCAATCGGATCGCGCAGCACCTCCGCCACCGGCACTGCCATGCTCAGCGCCAGCGCCAGCAGCATCAGGCGGGAAAGACGCAGCCGCCGTCCGGCAAGCTGATTTCGCTCGATGTGCATCTGCTCGGCGCGGGCGACCGGGCTGTCGTTCAGAGTCCGCAGCGGTCGCCGGGCGAGAAGACGTTCCAATGGGGTCAAGCGCTTCTCCTCGTCGTCATCCCCCGAAGTGTAGCATTGTTTCGCGTTTGCCCGCCTCCATCTCTCCCGATCTGGTCCGCCGCCCACCGCCCTGCTAAACTTTCTTCTCACGCTGAAATTCATTTGAAAGGTGATCATATGGGCGAGAAGTATCAGGCGCTGGTCGAACGCCTGAAAGAGATCCGCAACGTAGACCGCGCTGCTGCCGTTCTGCACTGGGATCAGCAGGTGAACATGCCGCGCGGCGGCGCGAGGGGCAGGGCGGCACAGCTGGCGACTCTCTCCAGGATCGCCCATGAGCTGCTGATCAGCGACGAGACGGCGCGGCTGATCGCCGACGCCGAAACCGAAGTTGGCAGCGCGGATTACGATTCTGTCGAAGCCAGTATGCTCCGCGTCGCCAAACGGGACTTTCGCAAATCGACCTGTGTGCCCTCCAGTCTGGTGGCGGAGCTGGCGGAGGCGGAGACGCTCGCTCATGAAGTCTGGGCGGAAGCGCGCGCACAGGATAATTTCGGCAAGTTCCTGCCCGCTCTGCAGCGCATCCTCGACCTGAAGCGGCGCGAGGCGGAGTTTCGCGGGTACAGCGAGCATCCTTACGACGCCTTCCTCGACGATTACGAGCCGGGGATGACCGCCAGCCGCGTCAAGAAGCTGTTCGACGCCCACAAAGGCGAGCTGGTCAGCCTGGTGGCGGCGATCAAAGAGCGCGGCGACGGGGTCAGCGACGCGCTGCTGCGCCAGACCTACGACATCGACAAACAGCGCGCATTTGGCGAACAGATGGTTCGGGCATACGGCTACGACTTCGAACGGGGGCGGCAGGATGTGGCGGTGCATCCGTTCTGCATCACCTTTTCACAGGGCGACGTTCGCATCACCACGCGCTACAACTCCGACTATCTGAACCCGGCGCTGTTCGGCACGATGCACGAATCAGGACATGCCATGTACGAGCAGGGCGTCGATCCGGCACTGGAAGGCACGCCGCTGTCGCGCGGAACCTCGCTCGGCGTACACGAGTCGCAGTCGCGCCTGTGGGAGAATTTTGTCGGACGCAGCCGCCCCTTCTGGACCTGGGCGTATCCTCAGCTTCAGAGCACCTTCCCGGACCAGCTCGGCGGCGTCGATGTAGAGACGTTCTACCGCGCCATCAACCGGGTTGCGCCGTCGTTCGTGCGCGTCGAAGCGGACGAGGCGACCTACAATCTGCACATCATGGTGCGCTTCGAGATCGAACTCGACCTGGTGACCGGGGCGGTTCCGCTGGAAAAGCTGCCACAGCTGTGGAACGAAAAATTCGAATCCTACCTGGGCATCGTGCCGCCCAGCGACAAGCTCGGGGTCCTTCAGGACGTTCACTGGTCATCTGGCTTGATCGGCTACTTCCCGACCTACGCTATCGGCAACCTGCTGACAGCGCAGTTCTACCGTCAGGCGCTCGCGGCGCACCCCTTTATCCCTGATGAGATCGCCCAGGGAAAGTTCGACACGCTGCGGGAATGGATGCGCGCCAACATCTACCAGCATGGGCGTAAATTCACCGCCGACGAACTGACGCAGCGCCTGACCGGCGAACCGGTCGAGTGCAGCTATTTCATCACCTATCTGCAGGAGAAGTATCGCGACATCTATGGGTAGGAGAGGGATGAGGGATGAGGAGTGAGATATGAGGGATGAGGAGTGCTGCACAGTTCTTCCTCATTCCTCTCTCTTCTCATTCCTCATTCCTTTTCACTTTCATCCCTTTCTTCTCTCCACACCCTCAGCCCTTTGCGCGGCGGTTGAGATGCTCGCGAATACGCCCGATGTAGTGATCGATGTGTGGCGCCGAGTCTGACCCACCCAGGGCGACCCGGAGGCGCTCCAGCGTGTCGATCAGCAGGGTGAGCGTGTAATCCGACTCGGTCGGGGCGATGTCCAGCACCGAGGTGAGCGCCTCTTCCGCCTGTTCCAGCTTGCCCATCGCCAGACTGGACGTGAGCAGGTCGGCATATGCCCAATAGTTATCGACTTCTGCCTGAGTCTCGCCGCGCGCCAGCCGTTCGACTCGTTTGTAGGTGCGCAGCATCTCGGCGCGGTCATGTTTGCCCATATAGAGCAGCGCCAGGTTGCTGAACGGGTAGGAGGAGTGAGGGGTGACTTTCGCCGCCTGTTCGTAGGCGTGGATCGCCTGCTCGACCTGCCCTCGGCGTCGGTACAGCCCGCCCAGGGACCCCCACCAGGATTCGCCGTCTTCATCGACCAGGCGCGGCTGCGCCTTGAGCGCCTCCAGGAGGAACTGCTCGCCCCGATTCATCATCAGATCGTGATCCAGCCCCTCCGGCTGCTTGTCAGAAATGCGCCTATAGACGTAACCCAGCGCCGCCCGCGCCAGCTCAAAGGCAGGATCGATATCCAGCGCGCGAATCAGGTGACGCTCGGCTTCCTCAAGCTGCCCGTTCTGGACGTAGACGTAGCCGAGGCGGTAGTGGATGAGCGGGTTGTTCTCGTCCAGCTTCAGCGCGCGCTTGTAGGTTTCGGCAGCGCCGCTGTAATCCTGCGCCTTATACTGCCGCTCCCCCAGCGGCAGGAGCGAGAGCGCCAGCGTCGACTGCGCCGCCGACCGCCGCTGTAGTTCGAGCGTCTTCGTCAGCTGATCTTCCAGGGCGCGCAAATCCCGTTCGCGCTCTTCGATCTGCCGTTCGAAATCGGCGCGCAGTCCCGCCAGCTCTTCGAGCAGCCGCTTGCGCGCGTCGGTCAAGGCGCTCTGCGCGGCGAACAAACGGGTTACGCCGACCACGCCGAGCGAGGCGGCGGCAATCGCGATGACGACGCTGAACGCCTCGAACAGGCTCAGGAAGTTGCTGGCATCAGAGGCGTAGCGCGCCGCATCCTCGGCGTTGCTGCGCACGACAGCTGCCAGCGCGCGCAGTTCCTCCAGTTCAATCGACTCGACCGTCTCAACCGGCGGCGCCGTGACGGCGGTGGGCTGCGCGGGTGGGTCACCCTGCGCAGCGATGAGTCCTGCAGGCAGCGCGGCGAACAGGACGACCACCACCAGCGAGAGGATCAACCGGGCGAAAGGGGCGGAGCGGCATTGTCTCATGGACTTCTCCATCCTGGATGATCGGTGTCAAAAACCACAGTAGTTTTCCAGCCAGTTGCGCAGCGGCTCTGCGCCCGCCTTGATGTGCAGAAAGTGGACGTTGCCTTTGCTCAGTATATCGTGAATGAGCGGATCGTCGGTCGATTTTGAGCGGTTGGCGGCTGCCAGTTCATCGGCAAAGCGTCCTGTGCCTTCCAGGACCAGGATGGGAAAGCGCGGTTCGCGGGTGGTCATGCGGTGGACTTCACGCTTCACAATCTGCCCGCCGTTGACCACGATGCACAGACGTGGACGCGCCCCGCGCCCGCAAAGCCGGTAGGCGAGATTGATGAGCAGTTCCGATTCCGCGCCGAAGTCGCTGCCGTCGGTCAGGACGAAATGGGAATGAAAGGCGTCGAGATCGGCAAGCTGCTCTTCGCCGCGTTCTTTACCCGGCATCCAGATCACCTGATCCGGCGCGACGCCGATCAGCGGAAAGGTGTAATGCCTCCGCTGGCGGGCGATCCCGATCAGCTGCATGACGCCGGTCGATGTGCCGCCGTCAAGGAGCGTGACCTGATACTCATTGAGGAACCAGGCTAGTCCGTCTTCGATGGTCGAGCGGCTGCTGGTCATCGAGTCCAGGTCCATGCCGCCCGCGCCGCCGGAGACGAAGATTGTCGGCGTGGGCGATTCCAGCCCCAGGGCGTCGATGATGCTCTGCGGATCGATGCGCGCCGGCGTCTTGACCGCGCGCGGCGTCTGCCCGTTAGGAAAATAAACCGTGAATGCCTCCAGCGCTGCTGTCGGCGGCGCGTCGTCCTGATTCATGCCGAAAAACCGTCTGATGAAACTGAACATACGCGCCGCTCCTGCGCCAAGGCTCAAACTCGTAAGAATGTAACATATTCTAAACGTTGGCGAAACGTGCCGCCCTCCCAGTGAATCGGGTATTATTGCGTCTCATTGTAGCGCGAAGTTGTTTTCTGCGCGGACAAAAGGGAAAAGATTATGAACGTTGCCTCACCCTACTGGTATCCGTTCGAACGGGGCGACACACGCGGCATCACCGGCGTGGAAGGCGGAATTGTCGTCGAAGATGAGCAGCACGACGATGGAGCGCGCATCATGCTGGAAAGAGGATGTCTGCGCGCGCCCTTCGCCATCACGGTCACGGTCTACGGTTGGATGGTGCATACACGCTTTTTCGCCGATGAAGCCACCGCCAAACAGGCGTATGACGACATGAAAACGGCGCTGGTCGAGGTGCTGCGGCTGCTGCCCAAAGAAGACGAGGATCCGGTCCTGACCGAGGACATCGATGAGGCGGTCGAGTCTTTTCAGGCGCGTTTCCCGTAGACAAATGAATAGACGGATCTTGATCTGAAGGGACTGAAGATGACTTACGAGATGATTCTGACGGAAAAGCCGGCGGATGGCGTTGGCGTGGTGCGCCTCAACCGACCGCAGGCGCTCAATGCCCTGAACAGCCAGATCACCCGCGAGGTTTTCGAGGCGCTGGAAGCCTTCGACCGCGACGAGGCGGTCGGCTGCATGGTACTGACCGGCAGCGACAAAGCTTTCGCCGCCGGCGCGGACATCAAGCAGATGCTCGATGTGAGCGCCGTGCAGATGATGCAGGATGATTTCACCGACTGGTCGCGCCTGACCCGTCTGGGCAAACCGGTGATCGCGGCGGTGAGCGGGTGGGCGCTGGGCGGCGGCTGCGAGATGGCGATGATGTGCGACATGATCGTCGCCAGCGAGACCGCCAGGTTCGGTCAGCCGGAGATCACCATCGGCATCATGCCGGGGGCGGGCGGCACACAGCGGCTCACGCGGGCGGTTGGCAAGGCGGTGGCGATGGAAGTCATGCTCGGCAACCGACACCTGACCGCGCAGGAAGCCCAGACCGCCGGGTTGGTCAACCGCGTTTACCCGGTCGAAAGCTACTTTGCCGAGGCGGTGGCGCTGGCGGGCAAGATCGCCGCCATGCCGCGCGTCGCCGTGCGGCTGATCAAGGACGCCGTCAACAAAGCTTATGAGACCGGATTGACGCAGGCGCTGGAATACGAAAAACGCAACTTCTACCTGACCTTCAGCACCGAGGATAAGGTCGAAGGCATGTCGGCATTCGTGGAGAAGCGCCCGGCGCAGTGGAAGCACCGCTGAAGACACTGACCCTTCTTTACACCGCTCGACTGTGCGGCGACCTGGAATCCCTGCCCCGGCTGAGCGCCTTTCTGCGTCGGCTGCGCGGCGAATTCCGAGCCGAGACGACCCTGCTGTTGGACCTGGGCGAGGCGTGCGCGTCGGGCGTCTGGCACTGCGATGTCACCGAAGGGCGGTCGATGCTGCTTGGGCTGGATGGCATGGGCTACGACGCCGCGCGAGTGACGGGCTACCTGAGCGCCGCTGCTCGCGCCAAGCTGGAGGCGATGGGGGAGATTCTGCACCTGCGCCTTCTTGATGCCGATCAGAGCTACGATCACGCTGGACTGCGCATCGACCCGGTTCCGGGAGAGGCGATCCTGCTGGAGGAGGGGGGACGGCTGCGACTGGCGGCAGTCGCAGCGCTGGAGGTCGGTGTCGCTCATCTTTTTGCCGAAGTGGGGGTGTGGCGGCTGGCATCGAGCGGCGTTTACCGCCTGCCGCCGGGGTCGCCGCCCGACCCGACGATTGCCGGTCTCATCGACTTCATCCTGGCAGAGGCGGAGCAGACCCGCAGGAAGCGCGGCGGCGCGGGCTGAAGCTTCTCGAAGCGCTGCTCCGGCGTGTCGTGCTACAATCGTATGCGGGTTTGAATGGTTCCACCGTCGAGGACTGGGATGGCTGCAAACCGACTGATCGCCGACCGCTATGAACTCATCGAACTGATCGACGAAGGGGGCATGGGTCAGGTTTTTCGTGGACGCGACCGCCAGACCGGCGAGATCGTCGCCATCAAAGTCCTCAAGGATCACGTCGTCGCTCAGGACCCCACCCTGGTGGATCGCTTCTGCCGCGAGGCGGTCGTGCTGCGCAAGCTCAATCATCCCAACATCGTGCGCGTCTATGACACTTTTGAAGAAGATGGACGCAACTATATCGTCATGGAGTTCGTCAGCGGCGGCTCGCTTTCGGGGCTGATCCGCAGGCAGGGGGCGCTGCCCATGGAACGGGCGATGCAGATCGCCCTCGATCTGGCGGACGCCCTGACGCGGACCCACCGCCTGGGGGTGATCCACCGCGATCTGAAACCCGGCAACGTCCTGCTGGCGGAAGATGGCACGCCGCGCCTGACCGATTTCGGCGTGGCGCATGTCGCCGATGCTCAGACCCTGCTGACCCAGGTCGGCAGTTTGCTGGGGACGATAGCCTATCTCAGCCCGGAGGTCAGCGCGGGCGAAGCGCACAGCGAGAAGAGCGACATCTGGTCGTTCGGCATGGTGCTCTACGAGATGTTGACCGGGCATCATGCCTACCAGGAGCAAACCGCCGCTGCGATGCTGACGGCGATCCTGCGCAAGCCCGTTCCAGACGCCCGCCTGGATCGCCCCGATCTTCCGGAGGACATCGCGGCGCTGCTGGAAGGGATGCTGGCGAAGGACCCGAACGAGCGAATCGGCAGCGTGCGCGAGATCGGGGTTGAACTGGAACGCATTCTGGTTCATCTGCGCCGTGTCGATCAGGAACAGCGCGACAGCGAGGTGACCCAACCGCCGTCGCGCTTCGCCCCAACCCCGATCACCCCGGTGACGGCAGTGCGCGAACCTACGGGCGAGACGGTCGTCGGCGCTTCTACGCCGGTCGGGGCGAGGAATCCGCTGGTCGGCACGCCTGTCGAAGCGAGGACGCCGCCGCGTGGGGTGACCACGCCGCGCCTGTTCATCGCCTACCGGCGCGAAGACAGCGGCGAAATCGCCGGACGCCTGTATGACCAGCTTGCCGCCATCCTGGGCGAAAACAACGTCGTCCGCGATGTGGATCGCATCGCCGATCGCACCGTGTCGCGTTACGTCCTGGCGAATGATGTCGTTGGCTCGGTCGACGCTATGCTGGTGGTGATCGGACCCAGCTGGGCGGGCATGCCGCGCGACCGGCGCACGGCGTCGACGGGACGGGCAATCGATAACCCCAAAGATGTCATGCGCATGCAGATCGAAGCCGGACTGCGCCGCCCCGACATGCTGATCATTCCGGTGCTGGTCAACGGCGGAGCGCTGCCCGAAGCGCTGCCGCCCCCCCTGGAAGGGATGCGCAGCAGGCTGCCCTTCGTCATCCATCCGGATCAACCCCTGGATGCGCAGGCGCAGCGGCTGGTCAAGACCATTCAGGCGCACTTTGGCGTTTCCGCTCGCCCGCGTTCTCGGTTGATCTGGGGGCTGGTGGCGTTGTTCGCTGTCGCTCTGCTGCTGATGGTCGGCGTGACACTATCGCAGATCATGGCTCCCGCGCCGACGCCGAACGCGCCGGTGGTGCAGCCGGTCGGAGATGGCGAGGTGATGGTGCTGGTCGCCGATCTCGAGCCGCTGCGCGCCAGCGCGCGTGACGCCACACGCTTCGTGCTGGATGATCTGACTCAGCGCTTGGAAACTGAAGTGCCATTTTCGCCCATTCGCGTGCGTCACTATCCTCAGGTGGTCACTTCGTCGGAGGAAGCGCTGGCGCGCGCCGAACAAGTCGGCGCGACGGTGGTGATCTGGGGGAACTACAGCGACGATCTGGTCGATCTGACGATTCAGACCGGTTCGCTGGCATTGTTCTCGCACAATCCATTTGACCGCGCGATCATCGATCAGCTGGCGAACGTACGGGTACGTTTGACCGACGAGCGCGTCCAGACGACCGCGCCGCAGGTGCTGACCGCGCTGACTCTGCTGCACAACGCCGATGGCGACGGTTACGAACTGCTGCGAACGCTGACCATCCTCAACGAACTGGCGATGCCTTCAGGCGAAGTCGTGGGCAGCGGGGCTGCCGCGCTGGCGCATCGGGCGCTGGAGCGTTTCAGCGCCGCCACCCCGGAATCCGTGCAGACGCTTGATGCAGCGATAGCCCTGGAGGGCGGCAACCCACTCCTCTATCTGTTCCGGGCGCTGGCGCGCCAGCGCACCGGCGATTTCGCCGGTGCGGCGCAGGACCTGGGGACGGCGCAGCGGCTTGCCCCAGAAAACTGGCTTCAGCCCTACTACCTGATCGCCAATACGGCGACCTACACACGCGACTACCCGTCCGCCATCGCCGCCTACGATCGCATCGTCGCCGGTCGCCCGGACGATTGGTTTCCGTTCAACTATCGGGGCGCGCTCCACTATCTGATCGGCGATTATGCGGCGGCGCGGCGCGATCTGGACTCGTCGATTGCCCTTAAACCGAACGCCAATTTCCCCTATCCATTCGCCACGCTGATCGCCATGCGCGATGGGCGCATCGGCGACGCCCGCGCCCTGATGCGCACCGTGCTGCGTGAATTTCCCGATCCGGCGTTCGCCAACCGTACCTTGCAGGCACTTTACGGGCAGGATGACGCCATCATCTGGGGCCCATTCTTCGCCGCTTACACCAACCTGATCCTTGGGCAGTACGACAGGGTCATCGCTGACGTTCAGCGTGCCCTGAGTCTGCGCGCCGACTTTGCCGATCTCTACCTGCTAGAAGGGCTTGCTTATTGCAGCCTGGGCGATCACGCACAGGCGGAGGCGGCATACACCAGTGGGCTGGAGATCGAACCGCAGCATCCTGTGCTGTTGGTCCTGCGCGCTGAATCGCGCATTGCGCAGGGGATGATGGAGCAGGGAACCGCTGACCTGAACGCTGCGCTGGCGATGGACCTCGGCGAGGAGTTCGAAGCGATGGCGACCAGCGAACGCATCACCTGCGCCAACTTCTTCACCAGCCTGGCGTCCGAGTGAGGCAGCATGGCGCTTGGATACGCTTTCAGGGGTGCGGGGCGAAGTTCAGCGCCGGGTTCTTGAAGGGGATCAGCGCCAGGATGACCGCCTGTTCGTAAAACGCCTGGCGGTCGATGACATCTCCGGTGAGGATGCCGACGGAACCATTCTGCTGCTTGGAGTTGCTGCGCCCGAAGATGCGGTCATCGGCGTCGCCGAGTTCAAGCCCCTGGCGGATGAGCGCCGCCGTCTCTTCCGGCAGGGTGAAGGCGGCGGTTCGGCTCATGCCGGTGCGCTCGCCGTCGGTGACGGCGACCCAGGCGAACGCTTGCATCACGCCGCGCGCCGAGTCGATGCCGCCTTCGATGCCGACCCAGACATTGCCGTCGGGCTGGGAAGCATGCGCCGCCCGCGCTCGGTTGAGCGCTCCCTGGCGCGTCTCTTCGTCGCTCATCGGCTGGTCGCTCACGCCGGAAGGCACGCTCACGCCGACGGCGACATAATCCGCGCCCGCGAACATGCGCCTGAAGCCGTGCAGCGCGGCGTTGATCTTCACCGGGTTGGTCGAAGCGACGACGATCTTTTGCGGCATCAGTTCACCAGCACCAGCAGCTTGAAAAGGGCGAAGATGCCAAACGCCATGTGGGCGGCGATGGCAGCGCGCGTCGAACCGGTCACGACTCGAACGCCGCCGAAGAGCAGACCTGCCGCGATGGGGGCGATCATGCCGTACCAGACGGCGGCGAAGGCTCCGCTTTCGGCGCTGTACGCCGGCGTGTAGGCGACCCAGTGAAAGACCCCATAGGCAGCCGAAGTCACGAACAGCCCGATCCAGCCGCCGAGCGCTGCGCGCAGCGCGGGCAGCCCGACGCCGCGAAACGCCAGCTCCTCGCCGATCGGCTGGGCGATGATCAGGAACAGCGCCGCCAGGACAACATCACCGGCAGAGACGCCATCAATGCTGATATCCAGCAGCTCAGGCACAGGCAGGAAGACGCGGGTCACCGCCAAACCCAGCACGTCGATGGCGACCGCCGCGCCGACGCCGACGAACATCACCAGGGCGATAGGTGCTGACGACGCACCCAGCCGCAAACCGGCACGATCCCGCGCGCGGGTCTGCCAGACCAGCGCGGCGATCAGCAGGCAGCCCACCGACCAGCCGATCAGCGGCGTAGTGCTGCGATCCCCCAGCCAGACGTAGGCGGCGGTTGTGCCGACGATCAGGACGATGAAGGCGAAGACCAGGATCAGCGCCGCCGAAGCGAGCGACCAGGACGGGACGGTATCGACGCGCGCCAGGCGCGTCATGAGGCTTGCCCTGCTGCGTTGCTGCGTCATAGTCGGGGTTGAAGATCGCCCAGTTAGCTTACAATATGCCGGGAAGTATATCACCGGCGCGCCTCACGGCGTATGATCGGCTATAGTAGTTCGAAAATCGGCGACACGGTCGAACCCAGGGAACTCGTATGGACGAAAACTCAGCGTTCTACCTTCCGCAGCAGCACGAGACGGAACGGCTGCTGCTGCGCATGTGGCAGCCCGGCGATGGGCAGCTGCTTCATGAAGCGATCGAGGACTCGTTTCCGGAACTGCATGCCTGGATGGACTGGGCGAAGGTGATGCCGACCCTTCCCGAGACGGAGAACGTTGTGCGGGAAGCCGCGCAGAAGTTCGTTAATCGCCAGGAGTTCAATTTCATCATCCTGCGCAAATCTGATCGGTTGGTCGTTGGCACGGTCGGCATTCATCACATCCGTTGGGATGTGCCGCGCTTCGAACTGGGCTACTGGTGTCGCACGCGCACAACCGGTCAGGGGTATATCACCGAAGCAGTGCGCAAGCTGACGCACTATCTTTTCGACGAACTGGGGGCGGAACGGGTCGAGATTCGCTGTGACGCGCGCAATGTACGCAGCGCAGCCGTCGCGCGCCGCGCCGGCTTCCTCCTGGAGGCGGTGCTTCGCCGTGAAGCGCGTTCGAACGACGACAGTCTGCGCGATACTCAGATCTACGCTATGCTGCGCGAAGATTTCGCCGCGCTGAGCGAGTCTTCGCCGCCGCTTCCATAGGGAACAGATCGACGGGCAGCGCATCCGCGCACGAGCGGGGAATCAAAAACGGGCGAGTCTTCGCCCGTTTTCATCGCTGAAGATGAAAGAGAAGCTCGGCGCTATGCTTTAGGCAAAACTGTCGCCGTGAACTGAACTGCTTCCTGCTGCTTCTTGTTTTTCCGGTACGCCTCGCCGAGTCGATCTTTGATCCAGTAGGTGAGTTCGCCCGTGAGAATCACAAGGAAGTAGCTGATCTGAAGCAGCACCAGCGCGCAAACGATGATCATGAATGCGGTCACTCTGCTACCTTCCCTTGCGTTCACAGGAACGCCGCTAAAGATACAGCCATAATGCCATATCATCGAACACAAGAATCATTGTATGTTAAATTATGATTAAGCGCAAGTGTCTTTTGTTAAACTTATGTCGATATTCTCCGCCATTGTGCCGAGAATACTGTTAAGCGACGGGGACAGAGTGTTAAAGATCGAAGAAACGACAGGGGCGCGATGATTCGCGCCCCTGCTGAAAAGTGTGTGAACCTGGATGTGCGCCAGACCCCCATGTCGGGGGAAACAATTCAATGTCCTCACCCCTGCTGCGCTGCGCTTAGCTTCCCCTCTCCATGAAAATGGAGAGGGGTCGGGGGTGAGGTGTTTCGTGGCTGATCTTCGATTACTGGCTTAGACCGGCTCGTCCTCGCGCAGTGCCTCGTCGATCTTGCGGCGTAGTTCCGGCGTGATGTCGGCATCGTTCGCCTTCAATCCTGGCGCGCCGCCGCCGCTGACGAAGGTGCGCTTCGGCTTTTCGCCGGATTCACTCCGCCGCGCCAGCAGCAGATAGGCGCCGACTGCCAGCAGCGCCACGGGCAGCAGATAACGCACCAGCGCCGTGCTGCCTCCGAAGATGAAGTACTCGAAGAAGACCAGCCCGATCACGAAGGCGACCAGCGACCACTGAAGCATCTGCCGCCCGGTCTTCACCTCGTTGGGGGCGTTCTGGCGCGATCCGTTGAAGATCATCGCCATACCGACGAGTCCCGGGTAGAGCGTCCAGATGTACGCCCAGCTTTCCCAGTGATCCGTGAGATTCTGGTAGGTCAGAATTGCGCCTGTGCCGAAGATGATCATGCCGGGGAAAGCGAAACCGCTGGTGCTGCGGTCTCCCGACCCGGCGATGAGCAGAAAGACGATACCCGGAGCCATCACCAGCAGAGTCCAAAACTGCTCGAGGATGTCGCCCAGATCGATATCGAGCGCCTGAAAGGCGAATAGCAGCACCCCTGCAGCGATGAGTGCCAGCGCGCCGAAACTGTTGCGATTCACCTGAACGTTCATGATGCAGCCCCCTAACCTGTCTGTGTTTTCACTTCACGAAGCTATACGAAAACCAGGGCGGGGAGTTGCAGAGCGGATTACAGCGGCAGGGTGAAGCTGAAGCGGCTGCCCTCACCGTCGCGGCTGACAACGCCGATCTGCCCGCCGTGCAGGGCGATGATGCGCTTGCAGATCGACAGCCCCAAACCGGTGCTGGTCTCGTTCCCGGTGGGCTGTGTGCTGACCCGCTGGAATTCGCCGAACACCTTGTCGATCTCGTCTTCGCGGATGCCCAAGCCCTGATCCTGCACCGAGAACACGATCTCGCTGCCTCTTCGGACCACGCTTAGCGTCACCTGCGTGTCGCTGTGGGAGAACTTGAAGGCGTTGCTGAGCAGGTTGTTCAGCACCTGTTCAATACGCAGCGGGTCGAACGACGCCAGCGGCAGACCCGGCTCGATCTCCGTCACCAGGGCGATGCCTTTGGGGTTTCCGATAAAGCGGTTCAGCCGCGCTACACGCTCCACAAAACCGACGATCTCGGTGGGCTGCGGGCGCAGAGTCAGCTTGCCCGATTCAATCACTGTGATGTCCAGGATGTCGTCGAGCAGGTGGAGCATCTGGCTCAGGGTCTCACGGATGATCTGAACGAACTGGCGGGTATCCTCCTGGCTGGCTCTGGGATGCGCCAGCAAATCGGTGAACCCCTGAATGATGGTGATCGGCGTGCGCAGATCGTGCGCCGCCATGCCGAGAAAAGCGTCTTTCTGCCCGTTCAGCACCTTGAGTCGTTCATTCATTTCGGCGAGTTCGTTGGTGCGTTCGGCGACCCGCCGCTCCAGCTGAGCATTCGTATCGCGAAGCTCTTTGACCAACCGCCGGTTCTGGATGATCAGCGCGCAGCGCTGGAAGGCTTCGCGGACGATAGTGTCCAGTTCGACCGGGTCCCAGGGTTTGGGGATGTAGCGGAAGATATTGCCGTCGTTGATCGCCGCTATCACTGCCTGAACGTCGGCATAGCCGGTGAGCAGCAGCCTCATCGCATCGGGGAATTCCGTCTTGATCTTGCCGAAGAATTCCGCGCCGCTGATCCCCGGCATGCGCTGGTCGCTGATGATCACGTGGATCGGCACTTCGGTCATGATGCGATAACCTTCCTCTGCGCCATGGGCAAGGAAGATCTGATAGTCGCGCCTGAACTGACGCTGAAGCGCCCTGAGGATTTCATCTTCATCGTCGACGATCAGCAGGTTGCAGCTGCCGCCCAGGGCTGCCTTGAAATCGACTGTAGAGCCGTCGAGCAGCATCGGTTCCATCACGCGCCTGTCCCTTTCGGAAGCGTAATTGTAAAGGTTGTGCCCATACCGGGAGTCGAATCGACGGTGATCGTCCCCCCGTGATGTTCGGTGATGATCTGATAGGCAATAGCTAACCCCAGCCCCGTCCCTTTGCCCACCGGCTTGGTGGTGAAGAACGGCTCGAAGATGTGGGGCAGGACTTCCGGCGCGATACCTGTGCCGGTGTCGGAAAAGCGTATCATGACGTGATCGCCCTGATCGCGCGCTGTGATCGTCAGGGTGCCCTCATTGGGAATCGCCTGCGCGGCGTTCATGATGATATTCAGGAAGACCTGATTCAGCGCTGCCGGGTAACACATGATCGGCGCAAGGTCTTCAAGGTCGAAGAGGATCTGGACTCTGCCGCGCAGCTCAACGCCCGCCAGCAGCACCGTGCTTTCCAGGTTTTCTTTCAAATCGGTCAGTTTTCGCTCGGCTTCGTCGAGTCGGGAGAAGGTGCGCAGCCCATCGACGATCTTCTTGACTCTGCCCAGCCCGCCCAGGGAGGCTTTCAGGAGATCAGCGATGTCTTCCTGGATGAAATCGAGATCGGCATCGGTGCGGATGGCGTGGATGAGCGCCTGGTCGGCGGTTCCGGCAGCCGCCAGCGTTTCCAGGCGGCTGTAGGCGCTGAAAATGTCCTCTACAGTGCGCTGGAGGCTGTGCACGTTGCTGGTGACGAATGCCAGCGGGTTATTGATCTCATGGGCGACTCCGGCAACCAGCTGACCCAGGGCGCTCATCTTCTCCGAATGGACCAGCATCGCCTGAGTATGGCGCAGCTGCGCCAGCGCCTTCTCCAGCGAGTCGCGTTCGCGGCGCAGCGCCTCTTCCGCTTCCACGCGCCGGGTGACATCGGTCTGGATGCCGACAAAATGTGTGAGACGTCCCTGGTCGTCGAAGACGGGTGAGGTGAACAGTTCATTCCAGAAGGGCGTGCCGTCCTTGCGGTAGTTGCGCAGGACGATGGTGCAGTCCTGCGCGCCGCGCAGGGCGCTGCGCAGCAGGGGTAGATTTTCCTGGTCCCGGTCCTCGCGCTGCAAAAAACGGCAGTTGCGCCCCAGAGTGTCTGTGGGACTGTAGCCGGTGATGCGGGTGAACCCCTCATTAATGTAGATCAGCGGAAGTTCAGGATCGACGGCGTCGGCGATGGTGATGCCACAGCTCGAAGCGCTCATCGCCCGATCGTGAAGCTGCAACTCCGCCCGGACACGCTGGATCAATCCGCTGTCAGAACTGGTAGTCATTACGGATACGCTGCGAACCCACCTCTCATGGTCGATGCGGACTAGATATTATCATAACCGGGCGGACTGTCGAGGATTTCGTCCGCCCGGCGATTAGCAGGATGTGGCAGCCGCCTGGGATCGACCTCTCAGGTGACGGAGATGTCGGCGACGATCACCCAGCCCTGCTGGATCGTCCCCGCGCCGATGCGCAGCATTAGCTGTCCATCTACGCGGCGGTTGCAGCGCGCCGTGAAGATGCCGTCGCCTGCCGCCGCGTCTGGGGCGACGGCGTCGTCGTGCAAGCCGCCGCTGCACTTGACCGGACGCGCGGCTTCATCGGTGATGATGACGCCATCCTGAACTGCATCCAGAGACATCATCCTGACCGGTCCTTCCGTTGTGACCGTGATAGTAAACGTCTCCGCTGTTTCCACCTCGACCGCGATGTCGATGATGCCGATGGGCGCTTCGGCGAGGACCTGAGGGTCGTTGATCGCGCCGACGTACAGCGCTTCGTTAGCGAGGGTGAAGGCGAGTCGGCTGCCATCGCGGCTGAGGCTCAGATTGCTGAGCGCCGCCATCCGGATAGGCGTCCCCCAGTTAGGGAACAGCATGAGGACCTCCTCGCCAGTTACAGCGGCGATCTGCGACAGATCGAGCAGGACGCGCGTGCCGTCTCCGGTCAGACTCGGTTCCGCCAGGTTGAAGTTCTGCATCGCAAGCAGGTGCAGAGGACCTGCGCCGTCGGTATCGCTGGCGACCCAGCGGCGCACGCCGCTGGTGAGCGATTCCTCGAAGACTTCGGCGTTGAAGACGATGGTTCCGCCATCTGGGCTGATCGACGGCGCGCCGATGATCCTGCCGAGCGGCAGCCCATCGGTAATGTAGCGGTAGCCAGCGCCAGAGAGGATGACCATCTCATCGTGATCGACGCCGATCAACTGTCCTGTGGCGGGGTCTTCGACGAAGTAGCCGCTGATCAGCGCCGCCAGCGTTCCGCCATCTGCAGAAACCCGAATGTCCTGCACCGTCCAGACCGACTTGCAGTGATCCACCGCCGGGCAGGGGATGTCGGCGTTATCGACCATGCGCATCGGCGCGGTCAGCGCTGCAGGCATCTCGTAGATGTCGTCCTGATTAGGTCCCAGTCCGACCACAAAGTACAGCCATGCTCCGTCTGCCGTCACTTCCAGGCTGTGTATCTTTGGGATTTCCGCGGTGGCAGCATACAGCAGCCCGGCGCCGTCTTCAGCCGCTGCCCAGATGCTCTCGCCGCCGCTGGGGATGAAGACGACCTGACGCCCGCCGACGGCGAACTCCCACAAGTCGCCCAGGGCGGGATCAAGCGCGATGGACGTCAGTCCGCTGCCGTCGAAATCGGAGAAGTAGAGGGTGCTCGCCGGGCGCTGGTAGCTGCTCCAGGCGAGCCAGTCGCCGTCCAGGTTCAGACGGGCGTGATGGATGTTGGACGATAAGACCGCCCCGGTCGCCTCGGCAGCTTCCCGAAGGGAGGTTGCGACCAGGCGGTAGACGCCGAAATAAGCGGCATGGGTGAACGGAGTCGTCGTTTCCTGGGACGACACTGCGCCGGGGATGAAGGTACAGTACAGTACGGCAATGGAAATCGAGATGGCGCGAAGCAGGTACGAGTTGCGACGTTTCATGGGGTTTTCCTCCACTCATGGCGCGGCGAATTGACGCAAGGAGATGAACGCCCCCAGCCTGATCGTATGGCGCAGTCGGCGACGCTTCAAGCACCATCTCGGTCTTTACAGTCACGACAACGAGGTTTGGAAAATGTGACTTTTGACACTGCGGCAGGGCAGCGAATACGTTCTACTTATCAAGACTCTGAAGGTTATTTGCCTTCAGGAGTGGCAGGGAAGGCGGCAAACAGCGAGGAGCGCATCAATGACGGTATCGATCTGGCAGGCGGATGGCAGTCAGCCGGTTCGCGAGGTCGACTTTCTGGTGATCGGCGCGGGACTGGCAGGCGCGGCGGCAGGGTATTTCGCTGCACAAGCCGGGCGTACGGTTGTCATCACTGAGTCGCGCAGCCCGGGGCTGGGAGCGAGCAGCCGCAACGCCGGTTTCATGATCACCGGTCTGGATACCTATTATCACCACGCCATCGAGCGCTACGGGCACGCACGCACCCGCGAATTGTGGACGCTTTCCAAACACACCCTGAACCTGTGGCGGCGCTTCATCGCGGCGGCGGACGTGCCGTTTCGGCAGACGGGGTCGATGCTGCTGGCGGAAAGCCGTGAAGAGGCGTCAGACCTGGAAGCTGCTGCCAGGGCAATGGCGGCGGATGGCATCGACTGCATCTTTCACCCTGGTGACCCGCTGGGACGCGGCTACCACGCGGCAATCGAGCAGCCGTCCGACGGTATGGTTCAGCCCTACGATCTGGTGCAGGCGGTCATCGCGGCGAGCGGCGCGGAGATCGTCGGCGATAACGAAGTGTATCGCATCGACCAGCCCACCGCAGATGTCGTGATCGTCCGCACGCGCCAGGTGACGTTTCAGGCGCGCTACGTCATCATCTG
Source organism: Anaerolineae bacterium (assembly GCA_016789005.1). Classification (GTDB taxonomy): domain Bacteria; phylum Chloroflexota; class Anaerolineae; order Aggregatilineales; family Phototrophicaceae; genus Flexifilum. The sequence goes on from JAEURA010000334.1 coordinate 31,438, forward strand.
CACCAACGCCTATTCGGGATCGCTGCATCCGTTCTTCATCGACAAAGTGATCCCGACCCGCGCGCAGTGCCTTGTCACCGAACCCCTGCCGGAACCGGTCCTGAATACCTGCGGCTACAGCGATTATGGCTACATGTACTACCGAATGACCTTTGACAACCGCCTGCTGATCGGCGGCGGGCGCAAGCGGAACAAGGCGCTGGAGGGCAACACCACCGACGACCGTACCAGTGATCCTGTGCAGGGTGTGCTGGATGCCTATCTGCGCACGCGCTTCCCGGAAGTCGCCGCGCCGGTGGATCGACGGTGGTCGGGGATCATGGGCTTCAGCGCCGATGGTGTGCCGCTGGTGGGGACGCTTCCGGGTATGCCCAGCGTTGGTTTTGCCGTCGGTTTCACCGGACATGGGCTGTCATTTGGCGCGGGCACGGCGGAGCGGGCGGTCGATCATCTGCTGACAGGCGCGCATCCTGGCGCGCTTCATGTCGGACGTTTGCCCTGGGACGTCTGATAAGTTGAGTTGGAAAGTTTTTTGTAACAGAGTATGATTCTGTCGATATTTAGTAATAGAATCAGGAAGCTGCGCAGAGGACTCAACCGTGATGGATCAACACTACGAAGAATGGAGCACGAATGCGCCGCGTGGCTTGCTGCTGGTGGGCGCGGGTGTGACCGTTGTGGGTCATGCCGTCGTGTTGAAAGCGCGCAAAAAAGGCGGCTGGTTCTGGTTTGGATTGATCGGGCTGGTCCTGCTGAATGCCGGTTTGTCGGTATTTGGTGAAGCGATCAAGCATCGCACCCTGTACGAGCAAAAACTGGGATAGGAAATGGGGACGGCGGCGACGATCACAGCCGCACAGCATTAGAGACGCTGAGCGAGGTAAGGCGGATGCATCGATGATACCGGATATTGTGCAGCGCATCACCGGGCGAGGATCTCCCAATCTCATCGAGCGCCCACGCCTGCTCGAACAGCTCGACCATGTCCTGGAGCACCGGCTCACCTTCATCTGTGCGCCGCCAGGATATGGCAAGACCACGCTCGCCCTGCAATTCGCCGCGCAAACCCACGCCAGAGTCGTCTGGCACGTGGCGGACGAGACCCAGCGCGATGTCTACAACCTGCATTTTCAGGCGCTCGCTGCCCTGGGCGAGACCTTTGCCGATGTGTCGGTCCGGGAGCCGATCCCTGGGCTTTCTATCGTCGAACTGACCAACAGCCTGAGCGATTATCTGCGTGCGCAGGGTGGGCGCGACATCATTTACTTCATCGATGACGCGCATCATCTGCACGGCTCGCAGGCGGCGGAGACGTGGTTGTCGTCGCTCATCACCGCGCTTCCGCGTCACTGCCACCTGGTCCTGATCAGCCGCGTCGTGCTGGACGTGATCGGTCCGGAAATGATCGCCCGGCACGAGGTGCTGCCGCTGGGCGCTCAATCGCTGCGCTTTGTCCCCGACGAAGTGGAACATCTGGCGCAGGCGGTGGGCGGCGTTCCACTGGCGGCGCGCCGCGATGTCGAGGCGCTCGTCCGGCGGATGGAGGGTTGGCCCACGGGGCTGATGCTGGCATTCCAACCGCTGAATGCTGAATTCACCGACAGCACGATTTTCGGCGTCGGGTCGCCGGAGACGCTGTTCGACGCGCTGGCGCGCAACATGGTCGGCGCGCAGACCCCGATGATCCGCGATTTTCTGCTGGCATCTTCGACGGTGTCGCGCATGCAGCCTGAACTGCTGATCGAAGCGCTGCGCCTGCCGAATGCGATGGCGCTGCTGCAAGAGGTCGTGGATCGCAATCTGTTCGTCATGCCGGTTCCAGGCGGCATGATGTATCACGGACTCTTCCGCGAATACCTTCAGCGCGAATACCTCCAGCGCGATCCTGACCAATTTCGAACGCACCATATCGAGTCGGCACGCTGGTACGAAGATCACCACTTCGTCGACGACGCGGTCCAGCAGTATATCGCCGGCGGGTGTTTTGACGATGCCGTCCGGCTGATCGAGCTTTACGCGCGAACCTACTATGATCAGGGGAAGATGGAGACGCTTCAGCGCTGGAACGCCGACCTGACGCAGCACGGTGTATTCTGCGGATGGCTGCTGTATCTGTGCGCAGTCCTCGATGTCGAGCGCCTGGAATACGATCAGGCGAGGGCGAACCTGCACCAGGCGGAGCGCCGTTTCGAAGAACAGGGGAATGTGGAAGGGGTGGCGCGCGTTATGCTGCTGCGCGGTCATCTCGACATGCAGCGCGGTGAGCATCTGACGGCGATTCGCAGCGCCGAGACCGTTTTCGCGCAGACGGGCGATCTGCCGCATCTGAACGCGGCGGCGCTGCGCCTGATGGGTTTTGCCAAGCTGCGTCTGGGTCTTGCCGACGAGGCGCTGCACGATCTTGAGGCGGCGCGACCGCTCTACGAAGCCCACAGCGATCGATTCGCCCTGACCAAGCTGCTGATGGATCTCGACGTCGCTTACCGTCAGGTGGGGCGCATCCAGGATGCGGCAGATTGTCTTCAGACGGTGGTGGCGCTGCGCCGCGAACTCGGCGGACAGGTGGCGCTGGCGCAGGCGCTGAACAACCTGGGACACTTCCTCTATTTATGTGGTGATTTCGACGAAGCGCAGAATCACATCCAGGAAGGGCTGCGTATCGCCGCCCGCACAGACCGGCGTATCGAGGCGTATCTTTCCTGGACGTATGCCGATCTCCAGCGGGACCGGGGCGCGTTCGAGGAGGCGGTCAGTCTGTACAACCGCGCTATAGAACTCGCCGGGAGCAGCGAGCCGTACATCCGGGTCAACGTTCTGATCGGGCTGTCGTGGCTGCGGCGCTGGCAGGATCAGATCGATGATGCCGAACAGCTGCTTGTAGAAGCCGAAGCCATTGCCACAGCGCACGACCTCCATCTGGAAGTCACGGTTGCCAGAGTGTCGCGCTGCGCCGTGATGGCGCAGACCGCGCGCAGCAAAGAGGCGCTTGGCGAAATCGCCAGTCACCTGGACCGACTGCGCACACTTCAGGCTCCGGCGGAACTGGCGCATGCTCTGGCGGTACACGCCCAGGTCTGCTTGGTTAGCGGTGAGATCGCCGCTGCCGACAGCGCGCTGAGTGCGATCGTCAGGTCTATCGACGCGAAACAGATGGTCCAGACGGCGATTGCCGAACTGGCTTTCTCCTCGCTGGCTGCGGCGCATTTCGCCAATGCCGGCGCTCGCTTTACGGCACTCACCCAGGCGGTGCGCAGACTGCGCAAGGCTCAGATTCATCCCGCCAATATCATCACGCTGAACGATCAGCGTGAAAACGGCGGAATCCGCACGTACAGCCTGCGCGTTCAGACGATGGGCAAAGAAATCTTCGAACGCGACAGCACTCTGGTGCTGGCGACGGAGTGGCGGTCGGCGGCGGCGCGCGAAATCTTCCTTTACCTGCTGTTCGAAGGGGCGCGGCGGCGTGAAGACATCTGCCTGGAATTCTGGCCCGACAAGTCGGAGGACAAAGCGCGCGCGCTGTTCCATGCCACCGTCCACCGTGCCCGGCAGGCAGTCGGCACGAACGTGATCGTGCATCAGGATGAAGTGTACGGCATCAACCCGGATGTCGATTTGTGGTCAGACGCGCACGTTTTCGAGCGGACCGTGAAAGAAGCGCGTGGCAAGCCGCTGCGCGAACTCAATACGGCAGAACTGTGGCGGCGCGCCATTGGGCTGTATCAGGGGGAGTTCCTGCCTGGCTTATACTCGAACTGGATCGAAGAAACTCGCGAACGCCTCAACGATTTGTATCTGGAAGCGCTGATCACGGCGGGCGAGTGCGCTCAGATGCGCGCCGACTTCAGCGAGGCGGCGAAGATGTTTCAGCAGGCGCTGAAGATCGACCCTCTGCGCGAGGAAGTCCATCGTAGTCTGATGATCGCCTATCGGGCGCTTGGTCAGAAACAGAAGATCAAGACCCACTATGAAAAGGTGCAGCGCATCTTCCTTGAAGAGCTCGGGGCGGAACCGGCTCAAGAGACGGTGCAGCTCGTCGCAAACCTGTTGAACTGATCTGCCGAAGGACTTGTAGCGAGCGCCTCACCGTCATTCGACGCGCGGCTGGCTTTGCTATACCCCGGAGCCGCCGATAGAAGCGAGAGAACAGACCATGTGCAGAAACATCAAGACCCTGTACAACTTCGAGCCGCCCGCCACTGAAGATGAGGTGCGCGCAGCCGCGCTACAATTCGTGCGCAAGCTGAGCGGCTTCAACAAGCCCTCGAAAGCGAATGAAGCGGCTTTTGCTGCGGCGGTCGAGGAGATCGCGGCGGCGGCGGGAAGGCTGCTGAATTCGCTGGAAACTCAGGCTGCGCCGAAAAGCCGCGCCGAAGAAACGGCGAAAGCTCAGGCGCGTTCCGCTCGGCGTTTCAGGATAGCTGGGCAACCATAGATTCGGGGGCGGGTGCGCACCCGTCAACTCCTGTCTCCAGTCGGCACTGACTCCCCTTCACAGCGCAGCAACCCCGACAATTGAGCGCGCACAGACATTTTTTCGCTGGTAAGCGCCATGTTGAGTGGTCTCCGATACAGTACAGACATCAACGAATGAAGCATCTGTCTGATAAGGAGAACCATAATGAAGTCGAATCTCGTTCTGCTCAGCACGTGGGTTGGTTCCGATATGCGCCGCACCAAGATGATCATGCTGGTCACCATGCTCGCGCTGAGCCTCGTCGGCGTCGGCATCGTCGGCGCGGATGGTTCTTCCGGTGGTGGACCTGACGTCCCGCATCCGTAAGTTCATTGTAAGGAACTAGTTTTCCCGCAAGTTCAACTGGGTGACTGAGGAGACGTGATGGCTCTAGCCAACCCGCGCCAGAACCCCCTCGAAATCATTGACCTTCCCGCGTCTGTACGTCGTCGCGGACCGGTCTGGCGCGGCTATCTTATAGGTCAGGACGAAAAACGGCGGATCAATCGCATGTTGACCAGCGCACTTCTGGACGACGCCTTGTGCGCCCGGCTGGTATACGATCGAGATTCGAGCCTATTGTCTTCGTTCGGGTTATCACTAGAAACGCAACAATGGCTTCGCGGTATCCAGGCAGAATCACTGGAGGAGCTGGCAGGCGAAATCTCGCTGCAGCTGTGAAATGGATAATTCAGAACGCCACCAACTCATGACTGACTGAGCCGGACGCAGGAATCTGGACGTCCGGCTCTCTGGGTTATCGCGCTGTGGTCGTAGGACAAAGCAGGAATAATGAGCAGAATCATCCTGGTCGTGGACGATGAACTGTCGATGACGCACATGCTGAACTTGATCCTGCGCAAAAAGGGATTTGAAGTTCTGGTGACGACCGACCCGCTTCAGGTGGAAGGAATTCTCGATTCGACGACGCCCGATCTCATCATCCTGGACTATATGATGCCCGGTCTTGATGGGATTCGTCTGTGCCGCAGGATTCGCGACAGGCTGGACACCCGCCAAACCCCCATCTTCATGCTTTCGGCGTTGAGCGACGTGCAGGTCATTCGTGACAGCCGTGCCGCTGGCGCTGACGAATACTTCACGAAAGATGAGCTGGCGACGCGCATGATGCACGAAATCAACCGCCGCATTCCGCCTGCTGCTGCCGTGTAACCGCGAAACAGCGTACCGCCGTGCCGAGATTCCGAGCGACAGCCCGTCGCTCTTTTTGATTCCACCAGGTTGCCACAATCGTTCCCCTCAGCGTTATAATGACGGCGAAAAGACTATGGCGTAGAAAGTGTTTGCGCGGATGAAGATGGATTCGATGGCGCGTTACGTTCTTTCCCTCGACCAGGGGACGACTTCCTCACGGGCGATCCTGTTTGACCACGCCGGGCAGATCGCCGCGTCGGCGCAGCAGGAGTTTCGACAGATCTATCCACAGCCGGGCTGGGTGGAACACGATCCGCAGGACATCTGGCGGACTCAGCTGGACGTGGCGCAGACCGTGCTGAGCCGGTTGGGGCTGACGGCGCAGGACGTAGCGGCGATCGGCATCACCAACCAGCGCGAGACGACGCTGCTGTGGGACCGCCGAACCGGTGAACCGGTCGCCAATGCCATCGTCTGGCAGTGCCGTCGGACGGCGGCGATGTGCGAAGCGTTGAAGGCGGAGGGGTTCGACCGGGTGATCGCCGAGGCGACCGGGTTGGTCACCGATGCCTATTTCTCCGGGACCAAACTGGCGTGGCTGCTGGACAACATCCCCGGCGTCCGTGAGCGCGCCGAACGTGGAGAACTGGCGTTTGGCACGGTTGACACGTTCCTGATCTGGCGGCTGACGGAGGGAAGGGCGCACCTGACGGACGTGAGCAACGCCAGTCGAACGCTGCTCTATGACATCCGCGCCGGTGACTGGAGCCAGCCGATCCTGGATCGGCTGCGTATTCCCCGTTCCGTCCTGCCGCGCGTTTTGCCCAGCAGCGCCGACTATGGGACGACCACCCTGCTGGGGGACGGCGAAATCGTCATCGCCGGCGTGGCAGGCGATCAACAGGCAGCGACCTTCGGTCAGGTCTGTCATCAGCCGGGACTGGCGAAGAATACGTACGGCACAGGCTGCTTCATGCTGATGAACACCGGCAGCGAAGCCGTTGTTTCGAAGAACCGCCTGCTCACCACCGTCGCCTGGAAGCTGGGCGAGAATCAGCCGACCCAGTACGCGCTGGAGGGCAGCGTCTTCATCGCCGGGGCAGCCGTTCAGTGGCTCCGCGACGAAATGGGATTGATACGCGACTCGGCGGAGAGCGAAGCGCTGGCGCGTTCCGTCGACGACTCTGGCGGGGTCTACGTTGTGCCGGCGTTCGTCGGATTGGGCGCGCCGCACTGGGATCAATTCGCGCGTGGGGCGGTCGTCGGCTTGACTCGCGGCAGTGGTCGCGCGCAGATCGTTCGCGCTACGCTGGAGAGCGTCGCCTATCAGACGCGCGATGTCGTCGAGGCGATGCAGGCGGACAGCGGTCTGCGCCTCACCGCCCTGCGGGTGGACGGCGGGATGGTGCGCAACGACTTCCTGATGCAGTTCCAAGCCGACATCCTGGGCGTGCCGGTGCAGCGCCCGGTGGTGACCGAGACGACGGCGTTGGGCGCGGCGTACCTGGCAGGTCTGGCGACGCGCTTCTGGGAGACCCTGGATCAGATCGCCGCGCAGTGGCGGGTCGAGCGCACCTTCGAACCGGCGATGTCTGCCGACCGCCGGGAAGCGCTGGCGGCGGGCTGGCGCAAAGCTGTAGACCGTGCGAAGCAGTGGGTAGAATGAGCCAAATCGATGGACTGTGACGTATTGGTGATCGGCGGCGGGGCGACCGGCGGCGGGATCGCCTGGGACCTGGCGCTTCGAGGGGTCCGGGTGGTGCTGGTCGAAATGGGCGATCTGGCGACCGGGACGAGCGGGCGCTATCACGGACTGCTGCATTCGGGCGCGCGCTACGCCGTCCGCGATCCGGAAAGCGCCAGAGAGTGTATCGACGAGAATCGCATCCTGCGCCGCATCGCGCCGGAGGCGGTCGAGGATACCGGCGGGTATTTTGTCCTCTGTCCGGGCGATGATCCGACTTATGCCGAAAAATTCGTCCAAGGCTGCGCCGACGCCGGCATCCCGACGCGCGAAGTCAGCCTATCGGAAGCGCTGCGCCGCGAACGGATCCTCAATCCCCGCCTGGAAGCCGTCTACGAAGTGCCGGACGGCTCCTGCGACGCCTGGGACCTGCTGCACGGGTTGATGGCAGGGGCAAAAGCGACCGGCAAGGCGACTTTTCTCACCTATCATCGGGTGGAGGCGTTCCACAAGACGGGAAACCGCCTCACCGGCGCGCGGCTGCGCAATCTGCGCAATGACCAGACCTTCGATGTCGGTTTCGCCGCTGCCATCAACGCCGCCGGACCCTGGGCGGCGCAGATTGGCGAGATGGCGGGCGCGTCGTTCAAGATGCGACTCAGCCGGGGGGCGATGCTGGCGTACAACATCCGCTGGGTGAACACGGTCATCAACAAACTGCGCGCCCCTGGCGACGGCGACATCTTCGTCCCGGTCGGCACGGTGAGCGTGATCGGCACGACCAGCGTCGCCACCGACGATCCCGGCGATGTCCGCGTCGAACGCTGGGAGGTGGAACGTATCCTGGACGAGACGGAGGCGATGACGCCGGGGATCAGCCGTGCGCGCATCCTGCGCGCCTGGGGTGGCGTTCGTCCACTCTATGATCCCGGCGGCGACGGGCGCGGCGCGAAGCGCACTTTCACCGTGCTGGATCATGCCGAGACGGATGGCGTCGAGGGGCTGATCAGCATCCTGGGCGGCAAGCTGACGACGTACCGGCTGATGGCAGAAAAAGCCTGCGACGTGGTCTGCGCCAAGCTCGGTGTGACTGCCATCTGCCGAACCGCCGAGACGACGCTGCCTTCCGCCGAGCCGCATCTGCATCGCCTGTCCGACCGTCTGAATGCACTGGAACACGGCGAGAACCGGGGCGCGCTGATCTGCGAGTGCGAAATCGTGACCGAACGGCAGATTCGCGCAGCGCTTCAGGTGGGCGATGTGAATACGCTGCACGATCTGCGCCGTGACCTGCGGGTCGGCATGGGACCCTGCCAGGGCGGGTTCTGCGCCTATCGCACGGCGGCGATCCGTCATGAAGTTGTTCAGGACAGCCCAGAACACACCCTGGAGCTGCTGCGCGAATTTGCCGAGCGCCGATTCCTGGGGATGAAGCCGCTGCTCTGGGGGCACAATCTGCGTCAAGTGCTGCTGGCGGAGCACCTTTACAGGCGCGTGATGGGGTTAGGGAGCGCCGGAACGGCGCAGACCGCCCCGGACTGGTCGAATGCCCGCCGCCCGGCGCTGAGTTTTACAAATGGACGTCCGCCGCGCATCGTGGTCGTAGGCGCGGGACTTGCCGGTCTGACGGCGGCGCTCACTGCCGCCGATGCCGGGGCGAAAGTAGAAGTTCTGGCGATGGGGCAAGGGGCGCTGACCCTGCATCCGGGCTGGATCGAGACCGGCGATGTCGATGTTCTCGCCGAGAACCCCGCCCATCCCTACGCCCGATCGCGGGAGTCGCTGGCGGTCGGCTTAGCCGTCATCGATAGTCGCGTACCGCTGGAATCGAGCGCCGAACCGGGCAGACCGATTCGCGCCATCACGGCTGCCGGCTTCCTGAGATCGGTGGCGTTCACGGTGGGCGAGCCGTATCCGGCGCTGACCGACCGCCGGGTCCTAATCGTCGGTTTCGACGGATGGCGTGACTTTTACCCGACCTTGTGCGCCGACAATCTGCGCCGACAGGGGGTCGATGCTGCGGCGATCTCCATCCCGCTGCCGGTGAAGATGGGCAACTTCGACACCTGGACGGTCGATGTCGCCGCCTGGCTGGATACCCCCGCCGGGCTGCGCACCCTGATCGACGCTGTCAAGCCGAAGCGCGCCGGCGCGCAGGTGATCGCCTTCCCTGCGGTGCTGGGATTCAAGCCGGAGACGCGGCATATCTTGGCGGAAGAACTGGGCTGCCCGGTGGTCGAGATCCCCACGCTGACTCCATCCGTGCCCGGTCTGCGCCTCTACCACCGTCTGCGGACCGCGCTCCTGGCAGCCGGGGCGCGTTTCACTGTAGGCACATCTGTTCAGGGATTCGCCTACGAAGGAGAACGGGCTGCCGGCGTCTATGCCGAGACAGCGGCGCATCATCGCCCGCGGCTGGTCCCTGCCGACGCGGTGATCCTGGCGACTGGCGGCTTGTATGGCGGCGGGCTGGAGAGCGACTATCGGGGGGCGGTTCATGAGACGGTCGGTGGCATGAACGTCGTTGAGACCGTGCCGGTGGCGGAATGGTTTTCCGCGCCGCTGTTAGGAGACATCTCTCAGCCGATTCACCGCGTCGGCGTGCTGACCGACCACGCGCTGCGTCCGCTCGACAGCGCTAGCGGTGCTGTAGCGGGAAATCTGTTTGCCGCCGGCAGACTGCTGGCGGGCAGCAGCCCGGTCATCGAAGGCTGCACGGAAGGCGTCGATATTGCCAGCGGAGCGCATGCTGCCATCCAGGCGATACATGCGCTTCAGCAGGCGAGATGATGGCAAAGGTGTGACGTGACTTCTCTGATCAAACCGGAATTCATCCAGGATCAGCTTGCGCAGGATCAGTATTTCGCAGCAGAGTTCACTGCCGATCTGTGCGTGAAGTGCAACATCTGCACATCGGCGTGTCCGGTGGCTCCTGTCACCGAGCTGTTCCCCGGACCCAAGACCGTAGGACCCCAGGCGCAGCGCTTCCGTATGACCGAGCCGCGCGGAAGCGACTCGCCGGACAAGAGCGTGGATTACTGCTCCGGATGTGGTGTTTGCACGATGGTCTGCCCGCATGGCGTCAAGATCATGGAAATGAACGCCCGCGCTCGCGAGCGGCTCTACGATGGGAAGATTCCGCTGCGCAACCGGCTTCTGGGACGCTCGGAACTGATGGGCAAATTCGGTCACCGCTTTGCCCCGCTGGTCAACTGGGGGGCGAATCTGCGCCCGGCGCGCATCATCGTCGAGAAGGTGATCGGTATTCACCGCGACGCCCCACTTCCGAATTTCAAGTTCACGTCGTTCCGCGACTGGTTTGCCCGCCACAAGCCGCAGCCGGAGGGTGAACGGCGTGGTCAGATCGCCTATTTTCATGCCTGCGCTGGAAACTATTTCGAGCTGGCGACCTCGCAGGCGGCGGTCATGGTGTTGGCGCACAACGGCTATGATGTGGTCCTGCCGGAACAGAACTGCTGCGGGCTGCCCATGCAGTCCAACGGCGAATTCGATGCGGCGCGCGCCCACGCCCGTCGAAACCTGAACTGGCTGCGCGAGTATGCCGAACGCGGCGTTCCGATTGTCGGGGCGAGCACCAGCTGCACGCTCAGCCTGAAATCGGACTATCGCGAGATCCTTCAGCTTGAACACCCAGCGCGCGATGTGGTCGCTGCCGATACCTACGACATCAGCGAGTTCCTGCTGATGCTGGCACGACGCGGGGAACTGCGTCAGGATTTTCGACCCTTCACGATGGAGGGCGTGCTGCTTTACCACGCCCCCTGCCAGCAGAAGGCGCACAACATGGGGCAGCCGGCGCTCGACCTGTTCGATCTCGTCCCTGGACTGCGCGTGCGTCTGGCAGATGCAGCGTGCTGCGGCATCGCCGGGACCTATGGCTACAAAGTAGAGAAGTACCAGATCGGCATGGATGTCGGGCGTCCGCTCTTCGAGCAGGCGACTGCGCCGGACATCGCCAGCCCGGTGATCTGCGACAGCGAGACCTGCCGCTGGCAGATCGCCCATGCGACGGGCAAGCGCGTTGTTCATCCGGTGCAGGTCCTCGCGGCAGCCTATGGGTTGATGGCGTTGTGAGCGCTCCGCAGGGCAAACCCCCGCCGACGCGCGGCGCGATCTGGGCACGCCGGCTGATCGCGGCGCTGACCGGGGTGATTTTGGCGCTGCTGCTGCTGGAAGGGCTGCTCTCGCTCGACCCGGTCGGGCTGCGCTATATCCGTGACTACAAGATTCTGACCGATCAGATCATCCCGGCTCCGGCGGGCTACACCTACGCGGCGGGGCGTTATACCCTGTCGCGCAGCGTCGTCACCATGCTGGAAGATGGCACGCGGCTCGTCCCGGACAGCAGTTCGAGCAGCGCATCTCTGCTGGTTTTCGTCGGCGACAGCGTGACCTTTGGTCTGGGAGTCAGCGATGAACAGACCTTCGTCAACCTGGTCGCCCAGACGATGCCCAACGCCCGCGTCGTCAATGCTGGGATGCCCGCTTTCAACATCACCAACATCCGCCGCGCCGTCGAAACTGAGCCGCCAGAGGCGCGCATCATTTACCTGATCAGCGACAATGACGCCGATCCGATTTTCGAACCGAGTTTTGCGCCGCAAGACCGCTTCCCCGATCTGCCCTGGACGGCGCTGTACTGGCGTTTTCTGCCGGTTGTCCTGCAAGCGGGCGATCCGCGTTTCAGCAACGCCGGGCGCGACCTGGAGGCGTACCAGAATGAGGTGAGCGCCCTCAGCGACGATCCGCGCGTGCTGATCGTCGGCTATGACGACGTGCTGACGCCGATCACCCCCGGCGCGATCCGCATCCCGCCGTATACCACCCGCCTGAGCTTCGCCGACAAGCACCCGGACGCGAACGGGCATCGTCAGATTGCCGAAGCGCTCCTGAACCTGCTAAAATAATCAAATCCGCATTTGATTCTTTTTCTTGAGGACCTTTAACGATGACGACCAAAGATATGGCGGCGGCGGGCGTGCAGTTTGAATTGAGCGTGGAACAGAAGCAGCTCCAGAAGCTTGCGCGCGACTTCGCCGCAAAAGAGATCATTCCAGTTGCCGAACACTACGACAAGACCGGCGAGTTTCCCATCGACGTGATCAACAAGGGGCGCGAGGTCGGGCTGGTCAATCTGAACATCCCGGATCAGTATGGTGGACCCGGAGCCAGCGTGCTGGAAGAGGCGATTGTCGCTGAAGAACTGGCGTATGGGTGTTCCGGCATCAGCACGGCGATGAGCGTCAACAACCTGTCATCGCTGCCGATCATGCTCGGTGGTACCGATGCCCAGAAAGATCACTGGCTGGGCGAGCGCATGGTGGACAGGGGCGAACTCGCCGCCTACTGCGTGACCGAACCGGCGGCGGGGTCGAACGTCGTCGGCATGCAGACGCGCGCCGACCGTGTTGATGGCAAGTATATGCTCAACGGCTCGAAGATCTTCATCAGCAACGTCAACTTCGCCAGCTTCTACACCGTCTTCGCCGTCACCGACCCCGGAGCCAGGCATCGTGGAATCTCCTGCTTCGTCGTCGATCGCGATACGCCTGGCATCAAGGTCAGCCGCCACTTCGACAAGCTGGGGCAGCGCGCGGCGGATACTGCCGAGATCACGTTTGAAAACGTCGAAGTGCCGGCGGACAACCGCATCGGCGCCGAGGGCATGGGGTTCCTGCTGGCGATGAAGGTCTTTGATCACAGCCGTCCCGGCGTCGCAGCGGGCGCGGTCGGTGTGGCGCGGCGGGCGCTGGAAGAATCGGTGAAATACGCCAAGGAACGCGAGACTTTCGGACTGCCGATCTGGCAGCATCAGGCAATCGGACACAAGATCGCCGATATGGCGATGAATATCGAAGCTGCCCGCCTGCTGGTGTATCAGGCGGCATGGCTGGTCGATCACGGCATTGAGAACCCGAAGGTGATCGCCATGGCGAAGGCGTTCGCAGCGGATATGGCGATGAAGGTCACGGTGGACGCCGTGCAGGTTTTCGGCGGCTATGGCTACATGCGCGAATATCCGGTCGAGAAGCTGATGCGGGATGTGAAAGTGTTCCAGATCTACGAAGGAACGAGCGAGATCCAGCGCAACGTCATCGTTCGCGAACTGTTCCGCTAGTTCGCGCCGCAGTATTCAAACTGGACAGGGACGGTTTATGCCGTCCCTGTTGATTCCGCGATAGAATAGGACGCATTGTGTCGGGCTCAGATAGTTCTGAATGACGGATAACATGACGCAGACGTATGCGATTGATGCAATTGTTGTGGGCGCCGGCATCTCCGGATTGATGGCGGCGCGCCTGCTGAAGGATGCCGGCAAAGAAGTGATCCTCATCGACAAGGGGCGCAGCGTCGGCGGACGCCTGGCGACTCGGCGGATTGGCACAGGCTCTGCCGATCACGGCGCGCAGTTCTTCACCGTACGCACCCCCGAATTCGGCGTCTACGTCGAACGCTGGCTGGCGGAAGGGCTGGTCTTCGAGTGGTCGCGCGGGTGGACGGATGGCAGCCTGATCACCACGCGCGATGGACACCCGCGCTACGCGGTGCGCGGCGGCATGAACCGGCTCGCCAAGCATGTCAGCGAAGGACTGCAAATCTTCACCGATGTGCGCGTGACGGCAGTGCGGTCGCATCTCGGTCGCTGGCACGTCGATATGGAAGGGAAGGGGCAGCTTGCAGCGTCGGCAGTGCTGCTTACGCCGCCCGTCCCACAGTCTCTCGATCTGCTGGAGGCAGGAGGCGTCGGGCTGCACGCCGAGGATGAGGCGGCGCTCAAGGCGATCCAGTACGAAATGTGTCTGTCGGCGATGCTCTTGCTGGACCGACCGATCTTCCTGCCTGCTCCCGGTGCGATCCAGCGCGAAAACGCCAACATTCACTGGATCGCCGATAACCGCGCTAAGGGCATCTCCCCGGCGGCGACGATTCTGACCATACAGGCGACCGGGATCTACAGCCGCCAGCTGTGGGACCAACCCGACGACGCCATCCTGAACGCTTTCCGTGTCGATGTGATGCCTATCCTTGGCGAAGCCAGGGTACTCGAAGCGCAGCTGAAGCGCTGGCGCTATTCCCGCCCGAGCAGCGTTTATCCGGGACGGACCCTGATCGCCCAGTCCCATGAGAATTTGCTGTTTGCAGGAGATGCTTTCGGCGGACCGCGTCTTGAAGGGGCGGTGCTGTCCGGCTTGGCGGCGGGGCAGGTGCTTCTCGAACGCCTCTAGGATTATATTAGGGTCTCATCAGTACCACAGGACTATGGGGACTATCCTGTTCCATAGAGTAATGTGATACTAGCGCATTGCCCGACATTGTCGTCTACATCCATTGATTAAGGCAGGAAACCCATGATCCCAGGCGAGCCGACCAGCAGAGCGACGACCCGACACCTTGAACTGCCGGAGACCGACCCGGAACCTCTGCGCTCAGCCTCCAGCGTTCAAACCGGACCGCTGGACCTGACCCTGCCCTGGGTGGTTGAATTTCGCATCGTCGGCACGGCGACAACCCTGCAGGTCCAGGTGCGCGACGCGATGATCATCGGACGCGGGGATGTCAGCAGCGGCTACCGCCCGGAAGTTGATCTCACCCCGTTCGACGCCTTCAGCAAGGGCGTGTCGCGCCGGCACGCTGTGATCACCATCAAGAACAACCGCCTCAGCCTGCGCGATCTGAACAGTACCAACGGCACGCGCCTGAACGGGATCATCTGCGAGCCCGGGGCAGAGAAACGTCTGCGTCATGGCGATGAACTACAGTTCGGACAGCTGCGCATGCAGATGTCTCTGGCGGTGGTGCCGTCCCAAGCCCATGCCGCGACTTCGGAAATGCCTCTGGTGACGCCGGAAGCAACCGTGCCTGTTGCCGGCAATGGACGGCGTATACTGATCGTCGAAAACGACCCGGATGTCGGCAGCGTCTTCAAAGATGCCCTGGAAGGAGTCGGCTTCCGCACGACTCTGGTCACCGATGTGACCAAGGGGCTGGGCTACGTCTTCCAGTCGATGCCTGATGCCATCGTCCTGGACATGATGCTCCCCGACATGAACGCCCTCGACCTGGTGCGTTATGTCCGCCGACAAAAGCTGGCACACCCCGTCCCGGTGCTGGTGATCGGCGGTGGCGCGACGGGCGGCTATCAGGTCAATCAGGCGCGCGAGGCGGGTGCGGATATTGTGCTGAACAAGCCGGTCGCCGTCGCCAACCTGATTCAGGCGTTGAACACTGCCGTAAACGCCGTCAGCGCCGGCTGACGGCGCGTCCTGTCGGACGCTGCCTCTCTCTCCATTCATTTTAATGATACTATAAGGTACAGACGCCCCAGCGTCAGTCACCCTTGACTTGCCAAGGGGAGACTGCTACTATGCTTGGCAGCACGTACGGTACACACCCTTTCCGAAGGCAATGGCGTACCGAACTGAGCGAGTGGTGGCGAAAGCGTTCCGCATAGCGGTCTGGCTCGCCACGGGGTAGGGTGCATAGAGGCGTTCCGGGATAAAAGCCGATCGCCTTTTTGCGTGCCTAGCGCAAGCTAGCCAGTGATTTTTGTGGAGTGTTTTATGCCGACAATCAACCAACTGGTGCGCAAGGGACGAAAAGCGAAGAAGTCGAAGAGTAAGGCTCCTGCGCTTCAGTACACCTTGAACGTTTACCAGCAGCGGCGCACCCGTCGCCGCAAGGGCGCACCACAGAAGCGTGGGGTGTGCACAGTTGTGAAGACGATGACCCCTAAGAAGCCGAATTCGGCGCTGCGTAAAGTGGCGCGCGTGCGGCTTTCGAACGGGATCGAAGTGACCGCCTATATCCCGGGTGAGGGACACAGCCTGCAGGAACACAGCGTCGTGCTGGTGCGCGGCGGGCGTGTTCGCGACCTGCCGGGCGTCCGCTATCACATCGTGCGCGGAACACTCGACACGGATGGCGTCAAGAACCGTCAGCAGGGGCGCAGCAAGTATGGCTCCAAGCGTCCGAAACCGGGTCAGGCTGCTGCCGGCGCGAAGAAGAAGTAAAGGGTAGGAACGATGCCTCGACGCAAAAGCCCACCGAAGCGGATCACGCCGGTGGATAACCGCTACAACAGCCTGCACATTGCCATGATCATCAATCGTATGATGGTCGGCGGCAAGAAGAGCACGGCGCAGAGCATCATGTATCGCGCGATGGAGATCATCGAAGAACGTGCCAAGCGCAATCCTGTCGAAGTGCTCGAACAGGCGCTGCGCAACGTGACTCCGGCGATTGAAGTGAAGCCGATGCGCGTCGGCGGCGCCACCTACCAGGTTCCCGTCGAAGTTCCAACGGAACGCGGGACAACCCTGGCGATGCGCTGGATTCTGGACAATGCTCGTTCGCGCGGCGGACGCAGCATGTCGGACAAGCTGGCGAACGAGCTGCTGGATGCCTTCAACGGGCAGGGCGCGTCCGTCAAGAAGAAGGACGATACGCATCGTATGGCGGAAGCCAACCGCGCTTTTGCCCACTTCCGTTAAGGTAAGGGGCAGGCGCTAGAACGCACGGGCTGAGGACCGGCTGACGGTCTGAAGCCCACGCGCAATGAATGCAAGCCAGGCTACAAGAGACAATGGCGAAGAAAACAGAACAAGCATACGACATCAATAAAGTCCGCAACATCGGTATCATCGCGCACATTGATGCCGGCAAGACGACGACGACCGAACGTGTTCTGTACTATACCGGTATGGTGCACAAGATCGGCGAAGTCCACGACGGCGCAGCGACCACCGACTACATGGAGCAGGAACGCGAGCGCGGCATCACGATCACCGCGGCAGCGGTCACGGCGTCCTGGAAGGGACACCAGGTCAACATCATCGATACCCCCGGACACGTCGATTTCACCGCTGAAGTGCAGCGCAGCCTGCGCGTGCTCGATGGTGGTGTGGTGGTGTTCGACGGCGTTGCCGGTGTTGAACCGCAGTCAGAGACGGTGTGGCGTCAGGCGAATCAGTACAGCGTCCCGCGCATCTGCTTCATCAACAAGATGGATCGCGTCGGCGCGAACTTCAACCGCTGCGTGGACATGATCGTCGAGCGTCTGCACGGCAACCCGGTTCCGCTTCAGTTCCCGATGGGTGAAGGGGCGGAATTTGCAGGCATCGTCGATCTTCTGGCGATGCAGCTGGTCACCTATGGCAACGATCTGGGTACGGCGATTGAAGTCCACCCCATCCCGGAAAGCCTTCGGGAAGAGGCGGAGACGCGGCGCGCCGAGATGATCGAAAAGATCGTCGAGAATGACGATTATCTGACCGAGAAGTATCTGATGGGTGAAGAGATCACCACAGAAGAGCTTCTGCCGGCGCTGCGCGACGCCACCATCAAGGGTAAGGTGCACCCGGTGCTGTGCGGGTCGGCGCTCAAGAACAAGGGCGTTCAGCTGATGCTGGACAAGGTTGTCGAGCTTCTGCCTTCGCCTCTGGATATTCCAGCGGTGCGCGGGCTGGACCCGAAAACCGATGCTGAACTGGTCCGCACTGCCAGCGATGAAGAACCGACGGCGGCGCTGGTCTTCAAGATTCTGACCGACCCGTATGTCGGACGCCTGGCGTTCTTCCGCGTGTATTCCGGCGTCGTGCGCGTCGGTACGACGATGCTGAACACCACCAAGGGTCAGCGCGAGCGTATCGGACGCATCGTCCGGATGTTCGCGGCGAACCGTGAAGACATCGAAGAAGTGCACGCGGGGGACATCGCGGCGGTGCTGGCGCTCAAAGAGAGCTTTACCGGCGATACGCTCAGCGAGATGGAAAACCCCATCGTGCTGGAGAAGATCTCCTTCCCGGAACCCGTCATTGAAGTCGCCATCGAGCCGAACACCAAGGGCGACCAGGACAAGATGGGTATGGCGCTCCGCCGGTTGGCGGAAGAAGACCCCACCTTCCGTATTGAGGTGGACGACAAGCTCGGTCAGACCAAGATCAAGGGCATGGGCGAGCTGCATCTGGAGATCATCGTTGATCGCATGATGCGTGAGTTTGGCGTCCAGGCGTCGGTCGGTCGTCCGCGCGTGGCGTATCGCGAAGCGATCACCAAAGCGGTTCGCATCGATACGACCTTCAAGCGCCAGACCGGTGGTTCGGGTCAGTACGCCCGCGTCGTCATCGAATACGAGCCACTCACCGACGAGGAACTGCCGCTGGCGAAAGACGGGCTGCTGTTCGTGGAAGCCATCAAGGGCGGGTCTATCCCGCGCGAGTTCATCCGTCCGACGGAGAACGGCATTCGCGAAGCCATGTCCGGCGGCGTGCTGGCGGGCTATCCGGTGGTCGGGCTGAAGGCGTCGCTCGTCGATGGCTCGTACCACGAAGTGGACTCCAGCGATATCGCCTTCAAGGTCGCCGGTTCGATGTCCCTGAAGGATGGCGTCCATAAGGGCAAGCCGGTGCTGCTGGAGCCGACGATGAAAGTTGAGGTCAATGTGCCGGATGAATATACCGGTACAGTGGTCGGCGATCTGTCGTCGCGGCGTGGGATCATCGCCGGGATGGAAACGCGCGGCGCAGGGGCAACTGCTGTGCGCGCCAACGTTCCGCTGGGCGAGATGTTCGGTTATGCGACGCAGATTCGCAATATGACGCAGGGGCGCGGCAGCTTCACGATGGAATTCGAGAAGTACAGCATCGCGCCGCAGACCATCGCCGACGAAGTGATCAAGGGCGCAGGCTAGAGGTCATCCTGACCTCCTCCAATGAGGCGGCGCGACCAGCGCCGCCGATGTGTTTGATGAGATAGAGAAGCACGAAAAGCAAGAGGAACGAAAAATGGCTGAAAAGTTCGAGCGCAATAAGCCGCATGTCAACATTGGCACCATTGGTCACGTCGATCATGGCAAGACCACGTTGACGGCGGCGATCACCAAGGTTCTGGCGCTGAAGGGCAAGGCGCAGCGGATGGAATATGGCGACATCGACAACGCGCCGGAAGAACGCGCGCGCGGTATCACCATCAACATCCGTCACGTCGAATATGAAACCGACAACCGTCACTATGCTCACGTCGACTGCCCAGGTCACCGTGACTACATCAAGAACATGATCACCGGCGCTGCCCAGATGGACGGCGCGATCCTGGTCGTGAGCGCCCCGGATGGTCCCATGCCGCAGACCCGTGAACACGTGCTGCTGGCGCGCCAGGTGGAAGTGCCCGCGATGGTGGTCTACCTGAACAAGATCGATCAGCTGGACGACCCGGAACTGCTGGAACTGGTCGAGCTGGAACTGCACGAGCTGCTCAGCAGCTACGAATTCAGCGAAGAGACCCCGATCGTGCGCGGCTCGGCGCTGGCTGCTAATGAATCGACCAGCCAGGACGCGAACGCCCCTGAATTTGCATCCATCCTGAAGCTGATGGAAGCGGTCGATGCCTGGATCCCGACCCCGCAGCGCGACAAGGACAAGCCGTTCCTGATGCCGGTGGAAGACGTCTTCACGATCAAGGGGCGTGGTACGGTCGTCACCGGTCGTGTTGAGCGTGGTTCCCTGAAGAAGGGCGAAGAAATCTCGATCATCGGTCTGCGCGACGAAATCATGAAGTCGACCGTGACCGGCATCGAAATGTTCCACAAGGAACTGGACGCCGCCGAAGCGGGCGACAATGCGGGCATCCTGCTGCGCGGTATTGAGCGCACCGACGTCGAGCGCGGGATGGTGCTGGCGAAGCCGAACAGCATCAAGCCGCACAAGCGGTTCATGAGCGAAGTCTACATCCTGAAGAAGGATGAAGGCGGTCGTCACAAGGCGTTCTTCACCGGTTATCGTCCGCAGTTCTACATCCGCACGATGGACGTGACCGGCACGGTCACCCTGCCAGAGGGTGTGGAAATGGTCATGCCCGGCGACAACGTTAACCTGCTGGTGGAACTGATCACCCCGGTGGCGTTGGAAAAAGGCTCCAAGTTCGCGATCCGTGAAGGCGGCTTGACGGTTGGCGCGGGCGTCATCACCGAGGTCCTCGAAAGCTAACCGTTCGCGAAGATCAGCAACTCCGCGTCGTGATGCCGGGCGCCTGTGACAGGGAACACCCCACAGCAGCCCGGCGTCGCTTCTGAGGAGCGCGCGGGAACGCGGAGCAAAGGGATAAACAGAATGTTCAAAAACAAGATACGCATCCGTTTGAAGGCATATGATCACCGCGTGCTGGACCAGTCGGCACAGCGCATCGTCGAGACGGCGGAGCGCACCGGGGCGCGTGTGATCGGTCCCGTGCCGTTGCCGACTCGGCTCGAACGGTTCACCGTGCGGCGCTCCTCGTTCATCGACAAGGACTCGCACGAGCACTTCGAGATTCGCACGCATAAGCGTCTGCTCGATGTGCTGGACCCGGACAGCAAGACGATTGACACGCTGATGCGTCTGAATCTCCCAGCAGGTGTGGACATCGAGATCAAGATCTAGTCTCGCAAGCGGGTCAAGCCTACCCGCCAATACGAGGTCGCTCGATGGAGTACGGGGGTATCAGCACCCCCTTCGGAAGGAACGAAAAAGGCATGAAGGGCATTATCGGTCGTAAGGTGGGCATGACCCAGGTCTTCGACAACAGCGGGAACGCCGTTCCCGTGACGGTCATCCAGGCGGGTCCATGCTATGTCACCCAGGTGCGGACCGCCGATAAGGACGGCTACACGGCTGTGCAGCTGGGCTTCGGCGAAACCAAACCGCAGCGCCTGACCAAGGGCCGCCTGGGGCACTTGAAGCGGAACAATCTTCCGGCGCTGAAGGTCCTGCGCGAATTTCGCCTGAAGAACGGCGAGGTGGACGTGGCTGAAGGGCAGGAAGTGAAATGTGACGTGTTCATCGTGGGTGAACGCGTCGACGTGATCGGCACGAGCAAGGGACGCGGTTTCACAGGCACGATCAAGCGGCATGGGTTCAATCGCCAGCCGAAGACTCATGGTCAGTCCGACCGTGAACGTGCGCCGGGTTCGGTGGGCGCAGGCTCCACCCCAGGGCGCACCTACATCGGAACTCGCATGTCGGGGCGCTCCGGCAACGAGCGCGTCACCTCGGAAAACCTGGAGGTGATCGTGATTGACAGCGCACGCAACCTGCTCGCAGTTCGGGGATCCATTCCCGGCACGAACGGCGGAATCGTGGTGGTGAAACCCGCCCGTCCGCGTCGTCGCAAGTAGGCGAGGAGGTGAGATGATGAGTATGCAGGTTCCAGTCCTGAATATGAACGGTCAGCAGGTCTCCACCATCGATCTGCCTGCCGATATTTTCGATGTCGAAGTCAACAAGGGGCTGATGCATCAGGCGTATGTGCGCCAGATGGCAGGGCTTCGCCTGGGGACGCACAAGGTTCAGCGGCGTGGTGAGGTCAGCCTGACGACGGCGAAGATGTACCGTCAGAAGGGCACCGGTCGCGCGCGTCATGGGTCGCACAGCGCCACGCAGTTCGTGGGCGGCGGTCGCCCGATGGGTCCGCGCCCCCGCAAGTACTTCATGGACATGCCCAAGAAAATGCGCCGGGGCGCGGTGCGCAGTGCATTGACCGCCCTGCTTCGCGACAAGCAGCTGATCTTCGTGGATCGCCTGACCATGGCGCAGCCGAAGACCAAAGAAGCGAATCGCGTGCTGAATGCCCTGACGGGCGGCGGCAGCAAGTTGGTCCTGGTCGCCGAACGCAGCGAGAACGTGCAGCGCAGTGTAAACAACCTGCCGGACGCCAAGACGCTGCGCGCCAGCTACCTGAACATCCGCGACCTGCTTCAGTTTGACCACGTGGTCGTGCCGCTCGACGCGCTGGATGTGATCAAGCGCATCTGGGGCAACGAGAAGGGAGCGGAATGAGATGGCGCTGCATCTTTACGATGTGATCCTTCGCCCGGTCGTGACCGAGAAGTCGAACATCATGACCGATGAGAACGGTCAGTACGTCTTCGAAGTCCACCCCGATGCGAACAAGCAGCAGATCCGCGAGGCGGTGGAAACCATCTTCGAAAAGCGGGTGAAGAAGGTCAACACCATGATCATGCCCGCCAAGCGCGGTTTTCGTGGACGCCGCACCTACATGCGCTCCAAGCAGTGGAAGAAAGCTGTTGTGACGCTGGAAGCCGGCGAGCGCATCGAGTTGTTCGAAGTCTAAAGGCGGGACGAGACATTATGCCGGTCAAAGCGTACAAGCCCACCTCGGCAGGTCGCCGGGGAATGACAGGGCACTCATTCGAGGAAATCACCAAGAAGAAGCCGGAGCGCTCGCTGACAGAGGCGATCCGCAAGAGCGGCGGACGCAACGCACAGGGGCGTCTGACGGTGCGGCATCGCGGCGGCGGTCACAAGCGGCGCTACCGCATCATCGATTTCAAGCGCAACAAGTTCGACGCGGTGGCGCAGGTCACGGCGATTGAATACGATCCCAACCGCTCGGCGCGCATCGCGCTGGTGGAATACAGCGATGGCGAGAAGCGCTACATCATCGCCCCGCTCGGTCTGAAGGTCGGCGACCGTATCGCCAACGGCGATGCTGCCGAACT
Source organism: Anaerolineae bacterium (assembly GCA_016789005.1). Lineage (GTDB taxonomy): Bacteria > Chloroflexota > Anaerolineae > Aggregatilineales > Phototrophicaceae > Flexifilum. The sequence continues at coordinate 54,247 of JAEURA010000334.1, forward strand.
GCGACCGGGCAACGCGCTGCACATCCGCGATATTCCCGTCGGCACGCAGATTCACAACGTGGAACTGCTGCCTGGGCAGGGTGGACAGCTGGCACGTGCGGCGGGCGTTTCGGCGCAGTTGATGGCGAAAGAGGGCATCTACGCTCAAATTCGTCTGCCGAGCGGCGAAGTGCGCATGGTGCACGAGCTGTGCATGGCGACCATCGGTCAGGTTGGCAACACCGACCACGGCAACATCAACCTGGGCAAGGCTGGACGCCGCCGCTGGATGGGCTGGCGCCCAACGGTTCGTGGTATTGCGATGGACCCGTCGGGTCACCCGCATGGTGGTGGTGAAGGTCGTTCGGGTATCGGTCTGCCTGGTCCCAAGACTCCCTGGGGCAAGCCTGCTCTGGGCAAGCGCACCCGCCGGAACAAGCGTACCGATAAATTCATCGTCCGCCGACGCGGCAAGCGGCGCTAATCGAGCCGTGAAGTGAGGGAACTGCGATGTCACGTTCGCTGAAAAAAGGTCCCTTTGTGGACGCGAAGCTGCTGCAAAAGGTGGACAAGCTGAACACCGACGGCAAGAAGGCGGTCATCCGCACTTGGAGTCGCGCCAGCACTGTCTTCCCGCAGATGGTCGGTCATACGATCGCCGTGCATGACGGACGCCGTCACGTGCCGATCTATATCACCGAGAACATGGTTGGTCACAAGCTCGGCGAATTTGCCCCGACGCGCACGTATCGCGGGCATCTGGTCGAGAAGAAGAAGAAGTAACGAGGGGGTAGATCATGGAAGTGAAGGCTCATCTGAGCTATGCGTCGATCTCCCCGCAGAAGCTGCGCCTGGTCATCGATCAGGTGCGGGGAATGGGCGCGGAACAGGCGCTGACGGTGCTGCAATACATGCCGCAGAAGGGCGCCGCCATCGTGCATAAGCTGGTGTCTTCGGCGCTGGCGAATGCTGAGAACAATTTTGATCTTGAACGCGGTGATATGCAGATCAAGACGATCTTCGCCAATGGCGGACCGATGCTCAAGCGGTTCAAGGCGGGGGCGCGCGGGCGCTACAAGCCGCGCAAGCGCCGTACCTCGCACCTGACGGTGGTGCTCGCCGAGCGGGAAGGGAAATAAGGATGGGGCGCAAGGTCAACCCGGTAGGGTTCAGACTCAAGATCAACCGGGACTGGGACGCGCGCTGGTTTGCGCCCGGCACCCAGTACAAGGACATGCTGCACGAAGATTTCCGCATCCGGCAGTTCATCGCCAAAGAGGCGGAAAAAGCCGGCGTGTCGCGCATCGAGATCGAGCGTAACAGCAACCAGCTTCAGATCACCATTCACACGGCGCGTCCCGGCATCCTGATCGGGCGCAAGGGTGAAGCGGTCAAGAAAATGAAGCAGGGCTTGCAGGATATGACGGGCAAGAGCGCCAAGGTGGAAGTCACCGAAATCGAGAAGCCCGACCTGGACGCCTATCTCGTGGCGCAGAACATCGCTCAGCAGATCGAACGGCGCGTCGGGCACAGCCGTGCCATCAAACGCGCGATCGGTCAGGCGATGCGTCAGGGTGCGCAGGGAATCAAGATCGAAGTGGCGGGTCGTCTGGCGGGCGCCGACATGGCGCGGCGCGAGTGGCAAAGCGAAGGACGTGTCCCACGCGGCACGCTGCGCTCGGACATTGACTTTGCGAAGGCAGAAGCGACGACAACTTTCGGACGCATCGGCATCAAGGTCTGGGTCTATCGTGGCGACGTGCTGAGTCGTGAGCTGAAGAAACCGAGCGGCGAAGCGAAAGAAGCTTACGTCAGCCCGTAGGAGTTGCTGATCATGTTGATGCCAAAGCGTGTAAAGTATCGCAAGCAAATGCGTGGACGCATGAAAGGCACCGCCTCGCGCGGGGCGTCCGTGCATTTTGGCGAGTTCGGCTTGCAGGCGCTTGAACCCTGCTGGCTGTCGAGCCGTCAAATCGAAGCCGCGCGCCGTACGATGGTGCGTTACGTCCGCCGTCGTGGCAAGATTTGGATCCGCATTTTCCCCGACAAGCCGTTCACCAAGAAGGCTGCTGAAACCCGCATGGGCAGCGGCAAGGGGTCGGTGGAATACTGGGTCGCGGTCATCCGTCCGGGGCGTGTGCTGTTCGAAATGGGCGGCATTACCGAGGAAGAGGCGCGCGAAGCGCTGCGTCTGGCGGCGCACAAGCTGCCCATTCGGACGCGGTTCATCAAGCGTATTGACCCGATTTCCGGTCAGGAGGTGGTCGGCTCATGAAGTCGAAAGAAGTTCGCAACCTGTCTGACCAGGATCTCGCGGATGCCCTGGAAGACCAGAAGGAAAATCTGTTCATGCTGCGTCTTCAGGATGGGTTTGGTCGCCTGGAAGACCCGACCGCCATCCGCCAGGCACGCCGCACTATCGCGCGTATGAAGACGATCATGCGCGAACGGGAAATTCAGAAGGAAAAAGGCAATGGCTAACAAGCGTCGGCGTCTGGTGGGGCGCGTTGTGAGCAACAAGATGGACAAGACGGTCGTAGTCGCTATCGAACGTCGCACGACCCACCCGATCTATGGCAAGGTGGTCAAGACGACGAAGAAGGTCATGGCGCACGACGAAAGCAATGCGATCCAGATGGGGGCGCTGGTGCGCGTGGTCGAAAGCCGCCCGCTCAGCCGTCACAAGCGCTGGGTCGTCGAGGAAGTCCTCCGTGAAACCGGCACGCCGGAAATCGGTACGCTGGCGGACGAATCAGTCGTCAGCGGCGGCGGGGAGGACTAGACGATGATACAAAACGAATCACGGGTGAAGGTTGCCGATAACACTGGCGCGCAGGAACTGCTGGTGATCCGCGTCCTTGGCGGTTCCCGCCGCTACTACGGCGGCGTGGGCGATATCGTCGTCGCCGCCGTCAAATCGGCGACGCCGCAGGGATCGGTGAAGAAAAGCGATGTGGTCAAGGCGGTGATCGTCCGCACCGCGAAGGAATACCGCCGTTCCGATGGGTCGTACATCAAGTTCGACGACAACGCGGCGGTGATCCTCAGCGATGACCTCCAGAACCCGAAAGGGACCCGCGTCTTTGGACCGGTCGCCCGCGAACTGCGGGATCGCGGCTTCTTGAAGATCGTCTCGCTCGCGCCGGAGACCCTCTAGGGTAGGAGAGTGAACGATGCAGCGAATCAAGACAGGTGACACGGTTCAGGTTATCGCCGGCAAGGATGTCGGCGAACGCGGTCGGGTGACGGCAGTCTTTCCGAAGCAGGATCGCGTGGTGGTCGAGGGGGTCAACCTCCTCAAGCGCCATCGCAAGGCGCGCCAGGCAGGCGCACAGCAGATTCCGGCGCAGATCGTTGAATTCAACGGTCCGATTCATCTTTCGAATGTGATGCTGGTCTGCACTCAGTGCAGCAAACCGACCCGCGTGGGCTTCCGCGTTCGGGAAGATGGGTTCAAGACCCGTGTTTGCCGCAAGTGCAAAGCGGATATCGATTAGGCGGCGCACTATGGCGAAATACGGAATTCAGCAACGCTACGAAGAACAGGTCGTGCCGGTCCTCATGGATGAGTTCCGGTATGAAAATATCATGCAGGTGCCGCGCATCGAGAAGATCGTGATCAACATCGGCGTCGGCGAAGCCATCGATAACGCCAAGTCGCTGGATGGCGCGGTCACCGACCTGCGTCAGATCACCGGACAGCAGCCGGTCATCACCAAGGCGAAGAAAAGCATCGCCGCCTTCAAGCTGCGCGAAGGACGCGCTATCGGCACGAAGGTCACCCTGCGCGGGCAGCGGATGTGGGCGCTAATCGACCGCCTCATCAACGTGGCGCTGCCGCGTATTCGCGACTTCCGAGGCGTCTCGCCCGATACTTTCGACGGGCGCGGCAACTATACGATTGGTTTGCGGGAACAATTGGTCTTTCCGGAAATCCAATACGATAAGATCGACAAAGTTCGCGGCATGGAAATCACTGTCGTGACGACGGCAAAGACCGATGAGGAAGGACGCCGGCTGCTGCGACTGCTCGGCATGCCTTTCCGCGAGAGCTAACCAGGACGAGAGGATAGGCAGATGGCGAAAAGGTCGGTGACAGCACGTGAAGGTCGCCGGAAGTACAAAGTGCGCGTGCGGAATCGCTGCCAGTACGTCGACCCGAATTCGGGCAAGATCTGCGGGCGTCCGCGCGGTTATATTCGCCGCTTCGGGCTGTGCCGCATTCATTTTCGTGAACTCGCGCTGGCGGGCAAAATTCCCGGCGTCGTCAAGTCAAGCTGGTGAGAAAGAGAGTCGGGTAGCATGACGAGCGATCCAATCGCAGATATGCTGACGCGCATCCGCAATGCCCTGCTGGCGCGCAAAGTCACATGCGACATCCCCTCCTCCAAGATCAAGGTGGAAATCGCCCGAATCTTGAAGGAAGAAGGGTTCATCGAAAGTTTCGAGGTGGTGGAGGGGCAGCCCTATTCCAATATCGCCATCACCTTGAAGTATCACGGCACGCGGCGTGACCGTCAGCCGGTGATCACCAACATCACCCGGGTGAGCAAACCAGGACGCCGCGTCTACCGCAAGCGCACCGACCTGCCCCGCGTGATGAGCGGCATCGGCATCGCCATCATGACCACCCCCAAAGGGGTGATGACGGCGCAGCAGGCGCGGCGCGAACAGGTCGGCGGCGAAGTGCTGTGCTACGTGTGGTAAGGGAAGAGGCACAGCGATGTCACGAATTGGCAAGAAACCCATAACGCTGCCGGCGAAGGTCGAAGTTAAGATCGACGGGCAGCAGGTGACGGTGAACGGACCCAAGGGCACGCTCACCCATCAGGTTCACCCGGACATCACCGTCCAGGTGGAGGAAAAATCGCTGGTCGTCACCCGTCCTACGGACGAACGCCAGCACCGTGCGCTGCACGGCTTGACGCGGGCGCTGCTGGCGAACATGGTCACCGGCGTCTCCGATGGCTTCAAGCGCGAACTGGTGATCGAGGGCGTCGGCTACAGCACCGAGCTGCGCGGCAAAGACCTGGTGATGAAGCTGGGATACTCCCACGAAATCGTGGTGAACCCGCCGGCGAACGTCACGTTCGCGACGGAAGGACGCCAGCGCATCGTCATCAACGGCATCGACAAGCAGGTGGTCGGGCAGATCGCCGCGAACATTCGCGGGCTGCGTCCGCCGGAGCCGTATCTGGGCAAGGGCGTTCGCTATTCCGACGAAATTATCCGCCGCAAAGCGGGCAAGACGGGCAAGTGAGGTCATTAGCGTATGGCTACGACGAAGCAGTTGAAGCAAAAGCGCGCGCTGCGTGACCGACGTAGAGTGCGAATTCGCGCCCGTGTCGAAGGCACTGGGGCGCGCCCACGCCTGAGCGTGTTCCGCAGTCTGACGAACATCTATGCCCAGGTCATCGACGATCTCAACGGGCAGACGCTCGTTTCGGCGTCCACCATCGACAAAGAGATCGCGCCGCAGGTCAGCGGTAAGTCGAAGACGGAAGCCGCCAAGATCGTTGGGCAGGCGCTGGCGCAGCGGGCGAAGGATGCCGGAATCTCGGCAGTCGTCTTCGACCGGGGCGGCTACAAGTATCACGGACGTGTCGCCGCACTTGCGGAAGGCGCGCGCGAGGGCGGTTTGAGTTTCTAGCGAGGACCGGATGAAGAAAAAAGAGACATCGCGTGAACCCCGTCAGGGGCGTGAACCGCGCGAAGGGCGTGAGCCTCGCGAGGAACGTGAAGAACTGCAAGAGCGCGTGATCGACATCAAGCGCGTCGCCAAGGTGATCAAGGGTGGTCGGCGCTTCGCCTTCCGCACCGTGGTCGTCGTCGGCGATGGCACTGGACGGGTGGGCGTTGGCGTCGGCAAGGCGCGCGCTGTGCCGGACAGCATTCGCAAGGGCACCGATCGGGCGCGCCGCCAGATGTTCAAGATTTCTCTGTCGGGGACGACGATCCCGCATCCGGTGGTCGCCGAGCATGGCGGCGCGCGTGTGCTGCTGAAGCCGGCTGCGCCCGGTACCGGTGTCATCGCCGGTGGTCCGGTGCGTGCGGTGCTGGAAGCGGTGGGCGTGCGCGACATCCTCACCAAGAGCATGGGCAGCCCCAACCTGCTGAACGTGGCGATGGCGACGCTGGAAGCGCTCCAGCAGCTGCGCAGCCCGCAGGAGCTGGCGGCGATGCGCGGCAAGAATGCCGACGAGATGCGTCCCTTCTGGGAGCGCCGCCGCCGCGATGTGGTGGTGATGGCTCCGGCTGGTGCGCAGGAGGACGTGAAGAATGGCTAAGGCGAAAGCGCAAGCCAACGAGAAGCAGCTGAAGGTCACGCTGGTGCGCAGCCCGATCGGCTACGAGAAGAGCCAGGGCGAGACTGCCAGAGCGCTGGGACTGCGCAAGATGCACGCCAGCGTCATTGTCAAGGATATTCCGGCGGTGCGCGGGATGATCGCCAAGATCAGCCACCTGCTCGCTGTCGAGGAGGTGGGCTGATCATGAAGCTGCACGATTTGCAGCCGAACAAGGGATCGCACAAGAAGCGCACTCGCGTCGGGCGTGGTATTTCGGCGGGCAAAGGCAAGACTGCCGGTCGTGGTACCAAGGGCGCCGGCGCGCGTGGTCGGCATGCGCGTAAGGGACCCTATTTTGAGGGCGGTCAGCTGCCGCTGGTGCGTCGTCTGCCGTTCAAGCGCGGTTTCACGAACCTGTTCCGCATCGAGTTCCAGGAAGTCAAGATCGCACAGCTCGATCTGCTGGCGGCAGGGACGGTGGTGACGCCGGCACTGCTCAAGGCGCAGGGCTGGATTCGCGATGAACAGAATCCTGTCGTGATCCTGGGCAATGGCGACCTGACCAAGGCGCTGACGGTTCAGGCACACCGCTTCACCAAGAGCGCGCAGGAAAAGATCGCCAAGGCGGGCGGGACGACGGCAATCATCACGCTGCCGGTGACCGGTGCGCGGCTGACCATCAAGCGGCTGTCCAGGGCGAAGCTCGCGAAATTGATGGCGCAGAGCCAATCGTAAAACACCGTCATTCAAGAGGACGTCTCGACCCTGTGTGAGGCGTCCCCATCAATCGACTTGAGGAAACTGGCATGATTGAGGCACTGCGTAACGCCCTTCGCCTGCCTGACCTGCGCAACAAACTCCTGATCACGGGGTTGATCCTGGTCATTTACCAGTTCGCGGCGCATGTGCCGGTCGTCGGCGTTGACCGCACGGCACTGCGCAGCCTGCTGGAAGGACAGTCCGGCGGTCTGCTGGGCGTGCTGAACCTGCTGTCTGGCGGCGCGCTGCAAAACTTTAGCGTGATCGCCAACGGGGTTTATCCTTACATCACGGCGTCGATTATCCTGCAGGTGCTCACGCCGGTCATCCCGGCGCTCGAAGCGATGGATAAAGAGCCGGGCGGCAAGGAAAAGAAGGAAACCTACACTTATTATCTGGCAATTCCCATGTCGATCCTCCAGGTCGTCAGCCAGATACAGATCTTCAACACCCTCGGCGGCACGCCGATCATCCCCGGCTTTGGCTCCGACGTTCTGCTGACCATCACCGTCATCGCAACCATGACCGCCGGGACGATGTTCGCCATCTGGCTCGGCAATATGATCACCGAGCAGGGCATTGGCAACGGTCTTTCGATCATCATCTTCTCCGGCATCGTGGCGCAGGCTCCGGGTAATCTGATCCGCCTGCTGAACAGCTCGACTCAGCCGGTCGTCAACATCATCTTCTTCATCGCCATCACTATCCTGAGCGTCATCGGCATCATCTTCATCCAGGAAGGCGTGCGCCGCATCCCGGTGCAGTATGGCAAACGGGTGCGTGGTCGCAAGCAGTATGGCGGCGCTTCGACGCACATTCCGCTGAAGGTGAACCCGGTCGGTATGATCCCGCTGATCTTCGCTCAGGCGATCATCTCGTTTCCGGCGCTGCTGGTGAACCTGTTCCCGGATGGTCCGGTGCGGCAGTCGATCAACGCGACCTTCGGGCAGCACCAGGGGCTTGCCTACTGGCTGACCTTCTTCGCGCTGGTCGTCGGCTTTACCTTCCTGTATTCCGACATCATGATCGGCAATCAGAACCTTTCGGAGAACTTGCAGCGCAATGGCGGGTTCATCCCCGGCATTCGCCCCGGCAAGCGCACTCAGGACTACATCGTTCGCGTCACCCGGCGCATTACGCTGGTCGGCGCGCTCTTCCTGGGCATCGTCGCGGTGGTTCCGGGCATCGTCGAATTCATCTACCGGATACTCTTCCCGAACGAATTCGTGACCGGCGTGGCGGGCAATCCTGCCTACGTGCTGTCCGGTTCCGGCTTGATCATCGTGGTCGGCGTGGTCATCGATACGCTGCGGCAGCTTGAAGCCCAGCTGGTCATGCGCAACTACGACCGCTTCATTCGCTAGTTCCGCTGGGGCGACGCGGGGTCGAAACCTGACAATTGTCACCCGATGGCAATTAACAATGAAGGGGCGGTTCAGCAACCGCCCCTGTATTATTTATAGCTGCAAGACCATTTCGAATCGCATTCTTGGAGACCAGACGGAAATGGGTTTATACATCATTCTGATGGGCGTGCAGGGCGCAGGGAAGGGCGAACAGGCGAAATATATCAGCCAGTCCTACGGCATTCCGCATGTTTCCACCGGTGACTTGTTCCGCGCCATGAAGACGCGGACGGATGCGCTGGCGCAGCGCATACAGGGCATTCTGGCGGCGGGCAACCTGGTCGATGACGAGACCACCAACGAGATGGTGCGCGAACGCCTGAGCCAGGACGATGCAAAGCATGGCGTGATTCTTGACGGCTACCCGCGCACTCCCGCCCAGGCGGAATGGCTGGATCGGTATCTCCAGTCGCGGGGGGAGCGCATTGGCGTGGTGCTGCTGCTTCAGCTCGACCTCTACAGCGCCTTCAAGCGGGCCTTTGGGCGTGTCACCGATTCGGAGACGGGAAAGAGCTATAACATTTACTACAACAGCGGCGGCATCGACTGGAAATTCGTCGATCATCCGACGGACAAGCAGTTTCCGCCGCGCCTGCTGGCGACGCTCAGGCAGGGCGGGCGTGAGCTGACCCGCCGGAGCGACGACGGCAGCGCCCATGCGGTGCTGACGCGCATCGATACCTATACCGAACAGACTCGTCCGCTGATCGCCTACTACGATCAGCAGAACGTGGTCGCCCGCGTCAACGCCGATCAGACCATCGAGCAGGTGGGCAGCGACATCCGCCAGGTGATTCAGGCGGCGCAGGGAAAATAGGGAGAGGCGAGATATGGTCGTGACACGCCGTGAACGGGCGCAGGTACACATCAAGAACCGCGAAGAAATCGCCATTATGCGCGAAGCTGGGCGGATCGTGGCGAAGACGCACGCTGCCATGCGATCACTGGTGCGCCCCGGCGTTTCGACCGCCGAACTCGACCGCGTCGCCGAACAGGTGATCCGCGATCACGGCGCGATCCCCGCCTTCCTGAACTATCCCAAGCAGGATGCGCCGGATTACCCGGCTTCGATCAACGCCTCGATCAACCATGAACTGGTGCACGGCATCCCCAGCGCGAAGCGAATCCTGCGCGAAGGCGACATCATCAGCCTGGATGTCGGCGCGATCTACCAGGGCTATGTGGGCGACGCCGCCTTCACGATGGGCGTGGGCGAAATTCCCAAAGCGGTGCAGCGTCTTCTGGATGTGACTGAGCGCGCGCTGTACGTCGGCATCGACGCCTCGGTGCTGCCCAACGAGACCAAGGACGTGGCGCTGACCGTCATGCGCTATGTGCAAAGCCAGGGCTACAGCGTGGCGCGCGAATACACCGGGCACGGCGTAGGGCGCAACATGCACGAAGAGCCGCAGGTCCCCAACTGGTGGCCCCGGGGCAGCCGGCAGCGCGGCTGGGTGAGCTACAAACTTCAGCCGGGCATGACCTATGCCATCGAGCCGATGGTCATCGCCGGTCGCCCTGACCTGGATGAACTCGCCGACAAGTGGACGGTGGTCACCCGCGACCGGTCGCTGTGCGCCCACTTTGAGCACACCATTGCCATCACCGACGGCAAGCCGGAGATCCTCACGCTGCCATGATGGGCAGGTGCGTTCGGAAATGGGGGGCAGAAGCACGTGGTGGTCTGCCGCCGGACATTAGAAATGTCCGGCTATCCCAAGGATGTGAAAAACCCTCTGGAAGAGGGTTTCGCCGGCGGCGCGCGTGCTGCTTCTGGCGACTCTCCCCCCTGCGGAACCGACTTTGAGTCGGTTTCATGCGCCTTTGGGGATAGCCGGAGAATTCTATTCTCCGGCGGCGCATCGACCAGGATGATCGCCCACCCCCAAGAGCGATTACACCCTGATGCGCTGCGCTGCCCATCCTGCCTTATAATCAGGATACAGGAGAGACTGAGGGCAGCGCATGACGGTTCCGAAAAAGGGCAGCCTGGGCATCGCCGAGATCATCGGCGCCAAGCGCGACGCCGTGCTGAAGCTGGCGGAACAGTATGGCGCGACCAATGTGCGCGTGTTCGGCAGCGTGGCGCGGGGCGAAGCGCGGGAAGACAGCGATGTCGATTTCCTGGTGGAGTACAAGCCGGGAACTTCGATTTTTGATGCCATTGAATTGTGGGCAGCGCTCAAAGACCTACTGGAACGCGATGTCAGCCTGTCCACTGAGGATACGCTCAAGGATTTCGCGAAGCCAACGGCTTTGCGCGAACTGATCCGCCTATGAAACCCCTTATGGAGTACGTCAATGATTTGCGGAACGAAGTCAGCAACATCGAGCGGTTCACGCGCGGTGGTCGCGATGTCTTCCTGGCAGATGTTTTGGTGCAGTATGGCGTAGCGTTCGCTTATGTGAATAACGCCGAGATCATCAAGCGGATCGATCCACTGGTGTTGGCGCAGCTGCCCGAGGTGAACTGGCGGCGATTGATCTTGTTCCGTGACTTTCTTGCCCACAATTATGATCGCGTCAATTTGACTTTGGTATGGGAAGCGGTCGAGCAACTGCCGGAACTCAAAGCAGCTATCGAGTCATTGGCGAAGAAAGTCAAAGACCTGACTGACGGCGATACCTAGAGATGATAGCTATGGTGAAGAAACCCAAAGGCAGCCTGGGCATCGCCGAAATCATCGGCGACAAGCGCGACGCCGTGCTGAAGCTGGCGGAACAGTATGGCGCTACCAACGTGCGCGTGTTCGGCAGCGTGGCGCGCGGCGAAGCGCGGGAAGACAGCGATGTCGATTTCCTGGTGGAGTTCCGCGCGGGCAGCAGTCTGTTTGAGGTGGTTGGCTTGTGGGTCAGGCTCAAAGAATTGCTGGGACGAGAGGTTGATCTCTCTACCGATCGCACGTTGAAGGAATTCGTTCGACCCAGAGCGCTCAAAGAGGCTCGACCGCTGTGACGGCTCTGAAGCAGCTTCTTGACGAGCTGATTCGTAAGATTTCCGATGTGGAGTCCTACACGTCTGAGGGACGTTCGGTGTTCTTCGCCGATACACGAACGCAGGATGCCGTTATTCGCTGCTATGAAGTCATCGGTGAAGCAGTGAAACGCATGCCGAAAGCCTTTCTGGCTCGGTTCCCAGAGATGGATTGGCAGGCGGTTGCGGGATTCCGAGATTTCCTGATCCATCGTTACGACAAAGTTGATCTCGAGATCGTCTGGGCAGCCGTCGAACAGCTCCCGGCGCTGCGATCGGTGGTCGAAACGATGGCTGCCGATCCCGAAGTCCTCGCGGACGATGAAGCGGACTTCATTTAGCCCGTCCCCCGCGCTTTGAAGCACGCTCCCATCGCCATCACCGAGGGCAAGCCAGAGACGCTCGTGCCGCTGCAGCGCGAGCCGGGTTGTGTCAGCCTGCAGCCTGCCGCCCAGGGTGCATTTCAATATTTTGGGTACGGACGATGCAGGCATCGTCCCTGACGTTTGGCTCTTCTTTCATCAAAAAAGGGGGTGAGGGGAGGGGGAATGAAGCAGAGAGAGCAGGTTGGCCTCGAATTTAGTCCAGGTTGAGGGGGACGAGAGGTAAAGCCATGAAAATTCGGCAGCGGTGGTGAG
>JAEURA010000003.1 GCA_016789005.1 Anaerolineae bacterium
GCTGCTTTGGGCGGGGGCGGGGCTGTTGGTATTGCGGCGGCGGTCGGGACAGACTGCACCGACGCTCTGCTCGCGCCGCTGCTGCGGGCGGGCATCGACGTGAGCGGGCTGCTGCGGGGTGCGCCGGCGACCCCGCGCGCCTGGCAGCGCTTTTCCGCTTCTGGCGAACGTTCGCACCTGTGGCAGGTCGCGCCGCCGCCGGGCGAAACGGTCTATCAGGCGGCGCTCAAGGCGCTGCCGTCGCAGTATCGCATGGCGCGCGCCATGCACTGGGGGCTGCACCCGGAAAACCCGACCCTGGCGCTGGCGCAGCAGTTCGGCGCAGCAGGGGCGACCATCAGCCTGGAGACCTTTCGCCCGCCGGATCGCCCCCTGGAAGCGGAGGCGCTGCGCGACCTGGTGACCGCCTGTACGGTGTTCAGCCCGTCGTGGGGAGAAGCGTCGGCGATGATCGGCAGCGCCGACGCGGCGTCGGTGGTGCGCGGGTTTCGCGCCGCCGGCTGTCAGGTGCTCGTCCTGCGCCGCGCCGAGCAGGGAGCGGATGTGTGGGATTTCCGCAGCGGCGGGCTGGTCGGGCTGCACGTGCCGGCGGTCCCTGTCGAGGTGGTCGATACCACTGGAGCGGGCAATGCCTTTGCGGGGGCGTTCCTGGCGCGCCTGGACGACGGCATCGCCGCCGCAGCGGCGCACGGGGCAGCGGCAGCCAGCTTCATGCTGGAACAGTTCGGCATGCCGCCCAGCCTGCCTGATCCGCTGGACTTCGCCCGCCGCGCCGCCTGGGCGCAGGAACGGCAGTCCCGCCTGACTCTGTGAAGCCCGCTCCCTTGAGGATCGCCCGAACTCCTTACGAATGACCCCTCAGGGCATGACGCCCATCACTACCTGAAAGCGCTTCCAGGGGGCATGATCGACGTGAAACGTTCGTGCTTAAAGGAAGGCAATCTCATGGAGGAAGTGAACTTCGTCACGCTCGACGCTAACGAGGCAGTGGCGCGTGTCGCGTATGCGCTCAACGAAGTCATCGCGATTTACCCGATCACGCCATCCTCGGCGATGGGCGAGTGGGCGGATGAATGGGCGTCGCAGGGTCGACCGAACCTCTGGGGGACCCCCCCGCACGTGGTAGAGATGCAGAGCGAGGGCGGCGCGGCGGGGGCGATTCACGGCGCGCTGCAAACAGGAGCACTGGCGACGACCTTCACGGCGTCGCAGGGGCTTCTGCTGATGATCCCCAACATGTACAAGATCGCCGGCGAACTCACTTCGACGGTCTTCCACATTGCCGCGCGCTCGCTGGCGGCGCAAGGTCTGTCGATCTTCGGCGACCACAGCGACGTGATGGCGACGCGGCAGACCGGTTGGGTGCTGCTGTCGTCGGCGTCCGTGCAGGAAGCCCACGACTTCGCGCTGATCGCTCAGGCGGCGTCTCTGGAATCGCGCCTGCCTTTCCTGCACTTCTTTGATGGTTTCCGCACCTCCCATGAGGTCAATAAAATCTCTATCCTGCCCGACGACGTGCTGAAGGCGATGATCCAGGATGAGTGGGTCGCCGCGCACCGGGCGCGTGGGCTTACGCCAGAGAATCCCTTCATTCGCGGCACGGCGCAGAATCCCGATGTCTATTTCCAGGCGCGTGAGACGGTCAACCCGTTCTACGCCGTCCTGCCGGCGCTGGTCCAGCGGACGATGGACCGCTTCGCCGCACTGACCGGACGCCAGTATCGCCTCTATGAGTATCACGGCGCGCCGGATGCCACCCGCGTGATCGTCATGATGGGGTCGGGCGCGGAAGCAGCGCACGAGACGGTCGATTACCTGAACGCCCAGGGCGAAAAGGTCGGCTTGCTCAAGGTGCGGCTGTACCGCCCGTTCGACTCGGAAGGCTTCGTCAATGCGCTGCCGAGCACGGTCACGCAGATCGCCGTGCTGGATCGCACCAAGGAACCGGGCAGCGGCGGCGAACCACTCTACCTGGACACAGTGAACGCGCTGGTCGAGGCGTGGCAGGGGTCGATGCCCCGCGTCATCGGCGGGCGCTACGGCTTGTCGTCGAAAGATTTCACCCCGGCGATGGTCAAGGCGGTTTACGACAACCTGTCGAGCGAGACGCCCAAGCGTCATTTCACTGTCGGCATCATCGACGATGTGACCAACACCAGCCTGGAGGTCGATCCTGACTTCAGCGTGGAGGCGGACGACGTGGTGCGCGCCGTCTTTTACGGCTTGGGCGCGGACGGGACCGTCGGCGCGAACAAGAACTCGATCAAGATCATCGGCGAGAACACGCCGAACTACGCCCAGGGTTATTTCGTCTACGACTCCAAGAAATCCGGCTCGATGACCGTCAGCCATCTGCGCTTCGGTCCCCGTCCGATCCGCTCCAACTACCTGATCACCCGCGCCAACTTCCTCGCCTGCCATCAGTGGGGCTTCCTGGAGAAGTACGACGTCCTGGCGGATGCCGCGCCGGGCGGCGTCCTGCTGCTCAACAGCCCATTCGATGCCGATGCGGTGTGGGAGAAACTCCCCCGCCTGGTGCAGCAGCAGATCATCGACAAGGGGCTGCACCTGTACGTCATCGATGCGCTCAAGGTCGCCAAGGACGCCGGCATGGGCGGGCGCATCAACACCGTGATGCAGGTCTGCTTCTTCGCCATCAGCGGCGTGCTGCCGCGCGACGAAGCCATCGCCGCCATCAAGGAATCGATTGAGAAGACCTATGGCAAGAAGGGCGAGGAGATCGTCGCCAAGAACATCGCCGCCGTCGATATGACGCTGGATCACCTGTATGAGGTGCAGGCTCCAAGCGCCGTCACCAGCGCGGTCGAGTTGATCCCCGCCGTCTCGGCAGACGCTCCGGTGTTCGTGCGCGACGTTCTGGGGACGATGATCGCCCGCAAGGGTGACCTGCTGCCGGTGAGCGCCATGCCCATCGACGGAACCTATCCTTCGGCGACATCCCAGTACGAGAAGCGCAATCTGGCGGACGAGATCCCGGTCTGGGACCCGGATGTCTGCATCCAGTGCGGCAAGTGCGCGATGGTCTGCCCGCATGCGGTCATCCGCATCAAGGTGTATGAGCCGGAACTGCTGGCAGGCGCCCCGGCGACCTTCAAGGCGACTGCCGCCCGTGACACCGAGTGGCACGGACAGAACTACACCATCCAGGTGGCTCCGGAAGACTGCACGGGCTGCGGCATCTGCGTTGATGTCTGCCCCGCCAAGAACAAATCCGCCGCCGCGCTCAAGGCGATCAACATGGCGCCTCAGCCGCCGCTGCGCGAGCAGGAACGGGAAAACTGGAACTTCTTCACCGCGCTGCCGGAACATGACCGGCGCGACATCAAGATCACCAGCATCCGTCAGCAGCAGGTTCAGCAGCCGCTCTTTGAGTTCAGCGGCGCCTGCTCCGGCTGCGGCGAGACACCCTATCTGAAGCTGATCACCCAGCTCTTCGGCGACCGCTCGGTCGTGGCGAACGCCACCGGCTGCTCGTCGATCTACGGCGGCAACCTGCCGACCACCCCCTGGGCGAAGAATGCCGAAGGGCGCGGTCCGGCGTGGGCGAACTCGCTCTTTGAAGACAATGCCGAGTTTGGTCTGGGCATGCGCGTCGCCATCGACCGCCAGCGCGCCTACGCCGGCGACCTGCTGATGCGGCTTTCGGCGGAAGTCGGCGACGACCTGACCGAGGCGCTGCTCAACGCCAACCAGAACGACGAAGCCGGCATTCACGATCAGCGCGAGCGCGTGGCGATCCTCAAGGAGAAGCTGGCGGCGCTGCCCGGCAATGCCGACGCGCAGCAGCTCCTCACGCTCGCCGACGTGTTCGTCAAGCGCGACGTGTGGATCGTCGGCGGCGACGGCTGGGCATATGACATCGGCTTCGGCGGGCTGGATCACGTCCTCGCCAGCGGGCGAAACGTCAACATCCTGGTCATGGATACCGAGGTCTACAGCAACACCGGCGGTCAGATGAGCAAGGCGACCCCGCTGGCAGCGGTGGCGAAATTCGCCGCCGGCGGCAAGCCTTCGCCGAAGAAAGACCTGGGCATGATCGCCATGAGCTACGGCAACGTCTACGTGGCGCGCGTGGCGATGGGCGCGCGCGACGAGCAAACGCTGCGCGCCTTCATCGAAGCTGAGCAGTACCCCGGCGTGTCGCTGATCATCGCCTACAGCCACTGCATCGCGCACGGCATCAACATGGGCACGGCGATGCGCAATCAGAAGGCGGCGGTGGAAAGCGGACAGTGGATCATGTTCCGCTACAACCCACTGAAAGCCGAGGAGGGCGAAAACCCGCTCTCGCTGGACTCGCGCCCGCCGAAGATTGCCCTGAAGGATTATCTGCGCATGGAGACGCGCTTCCGCATGTTAGAACTCGGTCAGCCCGAAACGGCGCGCGAATTGTTCAGCCTGGCGCAGGAGAACGTCAAGACGCGCTGGGCATACTATGAGTATCTCGCGCATCGCACGATGGAGCCGGTCGGGGACGGCAACGGCTCACACTAGCCACGACATCCACACCCGAAGGGGCGGCGCGAACCGCCGCCCCGGACATTCGCACATGAAAGGGACGAACGATGGATTTGCGAACGAAATACCTGGGTATGGAACTCAAATCGCCGCTGGTGGTGAGCGCCAACCCGCTGACTGAAAGTGTGAAGAATCTGCGCCGGATGGAAGATGCCGGCGCGGGGGCAATCGTACTCTTCTCGCTGTTCGAAGAGCAGATTCGCGCGGAACGCGAGGCGTTGCATCATTACCTGGTCTATGGAACGGAGAGCTTCGCCGAAGCGCCGACCTATCTGCCGGAGCCGACACAATACCACGTCGGGACCGAGCAGTATCTCAACCTGATCCGCGCCGCCAAAGAGGCGCTGGATGTCCCGGTCATCGCCAGCCTGAACGGCACGTCGCTGGGCGGATGGATCAAGTTCGCCAAGCGGATGGAAGAAGCCGGCGCGGACGCGCTGGAACTGAACATCTACTGGATTCCGACCGACATGGACATGACCGGTTCGGAAGTGGAAGAACACTATGTTGACGTCGTGCGTTCGGTGCGCGGGGCGCTGACCATTCCGGTGGCGGTGAAGCTGAGTCCGTTCTTCAGCAACTTCGCCAATATGGCGCGCCGCCTGGAAAAAGCCGGGGCGAATGCGCTGGTGCTGTTCAACCGCTTCTACCAGCCGGATATCGACCTGGAAACGCTGGAAGTGAAGCCGAACGTCATCCTGAGCACGCCGCACGCTCTGCGCCTGCCGCTGACCTGGATCGGTTTGCTCTATGGGCGCGTGCAGTGTGATCTGGCGGCGACCAGCGGCGTTCATACCGGTGAAGATGTGGCAAAGCTGCTGCTGGCGGGCGCGAACGTCACCATGATGGCGTCGGCGATCCTACGCAACGGCATCGATCACATCCACAAGGTGGAAACAGAACTGCTCGGCTGGATGGCGACGCACGAGTATGAGTCGGTGCAGCAGCTGCGCGGCAGCGTCAGCCAGATCAACGCCGCTGACCCGTCGGCATTCGAGCGCGCCCAGTACATCCGGTCTCTGCAAGAGTACAAACCGAATTTCTAAGCCAGTAATCGAAGATCAGCCACGAAACACCTCACCCCCGACCCCTCTCCATGAAAATGGAGAGGGGAAGCTAAGCGCAGCGCAGCAGGGGTGAGGACATTGAATTGTTCCGGAACATGGCTTAGTGCAGCTTGCCTCCATCTCGGCGGCTGTCCGCTGGGCTGATGGTCTATCCTCCTCTCTCCTTCACAGAGCGCAGGCATCCCGCCTGCGCTCTGTGATTCGATCAGAACCGCCGCATCCGCCGCGCCGTGCGGCGAAGCAAACGCCGCTGCATTCTGCGCCGCGCCAGTCGCAGCCGCAATCGCCTGAGTAAGAACATGGGGATACCTCCCTCAACATCATCCTGTTCACAGGATCGCAGAGAGGTGCTGCCGATGTGTGGTCGGCGTGTAAACGTTCTATGGCGCTGCGCCACCCTGGCGGATGCCGACGAGGATCGCCTGAATGCGGGCACGATCTTCCGGCACGAAGCGATCCAGGGCGAGCGGTTCGCGGGAATAATCGACGGCGAAGGCGACAAATGGAGAACTGTCGAAGGTCGCGGCATAGGCGGCAGCGAAATCGACCTGGACCTGATCTGCCCCAGCCAGCGGAACCGGGAGCGACGGGATCGGGGCATCCACCGCGATGCCGTAGACGTAGACCTTGCCCTGATCGAAGCTGGGACGCGGATCGTGGATGGCGACGGTGTATGGAAAAGCGCCTGCTTCGCCTCGATGGTAGCGCGGGAGCGTGGGCAGGACTGGCGCGCTGTGATGTAGGTAGTCGATCTCGACCAATCTTAAACCGCTCCGGAGGGTTTCGCGTTTCTTGGCTTCATACTGTACGTAGCCAGAGCCACCCGGCTTGTTAGCAGGTGACAGGAGTTCAAAGCGAGTGACCGGACGACCGAGTGCGCCGCCCTCGCCGAGCTGGTAGATGAGGATGCCGGAAAGCAGATCTTCGTCGGTCAGTTCGTCCAAAGACTCTGCCAGATCGAGCGTCATGGTGGGGACTGACAAGCGCACGCCTTCGCCAGCAGTCGGCTGCTGCCATCCACGACTCAGGAAGATGGCGACGTCCGGGGTGGTTCGCCGGCGCTCGCGGCGCGACTCGTCGTCGGCAATCGCTGTAATCTGCAGCGACTGTTCCGATACTGCGACGTAGCCCGCTGGCAGACTGCCCTGAAGCGTACGCCGGAGGTCCACGATGTGTTCTGCGTGGAAACTACGCCACGCGCCTTCCTCTACCTGCAAAAAACTGTTGAGGTGAGCGTTGACGCCGGGATACAGATTCTTTGCGACCGGATTCATTGCGCAGCACTCCGGATTGGTGTCTGGTGGGACATGGCGCGTCGGTGCATACGCGCCATAGCTCACCATTATACGCCGACTACACGCTCACCGCCGGGCGATACTCGCCGTAGACAGCGCGCAGCGTGCCGCAGACCTCGCCGAGCGTCATGTCGTTTTCCACGCACTCCACGAACAGCGGCATGAGGTTTTCGCGCGTCCGCGCCGCCGAGTCCAACCGGTCGCGCAGCAGAGTCACCCTGTCGTTGTCACGGCGGGCGCGCAGCGCTGCCAGCCGGGTGCGCTGCCCCTGCTCAATCGCCGGATCGACGCGCAGCAGGTCCGGTTGGCTGTCCTCGGCGACGGTGAACTTGTTGACGCCGACGATTACCTGTTCGCCCTGTTCGACGGCGCGCAGCGTATCATATGCCGCCTGCTGAATCTCGCCGTTCACGAAACCGGCATCAATCGCCGCCAGTGCTCCGCCCAGGTGATCGATCTGCGCCAGGTAATCCGCCGCGCCCTGTTCGACGGCGTTCGTCAGGTGTTCGATGGCGTAGCTGCCCGCCAGCGGATCGACCGTATCGACCACGCCCGTCTCGTAGGCGATGATCTGCTGGGTGCGCAGGGCGATCTGCACGGCTTTCTGAGTCGGCAGCGCCAGCGCCTCGTCCATGCTGTTGGTGTGCAGCGACTGCGTGCCGCCGAGCACCGCCGCCAAGGCTTGCAGCGCCACGCGGACGACGTTGTTTTCCGGCTGCTGCGCTGTCAGGGTGCTGCCGCCAGTCTGGGTATGGAAGCGCAGCTGCATGCTCTTGGGGTCTTTTGCGCCGAAGCGGTCGCGCATGATTCGCGCCCACAGCCGGCGGGCAGCGCGGAACTTGGCGATCTCTTCCAGGAAGTTGTTATGGGCGTTGAAGAAGAAGGAGAGCTGCGGCGCGAAGTCGTCGACCGCCAGCCCGGCGTCAATCGCCGCCTGAACGTAAGCCACGCCGTTCGCCAGGGTGAAGGCGACTTCCTGCACGGCGGTGCTGCCCGCCTCGCGGATGTGGTAGCCGCTGATGCTGATGGTGTTCCAGTTCGGCACTTCGGTCTTGCAGTAGGCGAACAGGTCGGTGATCAGGCGCATCGATGGCTTGGGGGGGAAGATATACGTCCCGCGCGCGATGTATTCCTTGAGGATGTCGTTCTGCACCGTCCCGCGCAGTTTGCTTGAAGCGACACCCTGGCGCTTGCCGACGGCGATGTACATCGCCAGCAGCACCGTCGCCGGAGCGTTGATGGTCATGCTGGTGGAGACTTTGTCCAGCGGGATGCCCTCGAACAGGCGCGCCATATCTTCAAGACTGCAAATGCTGACGCCGACCTTGCCGACCTCACCGAGCGCCATCGGGTCGTCGGCGTCGTAGCCGATCTGCGTGGGCAGGTCGAAGGCGACCGACAAGCCGCTCTGCCCCTGGTCGAGCAGGAAGCGATAGCGGGCATTGCTCTCCTCGGCGCTGGCATAGCCGGCATACTGGCGCATCGTCCAGTGCCGCCCGCGATACATGGTGGGGTAGACGCCGCGTGTGAAGGGAAATTCGCCGGGCGTACCCAGATCGCGCTGCGAATCGAGGGCGAGATCATCAGGCGTGAAGGCGTTTTTCATTTCGATGCCGGAAGACGTGCGAAAAGGCTTCTCGGCGGCTGTCTGGCTCATGGCGGCTTGTCCTGTGTTCCTGGTCGAAAAGGGCGCGACACAACGCGTCGCTACAACTATAACACCAGGGCAGGGCGGCGTTCCGCTGAGGTGAGGAAATTCACCCGATCCCCATACGAAGATCACCCGGTCGTATCAGCCGATGAAAGTCTCCGACGGCACCTGGATGCCCTGGAAATTGGCGAAGGTCAGGTCGGCGAAGGGCAGCCCCAGGCGTTCACGTACCATGCGGAACAGGCTGGCGTAGCTGGCGGTGAAGCGCGGCGCGTCCTGCAAGCCGAGGGTGTGAAGGACCGCGCCGATCTGGTCGTCTTCCCCTTCGATCTCGGCGAAACTCCCAAAGGGCATTTCGTCCAGGACGATTTCGCAGCCCATGAAGGTGTAAGTGGTGCGATATTTCTCGTAGCGCCAGATCGGCGTGTAGCCCAGGCATTTCAGGATGATCTCGGTCGTCTCGAAATCGCTGACCTCGACTTCTGCCTCAAAGCGTGTCGATCCGAATGCGCCGACGCTGCGCGCACCCTCTTTGAAGGTGAGGCGAGCGCGCGAATCCTGGCGCAGCCGCAGCACCGAGCCGACTTTTTCCAGGTCGAAGCTGGCGTTGTCGTAACGCACGTTTTTCTCTAGGATGCGTGGGGCGGTCAGCGCGCCACCCGCCGCCGCGATGGCGCTCGCCAGGGCGGCAAGATCGGGGATGAGCAGCTTGACCTCTGTTTCCTGGAGTTTCTCGCTCAACACCTGTTCCTTTCATCTCAGTGGTTTGAAAACTTCGGGTAGGTAATCTCGGATGGCGCGGACGACGAGGGCATAAGCGCCGGGAGCCTGCTCTGGCAGCAGCACCAGCCCGTGCGCGAACGTCCCCGCCGCCCGTTCAATCATCCAGGCATCGGCGGCGTCATATCGGGGCAGCGGCTCCTGGTCCGGCAGTCGGTCGAAACCGGCGCTGCGCAGGGCGGTGAGCAGCTGCGCCGGGCGTCCTTCGGGCAGCGTGTAGCTGAGCGGTTTGCCGCCAAGGGCATCGCGATAGCGCATTTCGACCGCCGCGCCGGTGCGCGTGCAGAGCAGCGTCCCGACCGAATCGCGGGCGCGTCCGTCATAATAGTGGACGACGACGCGGACGACATCGCTGACGGTCGGATGACGCGCCAACGCCTGCACCGGCGGCTGACCGACCGCTTCCAGGACGCCGCGCAGGATGGAAAGCTGCACCGTACGGTTGATGAGACGCCGCCTCTCGCTGAACGCCTGCCTTCGTAGCTCAGCGCACCTGCGTGAAATGATGCCGCAGCGCGCCTTCCAGGACTTCGGCGTCGGTCTGGGTATAGGCGCACAGATAGATGTGTCTCAGCGGCTTCAGATGTTCGCTTTCACAGTGGCGCTGCAAGAAGGAGTGTACCCCTTCGACGATGGGGTGAACCACCTCCTCTATGCTGCGCTCGCCGTAGCCTGTGCCGATCATCGGGAAGACGATGCTGCTGATCGGCTGGATGTCGTGGTCTTCGTCGGTGGAGGGCAAATCCGCGCCGCCGGTCTGGTTCTGATGGATCACTTCCTGAAGGCAGTTGCGCACCGTCCGCTTGATCCCCTCCGGCGAGATCGGCTTGACACTTTCGTCCAGTTCGCCGGCGGCAAGGCGCACCGTCGAGGCGTGGAAGACTAGATGGGCGATCTTGCGCAGTTCGCTGCGCGGATGCCCGGCGCGGGTGACCAGGACGTGGGTCAGCGCCACCGGGCGCTTGATGCGCCCACGCTTCAGCTGCTCGTTGAGATGTTCCTGAAGCGTGTCTTCCAGCGTCATGCCGCCTTCGACCAGCGCGCCCAGCGCCCGCAGACGGGACGACAGCGCGGTGAACTCGTAGTAGCGCGCCATCTGCATGTAGTCGTTTTCGGAATTGACGATCACGTCGAAATGCTCCATGTCGAGCATGTCGCCGAGCGCCAGGTGGATCAGGCAGTCGATGGGCGACTCTGGCAGGCGAAAGGTACGGTAGCGCGGCTGCGAGACGGTCGGCGGTGTCGGACGCCAGCGCCGGGTCAGCTGGTCAAAGAAGGCGCGCTGATTGCGGCGGGTGTCCTTGCGCAGTCGCCGGATGTCGTCCAGCAGGCGGTCATAGTCGGAGGGCAGCCCGGCGAAGAACGGCGAATGCTGAAGGTCGCCGATCGCCAGTTTCTCCGCCGCTTCGAGAAGCTCGCTGGAATCGATGTCGTCGACGCGCAGCGGCAGGATCGACACGCCCGCGCCGCGCGCGAAATCGACCTCGCGCTGCACCCAATCGGATTCAGCCGTGTCTTTGCGCAGCAGCAGGATGACCACATCGCTGCGTCGAATGTTGTCGTAGATGCGCTCACGCCAGGCGTCGGCGGTGCGCATCGCCAGGGTATCGAGAAAGACCTCGTAGCCGTAGGCTTCCGTCAGATGCTTGGCGATGTCGAGGGCGATCTGCGGGGTCTGCTTGTTGATCTTGCGATAGCTGATGAAAACCTGCGGCTTCTCCACCAATTCGTTTCGCCTTTCTGGAGGCAGGGCGCGCCGGCTAGAGAGTCACCACGACCTTGCCGAAGACCTCGCCGGCTTCCAGCAGTCGATGTCCCTCGGCGATCTGCTCCAGCGGCAGCGTCGCGCCGATGACCGGTTGGAGCGAACCGTCGAAGACCTTGCTCATCACCCGCCTGAAGTCGCTGCTGGGACCCATCGACGTGCCGATGATGCTGATCTGCTTGCCGAAGATCAGCCGGGTATCGATCTGCGCGTCGTAGCCGCTGGTGTTGCCGACCATCAGCACGCGCCCGCCGCGCTTAACGGCGCGCAGGCTGTCGTTCAGGGTGGCTTTGCCGACGTTATCGACGACGATGTCCACGCCGCGCCTGCCGGTCAGGCTGTAGACCGCTTTCGACCAGTTGGGGTCGGCGCTCCGGTCGATGGTCATGTCCGCGCCGAGCGCCTGCGCCCTGGCGCATCTTTCCGCCGAGCTGCCGACGACGATCACCGATGCGCCGCTGAGTTTGGCGATTTGCAGATAGGCGGTGTTCGCGCCGCCGCCTGCGCCGATGATCAGCACGGATTCGCCGGGGCGGATGCCGCCTCGGGTGACCAGCGAATACCAGGCGGTGATGTAGACCAGCCCCGCCGCCGCCGCGTCTTCATATCGCACGTGGTCCGGCAGCTTGATCAGGTTGCGGACGGGCAGAGCGACGAACTCCGCCGCGACCCCCGGCACATGCTCCCCGAAGATCGGGCTGTTCAGGCACTCAGACTCGTTTCCAGTCATGAGCAGACAGTCGGGATCGACCAGGGTGGGGTTGATGCCGACCCGGTCGCCGGGAGCGAACGCCGTCACCCCCGCGCCGACCGCCACGACATCGCCCGCGCCATCGGCGCAGGTGACGTGCGGTTTGGGCAAGTCGAGACCCTTCCAGCCTTCGCGTACCCACAGATCGAGCCGGTTGAGGGCGACGGCTTTCATGCGGACCAGCGCTTCGCCCGGTTTCGGTTCCGGCATTGGCAGATCGTCGATGACCTTCAGGACATCGCGCCCGCCGTGTTCGTAAAAGACAGCGGCTTTCATGATCAGCGCAGACCGAGTTCGTGCCGGGCGATGACGAGGCGCTGGACTTCGCTTGTGCCTTCGTAGATGCGGGTGATGCGCGCGTCGCGGTAGTAGCGCTCGATAGGCAGTTCCTTGCTGTAGCCCATGCCGCCGTGAATCTGGATCGCCTCGTCGGTGACGAACATGGCGGTTTCGCTGGCGAACAGCTTCGCCATGCTGGCTTCAAGGGTGTAGCGCTCGCCGGTCGTCTTGGCGCGCATCTTGGCGGCGCAGGCGCTGTAGATGAGCAGACGCGACGCTTCGATGCGGGTGCGCATGTCGGCGATCTTCTGCTGGATCATCTGGAGGTGTCCAATCGGTCCGCCGAATGCCTGACGTTCGCGGGCGTAGGCGACGCTGGCTTCATAGGCGGCTTCGGCGATGCCGAGTGCCTGCGAAGCGATGCCGATACGCCCGGCGTCCAGGACGGTCATGGCGATCTTGAAGCCTTCACCGGGTTTGCCCAGGACATTGGCTATGGGGCAGGCGTAGTCTTCGAAGACCAGCTCGCTGGTGGCGCTGGCGCGGATGCCGAGCTTCGGCTCCTTTTTGCCGCGAATGAAACCGGGCTGCGTTGTGTCGATCAGGAAGGCGGTGATACCTTTGTGCTTCTTGTCGGGGTCGGTCATGGTGAACAGGATGACGAAGTTGGCGACCGGACCGGAAGTGACCCAGCTCTTGCGCCCGTTGATGAGGTAGTGCGTGCCGGCGGCGTTGAGGACGGCGCGGCTCTGCATCGTGCCGGCGTCGCTGCCGCTCATCGGCTCGGTCAGGCTGTATGCGCCGATCTTCTCGCCGCCGGCGACGGGGGCGAGGAACTGCTGCTTCTGCGCTTCTGTTCCGAACAGGGTGAGGGCGTTGGAATAGAGCGAGTTGTTGACGCTGATGATGGTGCTGTGGCTGGCGTCGACGCGGGCGACTTCGATCATCGTCAGCACGTAGGCGAGCGTATCCATGCCTGCGCCGCCGTATTCTTCCGGCACTTCGATGCCCATCAGCCCCATCGCGCCCATCTTCTTGATGGTCTCCAGTGGGAATTCGCCGGTCTCATCGTGCTCGGCGGCGATCGGGGCGATCTCTTTTTCGCAGAATTCGCGGACAGCGCGGCGCAGCGCTTCGTGTTCCTCGGTCAGGGCAGGGATGAGCGGCGAACCGCTGTCTTCTTTGGCAACCATATTCGGGCGACTCCAAGACATGACATTTTTCAGCGGTTATTATAGCCAAGTGGCGGAGCGCGCACATCAGCGCCGCCCTATAATCCTGTGGGTTTGACCAAGCTTCGAGCGGTGGACTGAACGCCCGGCAGCAGGATCTAGAGGCTGTTATGAACTTCTGCGGCAGGAGTTCCCCTCACCCCAAGGCGAGCCTTGCTCGCACCCCCTCTGCCACGCGCGCGGGGCGAGGGGACCTGACTCCCCCTTCTCCCCGTTTTGTGGGAGAAGGGGGCTGGGGGGTTGAGGGGAGAAAAGTTCATAACAGGCTCTAGCCGCGCAGCTGCTGCATCAGGACAGATTGGTCAAAGATGCGCCAGATGTCGGTGATCCTGCCATCTGCGACGCGGACGGTTTCGATCCCTGGCACATGGACGCGCTTGCCGGTGGCGGGCAGTCTGAGGAATTCTGCCGAATGCAGCGAATCCAGCGTCCACACGGCGCTGACGTGATCTTCCGACGGGACGATCTTGAGAAAGGTGATGCGCACCTCGGTGAACGAGCTGTGCCACAGCTCGCAGGTAGAGAGTTCAAAGAAGTGGGCGTCGCGGCGCTCGCCGGTCTCTAGAAGGTGGTTCACGGCGTTCGGCGCGAGCATCGCCGAAAGGGCGTCATGGTCATTCCGCTGCCAGGCGTCATAATAACGGCGGATCAGGGCTTCCAGAGAGGTCGGGGACATCACGCGCATACCCTTCAGGTTTGAAGACGAGTGATAGATGGTCGATCTGCTGAGATGCATTTGCCGAAAACGCTGAGCGCCGTACTATATCGATAAAGCGCCGCCGCTGCAACCAGACGCGGCGGCGTGGCACACGATAAGCAGAAAGGGAACTGAGATGCCGCCAGTCAAGATCAATCATGTCGCCGTCGTGGTCGAGGATGTGAACACGGCGCTGGCTTTCTGGCGCGATGCGCTGGGGATCACCGCCGCGCATGTCGAACACAACGAAGAGGAACTGGTCGATATCGCCTTCCTGCCGCTGGGCGAGGGCGAGATCGAACTGATCGCGCCGTTCACCGCCGACAGCGGAGTCGCCAAGTATCTGGCGAAGAAGGGGCAGGGGCTGCATCATCTGTGCATCGACGTGCAGGACATTGACGCGGTTGTGGTTCGGCTGAAAGGGGCAAGGGTCGAGCTGATCAACGAGACGCCGAAGACCCGCCCGGACGGTTTGACGCGCTACGTCTTCGTCCACCCGAAGAGCACAGGCGGGGTGCTGCTGGAACTGTACGAGCGCGCGTCGGGCAGCGCCGGTTTCGGAGACTAGGGTCTGTCTGTAAACTGCTCACCTCACCCCGTTTCGCTGCGCTCAACCGCCCCTCTCCAATTGGAGAGGGGCAGGGGTGAGGTTGTGTGAAAACCTGGTTTGCAGACACGCTTTAGCCCCGCGAGGCGTCTTCAGGGCAGCAGGTTGCTCACCGGGGTTCGGGCGACCACCAGCCCATCAAGCTGAAGCGGGATGACATCGGATTCGCCGTAGATGTCGCGCTGCGCGTAGGCGTCCAGCGTGGGGTGTGTATAGACTTCAATCTGCCGCTCGACCAGGTTGACGACCCAGTAGACGGGGACCGCTGCGCGTGCGTAGACATTGGCTTTGAGCGTGCGATCGACCCGCAGCGTGGCGTCGGCGATCTCGACAACCAGGGCTACCGCTCTGGCAGGCGGCTGTTCTTCCAAGAAGTCGTCGTCGCTGCCTCGCAGGATGAAGACGTCCGGCTCCGGTTCGCTGTCTTCCGTCACAATCGGTTCCTGAGCGTCAACGCTGTAACCTTCAGGGACAGCATCTTCAAACCAGGTGCGAACTCTCTTGTTGGCGCGGCTGTGGGCGCGGTTCTTGGTCATCTTGGTAATCAGCAGTCCAGCGACCAGCTCAGTCGTGTTATCCTCCGCCAGAATGCCGACGGAGCGCATGCGCTGATACTCCTGGCGGGTGAGTCGTCGGATAGAAAGGTCCGGCGGCAGCGCGCCCGCCAGAATTGACTCCGCCGGAGGGCGAACCTTCACATCCTGAGGGGTCAGGGTCATGGCATCGCTCGTACCGCCAAAGCGGCGCAAGTCGGACGATAGCTGAACTATAGCACAATCAGGCTGCCAGACGAAAGCGTACACGACAGCAGGGCGTCGCTAAGCACGACACCCTGCTTCATCACCAGTTCTCTTGTCCTTCCGGGGCGACCGGCGTTGAGACTTTTGGCTGACACACGGTCAGCACTTGCGTCCGATGCCTCAGCCCCCGCCGGTCGAAAGGACCGGCGCGGCGCTCATCGCGGCGCTCCCCGACTGCCCTTTGACGCTGATCCGCGAAAGGCGGCGGGCGGGGTATTCACTGCCGCAGTTGGGGCAGACCGCCTGATCTGCCTGGCTCATCGGCATCCGTTTTTCGAAATCGCGCCCGCAGCCGGGGCAGTCATACTCATACAGGGGCATGGGCTAAGCCTCCAGCGCGGCGACCACCCGGTCGAGCCGGGCGCGCGCTTCGTCGGCGACCGCTTTCAGTTCAGGGTTGGCGACCACGCTCATCATCGCCAGCGGGTCGATCAGGCTGACCTGCACGCGCCCGTCCTCCATCTGCGCCAGCGTGACGTTGCAGGGCAGAAGCAGCCCGACTTCCGGCGCAGTCAGCAGCGCACGGTGTGCCAGGGGCGGGTTGCAGGCGCCAAGAATCTTGTAGGGGCGGAAATCGACATCGAGCTTCTGCTTGAGCGTGGCTTTCACATCAATTTCGGTCAGCACGCCGAAGCCTTCGGCTTTCAGAGCGGCGGTGACGCGCTCCTGCGCCGCCTGGAAATTTGTTTCCAGGACGACGGTCAAACCAAGCGAAGTGTTCGCGGGAATCATGGATCAGCGCTCCATCCTTTGCAGGAGCAACTTTAGTCCGGCAGCGCCGCGTCAGCCAGGATGAAGCGCTTATGAGTCGCCATAAGTCAGGGGTAATGAGACGAGGGCGGGCTTTTCGGCGCGCCCTCGTAGGGGATGGATCGCAGGGTCCGCCGCTACTTGAAACGCTTGGCGATCTCCTGCTCGACCTGCGCCAGCGGTGTGCCGTAGCGGCGGCGCGAATTGTCGCGGATCAGATCGGCGCGCGCTTTGTCCGGCGGGACCATCGAGGGCAGGGTGCGCATGGTGAAGGGGCGCGCCGCCACTCCGTCGATGAGGAGCTTGACCGCCGCCGTGAACTGCGGCAGACCGCTCAATTCCTGTTGGGCGAAGGACGGGTAGAACTCCATGCCCAGGGCAGCCGAGTCCTGAATGCCCAGGCGGAAGGCGACGATGCTGCCGATGTTGCCGAAGACCGCTTCCAGGATGGGCGGGCTGAGCTGGTGCAGGTATTGGTTGGCGATGTTCAGGACGACGCCGAACTTGCGCCCCTCGCTGAGCATGGTGGCGAGGGTAGGGGTGGCGAAATTCTGAACCTCGTCCACGTAGATGAAGAAGTCGCGCCGGCGGTGGGGCGGCAGCGCGCCGCGCTTGAACGCCGCCTGCATCACCCCGCTCAGGATGAGCGATCCGATGAACAGGGCGTTCTGTTCGCCCACGCGCCCCTTGGCGAGGTTGACCAGGAAGACCTTGCCCTCGTCCATGATCTGCGGGTAAGGGATGCCCGACCGCGTCTGCCCGATCATCCGGCGCAGGGTGGCATCTTCCACGAAGCGCGAGAACTTGGACAGGATGTAGGGCAGAAATTCAGCTTTCCACTGCGAGCTGGCGTCGCGCATCCGCTTCGCCACGTCCTCGTAGTAGTTGCGGACGATGGGGTCCTTGATGTGCGGCAGCACCTTGGTGACGTAGCTGCCGTCCTGGTCGCTGACCAGACGGTAGACATCGACCAGCGTGCCGTTCGGCAGGCTCATCGCCGCCAGCATGGCGTTGCGCACCGTCTGCTGGAAGATCGGACCGACGACGGCATAGTTGTGAGGGTCGTACAGGCGGATGAGCAGCCCGATGAAGTCGCTGACCACCCGGTCGCGGTCGGCTTCATCCTCGATTTGAAGGATGTTCAAGCCGATCGGATATTCCTCGTCGGAGGGATCGAGCAGGATCACGTCGTCCTGACGGTGCGACGGGATGCGCGCCAGCACGTCATCGCACAGATCGCCGTGCGGGTCGAGTAGGAAGACGCCGCGCCCCGCTTCGATGTCCTGCAGGATGAGCGTTTGCAGCAGCGTGCTCTTGCCCATGCCGGTCTTGCCGACTACGTAGCTGTGGCGGCGGCGGTCGTCCAACCCCTGGGTGATCGGCACAGGGACCCCACGCACGCGGGCAACGCTGACGCCCAGGCGTGCGCCGTTGACCGGCATGCCGGCGGGCGGGACCAGCGCCTTGCCCTCCAGCGTGTTCATGCCGGGGACTCCGCCGCTGTGCGGGACGGGCAGCCGGAAGACGGCGGCGGCTTCGCCTTCGCCGACCAGATTGCGGAAGCGCGCCAGGCGCGGATCATCGGGGACCACGCCCCAGCTTTCGACATCGAGCATCGTCAGGTTGCGGCGCAGCGCCTGCGTCTCCTCCGGCTTGCCGGGGCGCAGGATTTGATAGCCGCCGTTGACTCCGCCGTCCTGGAGTGGGGCGAACAGGGTAGAAGCCGCCATTTCCGGCAGGAGCTGGCTGGTCCCTTCGCTGCCGGCGACGTAGACGCGCATGACGTAGCCGTTCTGCAGGACGGTCAGCCGTTGATCGGCGATGTTCAGTTTCTGCCACTGCTGCTGCTGGGCGAGCTGGCGCTTCAGGTAATTGATGCTGTAGCCGCTCGGCGTCACCGGGTCCATGCCGCTTTCGCCGCTGTAGGCGACGCCGCCCAGGTCGGGGCGATCCTCCTGAACGGGGCGCTCCCAGGCGTAGAGCGTGGTCGGCATGAGCTGAATGCTGATCAGCGACGGGGCGGGCTGGCGCATCATCATCCAGAAGACGTTGTGCAGGTCCGGGCTGCCGCTGATGAACGGGTTCACCGTATAGACGCCTGCGGCGCTGCTGTGCGTTTCGCGCCGGGCGATTTCAGCGATATGCAGCGGTTCAAAGGGCGAGAGCAGGTTGAACAGCTCGTCCTCATCCACGACCGGCTCGTAGATGTAGACGTTCTCCTGCGCCAGCGGCAGCATGGCGTTGATGTCGCCCCACAGCGAAAGCGCCAGCGCCCGACAGGTCGCTTCGTCCACCGCCGAGACGCGCGCCAGCACCGCCACCGTCAGCCTGCCGCGCGCCGGGATCAGCCGGTGCGGTTCGCAGACGATGCGCAGGGCGAAGACGGCGCGGCTGGTCAGCTCGCGCTGCGCGCCGAGCAGCTGGACGAACTCGAAATGAGCGCTCCCCAGCCGGCGGTAGAAGGCTTCATCGCCGCCGATGCCGACTTCGCGCACCATGACGGCGAAATAGCCATGATAGTGAGTCTCGGCGGCGCGGCGGGTCAGCGTGTCGTCGGTGACCGCGTCGCGCGCGGCTTCGACGATCACCGCCGGTTCGCCGTCGGCGCGGCGCGCCAGCCGCGCCAGCGCCTGCGAGACGAAGACCTCGTCGTCGATGTCGGACAGCAGCGCGCGCGCTCCTTCGATGTCCCAGCGGCGTTCCAGGATGCCGACGGCGGCTTTGCGGGCGCGGGTGCTGACGGCTGAATCGGCGTCGCGGCTGACGGCATAGAAGTCGCCGAGCGCCTGCAGATCGTGTCCCAGCGCCAGACGCGCGTCCCCACGCGCCAGATGCAGGCGCGCATCATCACGCAGCGCCAGGGCGTCGGACAGCAGCGCGATTGCGGCTTCCGGCTTGCCCGCCTGGATCAGCGTCTCAGCATCCCCGATCACCGTTTCGAGCCGGGCACTGATGGCGTGGTCGAGCGTCTGGCGCGCCTCGATGCCGCGCCTGCTTTCGGCGTCCTCGGCGAACGCCAGCGCCAGGACATCACGCGCCAGTTTCAGATGCCCGGCAGCAGTCAGGCGGCGGATCAGGCTGGCGCGCTGCGTCGTGGTCAGCCGCGTCCATGCTTCCGGTTCGTGATCGTTGATGCGGGTGATCAGGGTCACGACATCCTGGGTGATCGATCCCGCTGCGCTCTGGCGGAGCGCCTGGTGGACGGACGACTCTTCGGCAGGCGGCGCGGGCAGCAGCTTGCTCTGTCCGAGTTCGAGCTTGCCCCGCAGCGTCCCAAGCGATGCCCTGCCGAGCGCCTCTTCAGGCAGCATGTCGAGCGCCTGCGCCAGTGCCTGGCGGGCGGCGTCGCGTTTGCCTTCGGCTTCGAGCGTCTCGGCAAGCCCGATGCGCAGGGCGGCGGCGGTGTGCGCCGGCAGCTTGAGATCATAGCGGTCGATCAGCAGCGGGCGCACCGCCGGCTTGGACTCGCAGAACTGGCAGGTTTCGGCGGTGGGGCGGATTTCGCGCCCGCAGATGCCGCACTTGAACTGAATGCCCTGTGCCAGGATCAGCAGGTCCTTGAGGGCGCGCAGCGGAGAATCGGGAAGGGCATCGTCGCCAAGACGCAGCGCCTTGCGCAGCGCGGTACGCCGCGCCGCACCCCCCAGAGGGTGACGCTCGGCGTCGAGCAGCAGCAGGCGAGAGGCGAGGATGCCGGCGTTTTCACAGGCGGTGAGGATGCGCCGGGCGCTGGCATCGCCGTTGGCGCGCAGGAAGCCGGCGGCGGTGTCATGCAGCAGCGTCAGGGCGCGGCTGACCAGCTCCTGATGCACCGCCTGCCACGACTTGCGCGGCGCGCCGAGCGTGTCCATCAGAGCGAGGGTCTCGGGACTGAGCCTGCCGTTGTTGAGGTTGTGTTTGACCAGGCAAACGGCGGCGACCTCATAGAGGCGGTCGCGCGGGGCAGTCAGCGTGATCACGCGGCGCAGATAGCGTTCGATGGCGGCATTCCACTGCCCGGTCGGCGGCGCCGGACGCGCGCTGCTGCGCCCCAAGCCGAACGATCCCAGAATCGACGGCGACGGCGTCGACGGGGCTGGTGGCGGGTCGAAAACATCATCATCTTCGAACTGGAAGTCATAGGGGCTTGCGCCGCCGTTGTGCCGAATCAGCGCCAGCGCCGCCGCCAGCGCCACCACCGGCTCATTCGGGCGCAGCAGCATGGCGGAGTCGAAATCGGGGAGGGGATCGCCGCCCATGCGCGTGCGCATCTTGCTCCGCCCGCTGTTGACCAGCTCCCAGGCGAGGGTTTCGACCTGCTGCCGCAGCGCTGCGATGCGGGCAGACTGCTCCGGATCGTCCGAGGCGAGCGATTCTGCCGCCCCGCCGACGAAGCCATAATCAACGCGGTTTTGCAGGCAGGTTTCTGCTTTGAGCAGCCGAGCTTCGAGATCGCCCGGATGGTCCAGGACATACTGGCTGAGCAGCGACAGGGCTTCGTCGCGGTCTTCCCCGTCGAGCTTCGCGCGTATATCGGCTAGGGCTGTCGACATGGTGAACTGGCTCTCCGCGATGTGCTAACCATCTTATTTTAGCATGTGCGCGGCGGTTAGTACTGCCCCAATCTGTTGGGCATGCTTGGCGCTTACGCTGCCTGCGGCGCAGGTTTCGCCTGGCGGGCGCTGATCGAGATGCTGAGGCTGAAGGTCACCGCCATCAGACCCAGGATCGCCGCCGAGGCGAAGACCAGATGATAGTCGCCCAGCACCTCGCGGAAGAAGCCGCCGGTGTAGCTGGCGAGACCGGCTCCCATCATGTGCGAGAAGTAGATCCAACCGTAGATCGAGCCGAGCGACTTGCGCCCGAAGCGCTGGGCGGTCAGGTTGACGGTCGGCGGGACGGTCGCCACCCAGTCCAGCCCGTAGACCAGGGCGAAGACGAGCATGTTCTGCATGTCGTAGATGAAGGGCAGGGCGACCAGCGAGATGGCGCGCATGCCGTAGTACAGCGCCAGCAGCTTGCGATTATCCACCCGGTCGGTCAGCCAGCCGCTCGCCGTGGTGCCGATGATGTTCATCGCGCCCATGAAGGCGATTGCCCAGGAGATCTCCACCTTCTGGAAGCCGTGTTCGAGCGAGTGTGGCAGCAGGTGGGTGGTGATCAAACCGATGGTGGTGTAACCGCAGACGAAGAAGCTGCCCGCCAGCAGCCAGAAGTCGCGGGTGCGCAGCGCCTCGCGCATCGGCGTGGCGCGGCTGTCCACGCTGAGGGTGGCGGCGCTGGCTTTGCCGATGGCGGTCGTCTTTGCCTCTTCCGGCGAATTGCGCATCAGGAACAGCGCCGGCACGAGGATGATGGCGATCAGGATGCCCAGGGTGGCGAAGATGCCCTGCCAACCGGCGAACACCTCCAGCGTGATGAGCGCCGGGAGGAAGAGGAGCTGACCGGCGGCTGCCGCACTGCTGAAGACGCCCAACGCCAAGCCGCGATACTGGTTGAACCAGCGCAGCGCCACCGTGCTGCCGAGCGTCCCGGCGACTGCTCCGGTGCCGATGCCGATGATGACACCCCAGTACAGGTGGAACTGCCACAGCTCGGTGACCGTCAGCAGCAGCGCCAGACCGACCGCGATGGTCGCCAGCCCGGCGATCATCACGCGGCGCGGACCGTACCGGTCGATGAGCGTGCCCCCGATCGGCGCGCCCAGTCCGAAGAAGATCAGGCTGATGGCGAAGGCGAGCGAAACGCTGGCGCGGTCCCAGCCGAAATGGGCTTCGAGCGGCTCGAACAGGACGCTGGTGGCGTTGCGGACCCCTGCCGAAAGCAGGAGTCCGAGGAACGTGACGACGACGATCACCCATGCGTAATGGAAGCGGCGGTTGCCCATAATGATGATCCAGGAATCTGTGTGGAGCAGTGCTGTAATGATAGCGGCGGGGTGGGGAGGATGGATAGCGCCAATGATGCCAGTCGTCTGACGCGCGGCTAGAGCGCATCGCGCACGGTTCGTCGGCTTCGACCGGGTTGCCGCCGGCGAGCCGCTGGACGACACCGGGCTGGTCCACCTGCGGGCGCGGTACACAATACGTGAGACCGAAGCGGTTTCATCCATTCTGGCAAAGCGGGCTACACCGTGTCTGGCAGTCCGAAGCGCGCTGCCAGCGCCGGATCGCGAAAGGTGATGATGTCGGCAATCTGGTGCTCGACCGGGGTCACGACCTGGATGCCGTAAGCGCGCCAGCCTCCGCTTTCCGCCTGACGGTACAGCCCGAAGGCGATCTGTCCGTTGGCGCGCGTGGGCAGCAGCCGCCAGCGCCCGCTGGCTTCCCCGGCGAAGACCGTCCTGGAGACGAGGCGGCGAATCTCCTCACGACCCCGATACCACGAAGGGATCGGCGGCATGCTGAACGTGGCGTCGTCGCGCAGCAGGGCGATCAAGCCCTCGACATCAGCGGTCTCCCAGGCGCGGACATATGCGCTCACCTGGACGCGCAGCGCCTCGTCCTGAATCAGGCTTGCCTCCTGGAACTGTCCTTGGTTTGCCTCTGCCGTGCCCGCCCGCGCCCGGTGCAGAGCGCTCTTGACCGCCGAGACGGAAGTCCCCAGCAGATCGGCGATCTCGGCGTCGCTCCAGTCCAGCACGTCGCTCAGCAGCAGAACCGCCCGCTGCCGCGGCGGCAGCAGCTGTAGCGCCGCCATGAAGGCAATGCTGATGGTTTCGCGGATCAGCAGGCTGCCTTCGGGGTGCTGATCCAGCGGGGCGAGCAGAGCATCTGGAAACGGCTCCAGCCAGATCGGCTCGCTGACTGCGGGTGGGATGGGGTCGGCGGCGCTGGACTCCTCCTCATAGGTCAGCGGAATGACGCGCCGGCGGCGCTGTCTGAGCGCGTCGAGGCAGGCATTGGTGGCGATGCGATACAGCCATGCCCTCAGCGAGGCGTCTTCGACGGTGGTATCCCGCCGTTTCCAGGCACGCAGCAGCGCCTCCTGCACCATATCCTCGGCGTCGGACAGCGACCCCAGCATGCGATAGCAGTGCGTCAGAAGCTCGTTTCGGTGCGGTTCGACGAGCGCGCCGAAGTCTTGCTGATTCAGAAGAGAAAGGTTCGCCATGCCGGCTCCAACACTTTGCAGGGTGATGATCGAGCGCCCGTCCGGGAAAACGAATCAGTGAATCACGTAAGTTCAAGGTTGCCGTGAAAGTTTGTTCTTTCAGACACCTCACCCCCTGCCCCTCTCCGCGCGGAGAGGGGCAGGGGTGAGGTCACGGAATCCATGATCCGCTGAGTATAGTGATTTCCCGGCGAAGCGCATCTTTTCGCCCTGTCAGTTCGTTACATCATGGAATGGGATTGCCGATCTGATTTCCGGCGTCGCAGCGAAACGGCGAGCCATGCACGAACCTGAATCCTGTTGAACTGTGTGAAAGGACATCACCAGAATGGCAACTCCCAACTACAGTGGCAGCGGCACGAAGGCGGACCCCTGGGTGCTGCAAACCCCGCCGCTTACCTCGGAATATACCCTCTACAAGGACGAGAGCCTCAGTCCGCCGGCGCTGGTCTGCACGGTCGGCAAGACGGTCCTGCTGTACGATCTGCGCTGTATCGAAGACCTGCACCGGATGCTGAAGGATCGGGGTGACTGGATGGAACTGGGCAGCGCCGACGAGCAGAAAGAGGCGAAGGAAGGCACGGTCGAAGCCTGGGGGCGCTCGGCGGATAACCCCGTCGGCGGTTGGTATGGTCTGAAGAAAGGCTTGCGCGGGCGTTTCGGCATGTACATCCCGCCGCTGCTGGAACTGCTGGGATTGGCGGAGGTCGAACACAACGCGCGCGGCAACCGCATGCGGGCGCGCTGAGCGGGCAACAAGCCGTTCGGACGGTTCGCCAGCCGCTTCACCCGCGCGAGCGAAGCGGCTGGCTGTATCCGATCAGGCGGGCGCTGAAACCAATGCCCGTCTGCGGCGAATCAGCGAGGGTGCGCCAATAGGGGTAGGGCGCGTCATCTCGTGGATGTCTCAGGGACGCCGACCGGGTCTGCCGCCGCCGGCGCTCGCCGAATCGTCGTCGCCGGCTTCGTCGTCGCTCAGGTCCAATCCGATGTCGAAGGTCGCGCTGACGCCAGAGGTCATATCGAGCGCCGTCAATTCTTCCGCCGTCAGTGGACTCAGCGCCACCGTCAGCACGCCGCCGCTCTGCTGGAAGATGCCGTCAGTGCTGTTCGGCGTGTCCGGCAGACCCTTGGCGGCGTAGGGCGCGCCGGCGTAGACCTGCGCGACCTCGTTCGGGTCGAAGAACAGCTGTGAGGTGAATTCATAGCCCTGGTCGTCGGTGGGATCGGTGCGAATCTTGAAGTGGATGTGCACCGCTCGCCCAGAATACCACCCCGGCACGATGGTGAGGAACTCGGCGACGCCATCCTCGTCCGTCACCTGATAGCCGCGCAGCCACTTCTGCCCGCTGGTGTCGAAGCTGCGATCCTGCACACCCGAATACACGCCGTCGGCGTCGCAGTGCCAGACATCGACCTGAGCGCCCGCCAGCGGGGCGCAGGCTCCGCCGGTCACGTCCGAGACGCGGTAGATCAGCCGCAGCGGCAGCCCTGCCTTGATCGACCCGTCGCTGGGGTCGATGCGAATGTCGCGCCGGTTCAGCTGATCGTCCACGAAGTAGGGTCCTTCGGTCAGCTCGGGACGGACGATGCACGCCGGCAGTGCGGTGGCGCTCGGCGTGGCGGTGGCGGCATCCTGCGCCATCAACAGGCGGGGGGCGCTCAGCCCGGCGATCAGCGCCGCGCCGCCGCCGCCGATCAGTCTGAGAATTTCACGGCGGGTGAGCACGCGCCCCACCGGCTTGTCGTCGTTGTGAAGGTCCATCTCGATCTCTCCTCGTGTGGGTGATGTTCACAGACT
The DNA here is from genome assembly GCA_016789005.1 of Anaerolineae bacterium. Lineage (GTDB taxonomy): Bacteria > Chloroflexota > Anaerolineae > Aggregatilineales > Phototrophicaceae > Flexifilum. Next base: position 25,107 of record JAEURA010000003.1, read on the forward strand.
ACTGGAAGCTTGTTTAGAAGTTTTGCAGATCAGATGAGCGCCCGCTGAGAAGGCGCGCACCGTCAAGGCATGCAAACGCGCGGAAAACGAACAGCCTGGTCGCCGCCAGGCTGTTCGTTTGGAGGGGGGATGGAGGATAGTGTCAGGGTGTGACTAGAGCGTGTCTGCAAACCCGGTTTTCACACAACCTCACCCC
>JAEURA010000037.1 GCA_016789005.1 Anaerolineae bacterium
CAGTCCCCTGCACGCTGAGCAGGAAGTCGCCCGTCGTGTTGGCGGCGCTGCGCACGCGGATCAGGTAAGCGCCGGCGCTCGGCAGCGCAACCGTCGACTGGATGATGTCGACACCGCTGGTGTTCACCGCCCCGCCGACCACGATGCCGGACGGGCTGACCACGTCGAATTCGGGACGTAAACCGGACGTGATGGCGAGGACCTGAACGGCGACCGTCCGCCCCGCATCGACGGTGAGCGCGAAGTCCGCCCGCGCGCCCGGCTGTGGCAGCGAACCGACCTTGTTCTCGTTCAGGTTGATGGGCTGCGCCGTCTGTGCGGAGACGCTGTAGACGCCCAGAAGTCCTATAAGGATGATGAACAGAAACGTGTATTGGAGCCTTCGGACAAACATCGTTATCCCCTCTCAGCAGGAAGAGCTCCCTCGCCTCGATCGGTGTCGGCTTCAGTGGAGAGCTTCATCTGTAGTATCGTAGAAAATGAACGCTGCCACAAGCTATCCAAAGGCATGGGTAACCTGATACACTTGGCGATGGTTCAGGTAACAGGCGAGGTCTGCGGAAGGCTTCATGAGCAACAAACCGAGTCCCTTCGATTCTGCCACGCTGCGCCGTATGCTGGTCGCCGGGGCGGTGCTGGCGGTCGGCGGCATCATCCTGTTCGTCCTGCTCTGGCTGGCGCTCGGAAGCGCCAACATGCAGAATTTCCCCCGGCTGATCCTGTCGCTGTGCATCCCGCCGGCGATCATCGCGCTGCTGCTCGGCGGCTACTTCCTCATCTCACGGCGATAAGCCGCAGCACCAGCGCCACCGGCGCGCCGCCGGCGTGACCCGACAAAATCGGCTCGCGGACGGCGTCGATGCGGAGCCTGGCGGCGCTCGCTGCCGCGTGAAACTCGCCATACAAATGCGGGTAGTGCTCGACGGCGTAGGTCTTCCCCTGGGCGTTGAAGGTGCGACGCGCGCCGGTGAAGTGGAGGATCGGGTGGAAGTCGCTGACCAGTGCCGCGCCGCCCGGTTGGAGGACCCGCCCGATCTCGGCAAATACCGCGTCGAGGCGCGGCAGATGTCCCACCGCCATCCCACAGATCAGGACATCGACTGCCCTCGACGCCAGCGGGATCGCCTCCATCGTCGAAAGGACGCAGAACGGCAGCGGGCTGCCCGCCAGCATGTGCGGGCTGTTGTCCAGGGCGATGACCCGGCGCGCCCCACGTTCCCGCAGCAGCAGCCCATAGCGCCCCGTCCCGGCGGCGAGATCGACCGCCACCGCGCCGGAGACATCGGGCAGAAGTGCGCTGATCGCCTGCTCTTCCACCTGCATCAGGGGGTTATGCGCCGTCGGCGGGTACTGCGCCGCCCACAGGGCGTAGGCGTCGAGGCTGGCAAGCGTCGGCGCAGGGCGCGGTCGTCTGATCCGTCTCAGGAGATTCATGGGTAAAGGCGGCGCTCCATGTCGTGCTGGATGTGCTGCCCTTCCGCTTCGACGGCAGCATCCTCCATCGTCTGCGTGATGGTCCCCAGGATGACCAGATCGCACCACAGGTCGAAGTGGTGGTCGCTGACATCAAAGCGGATGCGGGCGCGCCAGGGCAGTCGAAGCCACAGGAAGGCGATGCGGCGGCGTTCTTCGCGGGTCGTTCGCCGGCGCAGCTGCACCGCCCAGAGGGGCAGCGGGCTGAAAAGGCGCGGGTTCTGCCTTGCCTTGTCGCGCAGCGTATAGGCAGCATAGGACGAGATGCCCAGCAGGACTCCCAGGATCACCCCACGCGCGGCACGCGGTTCGAACAGCGACAGGAGGAGCGAGCCGGTTATGACGAACGCCGCCAGAGACAGAAGCAGCTGCGGCAGAGCGTAGTAGGTATCATCCGGCTGGTAGCGGGCGAAGACCGACAGCACGGGTCCTTTGAACATGCCCGCCGCGATCAGCCCATAACGCAGCAGCAGCCCAGCGCTGAGCAGCAGCAGCACGCCGTACAGGACGAGATCAACCAATCCACGCGCGTTCAGCTGGGTCATAGTTGCAGCAGCGATCTGGCTCCCTTGTGCAGCGGGCAGACGCACGCACCGCATTCCGGACGTTCGCCCGCGTGATAGGATCGGCGCAGGTCCAGGGCAGCGGCGCTGTTGAGCGCCTGCGGCAGCGTCACACCCTCTGCGCTGTGATGCACCCTCCCCATCGTCGGCAGGAAATAGCACGGGCGCACTCGTCCATCGACCTCGACCACCGCCGAGATGTGCGGCGCATTGCAACGCACCGGAGGAAACGGCTCAGCGCCCTGAATGGCGCGAAAATAGCTGACCATCTGGCGGAGCTTGGCGGGCGATTCGGCGAGGCGACCGGTGGCGAAGGCATCAGCGAAGTCCCGCTCGACCTGGTCCAGCACGACGCTCAGTTCGTCGCATTCTTCGAGCGTCAAAGCGCTGTCGGTCGGAGCGGAGTCCGGTGCTGCGGCAGAGCCTGCGCTCACGCCCGGCGAACCGAGCACCGGCAGCGCGGCGTCGGCGACGAAGCGCGGACCGAAGGCGACCGGGTTGCTAACATCGACGGTGAGAAAGCTGATCCTGCCGGCTCCGGCGCGCAGGGCGGCGTGGATGGTCTGCGGCATCTCGCGAAAATTGGCTTTTTGCAGTGTGGTGCGCGTGATCACCGGCTTGCCGGCGCTGCTGGCGGACTCAATGCCGGAGAGCACCAGGTCAAAGGCGTCCACGCCGCGAATCGCGCTGTAGGTTTCCGGCGTACCCCCGTCCAGGCTGACCACCAGCTCGTCAGTCGCCTCGATCACGGACTGAAGCTGCCGGCGGACGAGAAGCCCGTTGGTGAGGAGGATCACCCGCGCGCCGATGCCGCGAAATCTCTGCGCAATGCCGGACCAGTTCGGGTGCTGCATCGCCTCGCCGCCGCTGAGCACGACCCAGCGCGAGCGAAGCACCGCCGCGTCGGCAACCAGCTTGTCCACCAGGTCGGCGCGCATGTTGCGGCGTGGGCTGCGCCAGATGTCACAGGTCAGGCAGCGGCTGTTGCACCCGTCGGTCAGGTACAGCACGAGGATCGGCAGCGTCCGCAGCCGATCCCCCAGAACGTTCAAGACGTGTCGCGTCGCCATGCCTCAAGTATAGCGCGAAACAGGCGGCGCAGGAGGTGTTCCACACTGCGCGCTACGCGGCTGCGCCTTCCAGCGGCGCAGCATCCGTCGTGCTGCGCCGGTCACCGCTGAGCCTGCCGGTGAATTTCGCCCACAGCCACCACAGCCCGTACATGACGAAGACCATCAGATACAGGATCGCCGGGATACGGATGACCTCGTTAACCTGGTACGGCTGCCGCAGGATCAGGTAGGTGATGGCGACCGCTCCGGCGAAGGCGAGTCCATATACCCACTTCAGCCAGCGCTTGTAACCCAGACCGTGCATCTGCGTGACGATGAACATCGCCAGGAAGCCGAACAGGAACATATAGACCAGCCCGCCACCCTGGTTGAGCGCCACCAGCGCCGCATGCGGCAGAACCAGGACCTCCAGCAGGAATTTCCAGTTGCGATTCAGGTGCATCTTGGTGAAGAAGATCGACCCCTGCACCATGACCAGGATGACATGGACGAATCCGCCGAGATGCCCCAGGGTGAAGACCATCGGGTGAAACCAGAAGGTGTAGATGACCGCGAAGCTGAAGGCATAGCCGTGATACTGTCGCATCCAGGCGTAGAATTCCTGGCGAAAATTGACTTTGCGCCCGAAGAAGATGCCGCGCCGCTTGTTCTCCATCGCCACGATGACAAAGAGCATCATGATCACCGTGAACTGCGCCGTCCAGCTCGGCAAATCCTGGGCGATCCCGTCGTAGAAGAACATCGTCTGAAAGAAGTGCAGGACGATGAACAGGGTGTTCACGCCCAACGCCGCCCAGTTCGCCCCGCGCAGCCGGTCGGTGTATTTGGTGTAGTGCTTCTGGGCGTAATAAATGCACAGCCAGACGCCGATCTGGTGCAGCCCGAAGCCCACCCAGGCGGTCGCCCTGGACCAGAAGTCCGGGTCGGCGCGCTGCCATTCGTAGAAGAACCCGTCAAACGCCGGTCCCGGCTGCTCCAGCTCGAAGCGCGTCAGCACCACGCCGAGCGCCACAATCGCCAGGCAGGCAACTACGGCAAGGATGATGCCATAATCCGCCGCCGTCCTATCCTTCCATCGCGCCATCATCGATTCCAACACACCCGCACCCCTTTACGTCATTAAACCGTTCAGGAGTGTGGCGCGCGCCGCTTACTGCGAATTTAGCGCCGCATAAGCGCTTGATGAACAGCGCGGCGGATCACTTCAAGATAGGCGTCCCGCACCCGTTCGGGGGAAAGATGCATCTCGGCATAGGCGCGCCCGCTCTGGCTGGAGGCGGCGCGCTTCGCAGAGTCGCCCGCCAGCCGGTGAATCGCCTCACGCATGGCGGCAGAATCGCCGATGGGCACGACGATACCCGCGCCGGCATCGTTCAGGAGCGCCGCCCCCTCACCGCGAATCGCTGCGATCACCGGCATACCGCTCGCCAGCGCTTCGTACAGCTTCGCCGGGCGCGTGCCGTAGGACAGCCCGTGATCGCCCATCGAGATCAGGCACAGGTCGCCCGCCGCCCAGGCATCAGGCATCTGGTCGTGGGGCAGGACGCCCGCGAAATGGATGTTGCTCAGGGCGCGCTCGGAAGCCTCAGCGCGCAGCGCCGGCTCCTGGGTCCCGGAACCGACGAAAAGGAAGGCGATCTCCGGCAGCACGGCGGCAGACTCCAGAATTGGCGCGAAATCGTAAGTCGTGCTCATGTTGCCGACGTGCAGCGCCACGATCTGATCGGGCGGGATGCCGAAGCGGTCGCGCAGCGCCCGGCGGTCGCCCGCGCCAGGGCGAAAACGAGCGAGATCGACGCCGTTGGTGATCAGCGAGATCTTATCCGGGTCTGCCCCGGCGCGCCGGATGCCGGCAACGACACCCTCGGTCATGCCGACGATCTGCGCGGCGTCGCGGTACGCCCAGCGCTCAACCGGGATCGCCAGGCGAACCAGGAGGCTGTCGGCACGCAGCACGCCCGTCTCGACGGCGGATTCGGGCCACAGGTCGCTCACGTTCAGCACCACCGGCGCGCCCTTGATGCGCCGCAGCCAGCCGCCTGCCAGCGCCATGAACAGCGGGTGCGACTCCAGCAGGATGGCATCGGGGCGGCGGGCGAACGTGCCGCGCAGCGCGACGGTCAGCATAGCGCTGATCTGGTTGAGCAGGCGGGCGCGGGCGCGCTTGCTCGGCGAGGCATAAAGCCAGGCGCGCAGCACGGTCACGCCGTCCAGCATCTCTCGCATGAACAGCCTGCCCCGGTAGGGTTCGGCTATCGTCCCCGACCAGTAGTGCGGCATGACGGTCAGCACCGTCACGTCATGCCCCTGCTCCGCCAGCAGCCGCGCCAAACGGCTCAGACGCACCGCCGACGCGCCGCCATCCGGCGGGTAGAACTGGGTGACCAGCCAGAGCCGCAGCGGATTATCGCCCATGCGTCACGCCCTGAAAGATCGCCGTCAGCCGCGCCGCAAACGCTGCCTCGCTGTAGCGTTCGACGATGATTCGGCGAGCAGCGGCGCGGTCGAAGCGGGCATATTCGGCGATCATCCGGCGCATCCCGTCGGCGAGCGCCGCCGTGTCGCCCGGCGGGACCAGAATGCCCGTCTCCGGCGCGATGAAATCCTCCGGTCCGCCGCAGCGGGTGGACAGCACCGGCACGCCACACGCCATCGCTTCGGCGAGGGTCACGTTGAAGGTCTCGACCGCGCTGGCGCAGACGACGGCGTGGCTGCGCCGCATCAGTTCGGCAACGCCGTCGGGGGTCAGCCTGCCCGTGAAGACCACGCGATCTGCCACTCCCTGCTGTTCAGCGAACGCCGCGATCTCCGCCTTAAGGGGACCATCGCCGCCGATGGTCAAATGCGCGTTCAGCCCATCGGCAGCGAGCCGTGCCAGGGCGGCGATCAGGATGTCGAAGCCTTTGCGCCGTTCTTTCAAGCCGGCGACCAGCGTGAATCGAAACGGCTCAGCCTGCGACACCGCCGGCGGGTTGGGCTGCGGAAAGAACCGCGTCACGTCGATGACGTTGCCCAGCGTCTCCACCGGCATCTCTGGCGCGTAGCGCATCAGCGCCTGTGCCAGCGCCTTCCCGACAGCGCAGCGCGCCGCTGCCCGCCGCAGGACTCGTCTGATGATGCGCGGCTGCATGGGAAAGATGATCTTGCCTTCCAGGTAGGAAGTTGAGTGCTCCAGGGTGACGAAGGGGATTCCGGTTTTGTCGCCGATCACGGATGCCAGATAGCCGCCGTAGAAAGTGTCATGAGCGTAGAGCACATCAGGCGTCCCATGAGCCAGGGCGTATCCCTGGTACGCCGCCGCCCCGGCGCTGCCGGTCAGCAGAGCCACCACCGGCGGCAGCGGGCGAGGAAACCATCCCCAGTGCATGCGGTAGACGGGGATGTCGGCGTCATAGGGGAAGTACGTCTCGCGGGTGACGCTCCGCAGCGACCCGAACCCGCCGCGGCGCAGCTGCTCGCGGGTGGCGCTGATGCGCGGCGTCACCAGCACGCCGACCTGATGTCCGGCTTTGTGCAGCGCGAGCGCCTGCTTCTCGATGAAGATGCCCGTTACCGGATTCTCGGCTGTAGGATAGTAGGAGGCGACGATCAGGATGTGCATCAGTTCACACGCTCGCCTGCTGGCGAGTCCACATCTCGGCGGTGATCAGACGGTGCAGCAGCGCGCTGGAGTCGCTGACGCCGCTCACCTGACGCTCCCAGATCGCCTCGACACCGGCGCGCTCCACCCAGCCGCGCGGCAGGACGCCGTCAAAGACGATGGCGCGTACACCTTCGCGCAGACGGGCGTCCGTCTTGAGCCACTGCCCGAAAGGCGTCGGATAGCCAAGCTTGTCGCGCCGGTCCACGACGGCATCGGGGACAACTCCGCGCAGCGCCCGGCGCAGGATGACCTTATTGACCGCGCCGCTGATCTTGAGGTCGCCGGGGATGCCCAGGGCGAATTCCGCCAGCCGGTGATCCAGAAATGGCACGCGCGCCTCGATGCTGTACGCCATGCTGTTGCGGTCCTCGTAATGCAGCAGCGCCGGGATGCTGTCGCGCCGCAGCGCGCGGTACAGCAGGCTGTTCAGCGCATCAGCGCCGGGCAAAACAAGCGGCGGGTCTTCCGCCTGGCGAGCCTGCGCCAGCGCAGCGAGGTCCGGCGTCAGCGCTGCGCCGCTGAAGCGCCCGTGACGCGCGTAGCCGGCGACCCGATTGGCGAATTCGCGGGCGGTGAACCAGGGTTGAAAGCGCGACCACACCTGAGCGGCAAAGTGAACGCCCTGCGGCAGTGCCCGCAGCGGATCGCGCTGGAGCAGATCGCGCAGGTGGGCGACGACGTAGCTGAGATAGCCGCCGAACAGCTCGTCCGCGCCCTGCCCGTCGAGCAGCACGGTGACGACGCCGTGCGCCAGGCTCATGACGAAATTCTGCGAGTACACGCCGGTCGTCCCGGTCGGGATGTCCTGATGCCAGGTGATCCGTTCCAGACGTTCCAGGTAGCCGACGGCGTCCGGGGTGACGGTGTGCCCCTGCGTGCCATACTGGTCGCCGACCAGACGGATGTAGCGCCCCTCGTCCATACCTCTGACCGGGTAAATGGTGCTGAAGCTGTTCATCCGCCCGGCGGGATCGGTTTCGCGCAGCTGCCCGGTGGCGATGGCGACGATGGCGCTGGAATCCAGCCCGCCGCTCAGACAGGTCCCGACCGGCACATCGCTGCGCAGCCGAAGCCGAACGGCATCGCGCAGCAAACGCAGCAGTTCCGCCTCCGGGTTGGCGTAATCATAGGTCGCCCGCACCCGACCGAGATCGATATCCCAGTAAGCGGCGGGTTCACCGACCACGCCGTCCTCGACGATCAGCGCGTGACCGCCGGGCAGCTCGCGCACCCCTTCGAAAAAGGTGCGCGGGGCATTGTAGACGCGCCCGTAATGCAGAAACCAGGCGAGCTGGCTCAGGTCCGGCTGAAGCGCGCCGGGCAGCAGCGGGCGCAGCGCTTTGATCTCGCTGGCGAAGGCGATCTGCCGGCGGTCGAAGGCGTAATAGAGCGGCTTGATGCCGAAGCGGTCGCGCGCCAGCCACAGGCGGCGGCGGCGCAGATCATAGAGGGCGAAGGCGAACATGCCGATAAAACGTTCCAGACATGCCAGCCCCCAGGTGCGGTACGCCTGCAGGATGACCTCGCCGTCGCCCTCGGTGTGAAAGGCACAGCCGAGCGCCTTCAGCTCGTCGCGCAGCTCCAGGTAATTGTAGATTTCGCCGTTGAAGGTCAGCCACAGGTCGCCGCCGACGGTGGTCAGGGGTTCATGCCCGCCGGGCGACAGGTCGATGATCGCCAACCGGCGGTGCGCCAGCGCCAGATCGGGCTGGAAGTCGAGCGGACGGCTGAGCGGATCATGCCCGATCTCCGGCGGAGTGTCCGCGCCTCCGCGCAGCGCGCAGCGCCCGCTCGACGTTTCCGCCAGCCAATAGCCTTCGTCGTCCGGTCCGCGATGGCGCATCAAGCCCGCCGCCTGCTCGACGCAAACCGGATCGATTGGTCCACCATCCAGACGCCAAATGCCCGTTATTCCGCACACAGTTCGCCCGCACTACCCCGTCCAGCGCATTTCGCGCCAAGCCACACGTCGAAAGACACGAGGTCAGGAATAGAAGGGATCGCTGTCACAGACCCTCATCCCTCATTCCTCATCGCTTCCAGTTCATGGCTTAGTGTATCCGATAATCGCGCCGGCGCGACGGTCTCTAACGTCCCGCATATGTCGCTATGCTATAATCGCCTTTCGCAACACTTGAACGAGATCTGTAGCAGAGGCGAGCATGTTCAAAAATCTCGTCACATCCGTCTTTGGCGACCCCACCGCCCGCGCACTCAAGGGCTATCGTGAAGTCGTCGAACGTATCAACCAGTTCGAGTCAGCCCTGAAGAAGCTGACCGACGCGGACCTCCGCGCCAAGACCGACGCCTTCCGCAAGCGGCTCGCCAGCGGCGAAACACTCGACGATCTGCTGCCCGAAGCCTTCGCAGTGGTGCGCGAAGCGTCCACGCGCACCATCGGTCTGCGCCATTACGACGTTCAGATGATCGGCGGCATCGTGCTGCACGAAGGCAGGATCGCCGAGATGAAGACCGGCGAAGGCAAGACGCTGGTCGCCACCCTGCCGCTCTACCTCAACGCGCTCGCCGGCAAAGGGGCGCATCTGGTCACGCCCAACGACTACCTGAGCAAGGTCGGCGTCCAGCAGATGGGACCCGTATATTACTTCCTCGGCATGTCCATCGGCGTGATCCAGAATATGGGCAATGACCCGACGACCGGCTCTTATCTGTTCGACCCGAATTACCCTTCTGACGACGCCCGCCTGCAAAACCTGCGCCCTGTCAGCCGCCGGGACGCCTATCTGGCGGACATCACTTATGGAACCAACAACGAATTCGGCTTCGACTACCTGCGCGACAACATGATCGGCGACCTGCCCCAGATGGTGCAGCGCGACCTGAACTACGCCATCGTCGATGAAGTGGACAACATTCTGATCGACGAAGCGCGCACGCCGCTGATCATCAGCGGACAGGCGGATGAGCCGTCCGACCTGTACCGCCGCTTCGCCCAGATTGTGCGCATCCTCAAGGCGAGCAGCCAGGAAAGTGTCGAGGATGACGAGCAGGAGCCGGATGGCGACTATGTGATTGACATCAAGGACCGCGTGGTCTACCTGACGGACGCCGGAACGGAGCGCGTCGAGCGGGCGCTGGGCGTCGAAGGGCTGTACACGCCGGAACACGCCGACATGGTCCCCTATCTGGACAATTCGCTGCGCGCCCATGCCCTGTACCACCTGGACAAGGAGTACATCGTCCAGGAGGGGCAGGTGATCATCGTCGATGAGTTCACCGGACGTCTGATGTACGGACGCCGCTTCTCGGAAGGTCTGCATCAGGCGATTGAAGCCAAAGAAGGCGTAGAGATTCGCCGCGAAAACCTGACGATGGCGACCATCACCTTCCAGAACTTCTTCCGCATGTATCGCAAGCTGGCGGGCATGACCGGCACGGCGGCGACAGAGAGCGAGGAATTCGAGAAGATCTACAATCTCGAAGTCGTCAGCATCCCGACGCATCGCCCGATGGTGCGCAAAGACCACGACGACCTGATCTACGCGAACGAAGCTGCCAAGTTCGGCGCTGTGATCGACGAAATTCGCGGGCGGCAGGAACGCGGGCAGCCGGTGCTGGTCGGCACGGTGGCGATTGAGACGAGCGAGCGTCTGAGCAAGGCGCTGAAGAAAGCCGGCATCCGCCATGAAGTCCTGAATGCCAAGCAGCACGAGCGTGAGGCGGACATCATCGCCCAGGCGGGACGCCTCGGCATGGTGACCATCGCCACCAACATGGCAGGGCGCGGCGTCGATATTCTGCTGGGCGGCAACCCGGAAGGCTTAGCGCGCGAACGCCTGCGCCGCGATGGCAAGGACGTGACCCAGGTCCCGCCGGAAGAGTTCAAGGCGCTGGTCGGCGAAATCGCCCGCGAAATCGACCCCGACCGCAGGAAGGTGATCGAAATGGGCGGGCTGTTCGTCCTGGGCACGGAACGACATGAAGCGCGGCGCATCGACAACCAGCTGCGCGGGCGTTCCGGGCGTCAGGGCGACCCAGGTGAATCGCGCTTCTATCTGAGCCTGGAAGACGATCTGATCAAGCGCTTCGGCGGCGACCGCGTGAAAAGCGTCATGCAGTGGGCGAAAATCCCGGAAAACGAGCCGATTGAACATCCGATCATCAGCCGCTCCATCGGTCAGGCGCAAATGCGGGTCGAAGGCTACAACTTCGACATCCGCAAGCGCGTCCTGGAATACGACGACGTGGTCAACAAGCAGCGCGAGGTGATCTACCGCCAGCGGCGCGAGGTGCTGAACAATCCTTCGCTGCGCGACGAGTTCCTGGACATCCTGAACGCCGCGGCGATGGGCGTGATCGGCGAATTCAGCGGCGAAGGCGCTGCCCTGGAAGACTGGGATATGGCGGCGCTGCTGCGCCAGCTCTACACCGTCTTCCCGGTCCCGGCGCACGTCACGGCGGAGACGCTGGAAGACGCCGACTCGCTGGAGGCGCTGGAAGACATCGTCGGCGACGGGCTGGAAGAAGCTTACGACCGAAAGACGGCGGAACTGGGCGAGGACCTGATGCGCCGCATCGAGCGCGTGGTCATGCTGAGCGCCATCGATTTCTACTGGCGGCGTCACCTGACCGATCTGGACGTGCTGCGCGAGGGCATCGGCTTGGTGGCGATGGCGCAGCGCGACCCCCTGGTCGAATACAAGCGCGAAGCCTTCCAGATGTGGGAGGCGCTCCAGGATGAAATCCGCACCCGTGCGGCGCGCGACATCTTCCGCGTTCAGGTCGGCGCTCCGGCACAGGCGCAGCGGGTGATGCAGCGCGTGGTCCCGCAGAATGTCCAGGCGACCAAAGCGGGAGCGGTCGCCGACAGCAAGCCGGAGCCGGTGCGCAAGTCCGGCGTGAAAGCCAATATCGGGCGCAACGATCCGTGCTGGTGCGGCAGCGGAAAGAAATACAAGCACTGTCATTACAAGCAGGATCGCATGGGCGTGACCGAGTAGCGCTATGGTTCAGGATGCGCACGAACAAGAGGCAGTGCTGGCGTTTGTCCGCACAACGATGAACACCTTCGCCAAGTGGGATGTGATGACGTTCTTTCACAACAACCCCTACGCTTCGGAAACAGCGCGCAACATCGCGCGCTTCGCCGGTCGGGAAGAAGCTGAGGTCGCCAGGGCGCTGCCCGCGCTGGTCGAAGGCGGGCTGCTGCGGGCGCAGGTGGCGGGCTACCAGACTATCTATCGCCTGACCGACCGGAATGAAGCGCGGGCGGACGTGGCGCGGTTTCTTCACGCCTGCGAAGACCGCGATTTTCGCGCCCTCGCCATTCAGACGGTGATCGAAGGGGCTTCGCAGGCGTGAACCCGGCAGCCTTCAGCCAGCTTCTCACCCTGTACACCTGGTTTCTGCTGGCGGCGGCGATCGGCTTCCTGCTGCTGATCGCCCGCTTCTACCAGAAATTCTCCGGGGAGAGGACGTACTACTGGCTGTATCTGGCGCCCATCGGGCTGTTCGGAGTCGAGGCGGTGCGCCAGACTCGTCTGCAAATGGTCGATGATGCCGTCGGCGTGCTGCTTTCTGCCGCGGCGGGGCTGCTGCTGATCGCCCTATGCACCCTGCTCTACTGGCGCATGTCCAGCGGGCGCAGGCTGCCGGAAGAATGACACGCATGAACCAGCTTTCGGCTGTCGCCGCGCTGATCGCCCCTTCGGCTGTCGCCTTCGCCTTCCTGGTGCTGGGGCTGCTGAGCCGCAAACTCGGCGCGGCGACCCGCGCCCGGTCCTATTACATCGGCTTCTTCGCCGCCGCCGTGTGCATGCTGATCAGCGGCGGCGCACGCTTCCTGTACGCCCTGCTGCCGGTCGAAAGCGGGACTCCGGCGGACTTCGCCCGTGTGCTGATGATCGATGGTCTGCCGGCGCTGGCGGCGACACTGGCGGTCATGATGGCGTGGCGCTATTGGAGCTGGCTGCTGGCGGAGCGAGCCTGATCCAACTACAATCGGCGTTTGGAATCATCGTTTCACGGATATGCGTCTGAACCGGCTACCAAGGGGGATCGCCTGCGATGGACGACGCTCTGCTGCAACAGGCTCGCGCGCTGCCCAAAATCGAACTGCACCGCCACCTCGAAGGGTCGCTTCGGATCAATACCCTGATTTCCATTGGGCTGGAACATGGGCTGACCCTGCCCAGCACGACGGAAGAGGGTCTGCGCCCCTTCGTTCAGCTGATGCCGGGCGAACCGCGTACCTGGCAGCAGTTCCTCAGCAAGTTCGCCGTCCTGCGGCAGTTCTACCGTTCCAAGCCGATCATCCAGCGCGTCACCCATGAGGTGATCGCCGATGCCGCCGCCGACAATGTCCGCTACCTGGAGCTGCGCTTCACGCCGCAGGCGCTCAACAACCTGATGAAATGCGCCTTCGACAACATCGTGGATTGGGTGTGCGCCGCCGCCGCCGAAGCGGCTGCAGCTCACGACATCCAGTGCGCGCTGATCCTGTCGATGAACCGGCACGAGACGGTTGAAGTCGCCAAAGGCGTGATCGAGACGGCAATCGCCTTCAAGGATCGCGGTATCGTCGGCATCGACCTCGCCGGTCAGGAATCCGGCTTTTCGTCGCAGCCGTTCGCCCGGCTGTTCGAGCGCGCCAAGGCGGCAGGGCTGTTCATCACCATCCATGCGGGCGAGTGGTCCGGCGCGGAAAATGTGCGCGAGGCGGTGGAATCGCTCGGCGCGAACCGCATCGGGCATGGCGTGCGCGCCGGCGAAGACCCGACTGTCGTGCGACTGTTGATCGAACGGGGCATCCCGCTGGAGGTCTGCCCGACGAGCAACGTGGACAGCGGCGTCATCGGGACGTATGCTGACCACCCGATCACGGCGCTCTACCAGGCAGGCGTCAGGACGACGCTGAACACCGACGACCCGCTGATCTCCAATATCACCCTCAGCGACGAGTACGCCGCCGCCATGCGCCTGCTCGGTTTCAGCATCGGGGACATCAAGCGTCACATCCTGACCGCCGCCGACTCGACATTCCTGCCGGAGGAAGAGCGCGCCGCCCTGGTCGCCCGCTTCCGGTCGTGGCTGGACAGTGATCAAGGAGGCAAGCTTCAGTGATCACCCTCGGCGACATGCGCCTGCATCTGATCAACGACTGCCGCGTTCTGGTCGAAGGCGGCGGGGCGTTCGGGCTGGTTCCGCGCGCGCTGTGGCGCGGCATGATGCCGCCGGATGAAGACAACCGCGTGCCGATGACGCAGCACGTCCTGCTGGTGCAGCACGGCGGGCGCAACATCCTGATCGACGCGGGCTACGGCGAAAAAGTGCCGGAAAAGCAGCGCGGCTATCTGTTCATGGATCGTTCGACCGGCGGCGTGCGTGGGGCGCTGGCGCGGCTGAACCTGACTCCTGACGACATCGATCTGGTCATCGATACGCACCTGCACAGCGATCACAGCAGCGGTAACACGGTGTACGGCGAGGGCGGCGCGATCCTGCCCATGTACCCGAACGCCGAATATGTGGTGCAGGCGCGCGAATACTACGACGCCACCCATCCCAACGAGCGCACGCGGGCGACCTATCTGGCGGAAAACTACGTGCCGCTCTACGAAAGCGGTCAGCTTCGCCTGCTCGAAGGTGATACCGATCTGGGACCGGGGATTCGCGGGGTCGTCACGCCGGGGCACACGCCGGGACACATGAGCGTAATCCTGGAAAGCGGCGGGCAGTTCGCCATGTTCACCTGCGATCTGTCCAGCTATGCCATTCATTTTGAGCGCCTGGGCTGGATGACCGCCTATGACCTGGAACCGGTAGTCACGTTGGAAAACAAGCGCATCTACCAGAAGTGGGCGCTGGAAACCAACGCCCTGCTGATCTTCCCGCACGACCCGGTGCGCCCGATGGGGCGCTACGTCGAAGGGGCGGACGGCAAGCACGCCGTCGTCAAGATCGACGAACCCTACGCCTGACTTCGCCAGAACGTCACTGCCGGCTCTGCCATTCCTCGATGGTCTTTTGCAGATAACGGCGCACTTCGACATCGGCGATGTCATTCACGCCGTCGTAGAACTGCCCATCCACCTCGATCACTATCGCCCCGCCCAAGCCGGAACGCACGTGGATTCTGCGACCGGCGAAGTCGCCGCTGACTGCGCGTTTGTGCTGAAGGAAGGCTTCGATGGACGCGCCGATGTTGATCGAAGGGATCTCGACGGTGGGCGGCTTGCGTCCCCGGCGGGTCGTGAGCGGCGGTTGGTCCTCCATGCGAAACTTGGGCAGATCGCCGGGGACAGTCCCCGGTGCAGCGTCCAGCGGTGGTGAATCGAAGTCCGGCGGCATCTCGAAGCTCTCTTGCGCAGCGTCAGGCTCTGCCGCAGGGGCGGCGGGCGGCGCGGAAGCGAGATCGCGCAGGGCGCTGTTCAGCCGGCGCATGAAATCGGCATCTGCTCCCGACACCGGATGGCGGTAAGCGCGTCCGCCGATCTGAACGATCAGCGAGCCATCGGCGACATCTCGGAGGACGGTGAAGACCTCGACGGCGTCCGCCGTGCCGCCGCTGCTCAGCATCAGCCGATAGGCTCCGCCAGGGCGAGCGGCGGGCGGGGCAGAGTCCAGCGACGGCGGAGGTGGCGGAGCGCTGAACTTCTGCGGCAGCGCCGACCCCGGTGGCGCGACAGGTTTCTCGCTGGGATGTGACAGCGCATCCAGATCGGGCATCAGATCGTCGTCCATCGGTTTGACCTCCATGACTACTTCTACGCTCGGCGCAGCGCCTTGTCGATTGCGCCGGCTGCGCGACCAGATGATATAGGCGAGCGCGCCAATCAGCAGCGTCCCCGACCCGCAAAACATCAGGATCAGCCCGGCGGGAATCTGCCGGAAGAAAGCCTCAATTCCGCTATCCATCTCGCCTCGCCTCCGGAAGACTCACAACCGCTGACAGCGCGGGCAGTAGTGGGTGCCGCGCCCCGCTGCACGGATCTTCTCAATCGCAGCACCGCAGCGCGGGCAGGGTTCACCAGTGCGATCATACGCCGAGAAATGATTCTGCGCTTCACCCTGGCTGCCATCCGGCTTGCGATACCAGTTGATGCTCGCGCCCTCGAATTCCACGCCGTCGGCGAGCGCCGCGCGCACGGCTGAGTGCAGCCGCTTGACCGCCGCCGTGCTCAGCGCGTTTGCCGGCGTCATGGGGTGAATCCTGGCGCGCCACAGGGCTTCGTCGGCGTAGATGTTGCCGACCCCGGCGACGAATGCCTGATCCAGCAGCAGGGCTTTGATGCCCCTGCCCGTCTTCGACAGCCGGTCGCGCATGTACGCCTGGGTGAAGCCGCCTTCCAGCGGTTCGGGACCGAGATCGACCTCCAGTTCGTCGAGCGACGCCACCAGCGCCACGAAGCCGAATTTGCGGGCGTCGGAGAAGCGCAGCTCGCGCCCGCCGTCCAGCCCCAGGCGGAAGTGCGCCCAGCGGTCGTCCGGATGCGCCAGCCCGGCATCGGTCACGTACAGCCGACCGGTCATCTTGAGGTGGACGACCAGCGTATCGTGATCCATCCGGCACAGGATGTATTTCGCCCGGCGTTCGACCGCGCGGAAGGTTTGCCCGGCGATGCGCGCGGCGAACGAATCAGGGTCGGGCGTGCGGATGGTCTTCGCCCAGTCGTACCAGAGCGCGCCGGCGACCCGCCCGACGAGCGGCTCGCGCAGCCCGCGCACGACATTTTCCACTTCTGGCAGTTCTGGCATGAGTTCAGGCTGCTTCCTGTACGTGCGGCAGTGAGGTCGGTCGAGGTCTGCGAACAGACTCATTATAGAGCAGGAGCGCGCCGCCGAATTGTAAGAAGAATGTCCGTAGCGGCGCGCCCCGAAAGGCGGAAGTCAGTGGATCAGGAGTTGAGTGCGAAACGCTGGAAGAACGCCCACATGATCGCCGTCGCGTCGAAGTCCTGGCGGGTCTTGCCAATCAGCAGGTCGAAGCTCGGCGCAGCGCCGGGCCAGGTGTGCCCGCCATCGGGAATCATATACAGCACAACTTCAACGTCACCGTCGCACCCACTGTGCTGCGTAATCGTCGGCGCGTCCGCCACGATCCCCGACGGGATCGCCAGATGCGTGATCGCCGTGTCGGTGCAGCCGTTGCGTTCGGACCACTCCCGCGCCCAGGTCTCGATACTTGGCAGGCGCATCTCTTCCGAGCCTTGATACGGCACGATCGGATCGACCACGCCGTGAAAGCTGATGACCGGCACGGGACGCGCCGGGGCACATCCTCCATCGAGCGCCGGATACGCGCCAGCGACCGTGCCGATGGCGGTGATGCGATCCGCCATTTCGCAGGCGAGGCGGTTGCTCATGCCGCCGCCGTTGCTCAAGCCGGTGGCATAGATGCGCGCCGCGTCGATGCACAGCGCCGCTGCCAGTTCGTCCAGAAGATCGCCGAAGAACAACACGTCATCGACCTGTGCGCCCATGAAGGCACTGCCCAGCGCGCCTGACCGCGCGTCAAAGAACGCGCCGGCGTTCCAGCGCAGCGGAAAACCCGTCCCGCGCGGAAAGACCGCCAGGAAGGTCTCCTGCTCGGCATAGACATCCCAGCGGGAAAAATCGCGCTGCTGCTGGGGGTTGGAAGAGAAGCCGTGCATGCTCAGCACGACCGGCAGCGGCGTCGTGCCGTCATAACCGGTTGGAACGTACAGCTGGTAGCGCCGCTCCTCCCCGCCGGAGACGAGGCTCAGGTCGCGCCATCCCGGCGCTTCGGACGAGCCGCTCGAACAAGCCGCGCTGTCGGTCTGTGCGCGCACGGGCGCAACCCCGATCAGCCCACCCCACATCCACAGCAGCCCCAGTAACGCCACACTCCATCGACATACGTCGTTCACCCGCTTCATCACACCCTCCCTCAAACAATACACTTACGATGCGCTATCGCAGGCGAGCCTGCCCGCTCGATTCTAGCGCAAATCGAACGGTGTTATACTGAAGGGGCAAAACGAACATACGGACGCATTTTCCCGCCCATGACTGATCAACCGTTTGTGCATCTTCACGTCCACACCGAATACTCGCTGCTGGATGGGTTCTGTGACATCAAAAAGCTGACCAGGCGCGCCGGCGACCTGGGTATGAACGCGCTCGCCATCAGCGATCACGGCACGATGTACGGCGTCATCGACTTCTACAACGCCTGCAAGGAAGCGGGCATCAAGCCGATCATCGGCATGGAGGGCTATATCACGCCCTTCGACCGGCGCATGACCGACCGTGACCCCGGCAAGGACCGCGAGAATCACCATCTGCTGCTGCTGGCGATGAACGAGACGGGTTACAAGAACCTGATGAAGATCGCCAGCGCGGCGCAGCTGGAGGGGTACTACTACAAGCCGCGCATCGACAAAGAGTTTCTGGAACGGCACAGCGAAGGCATCATCGCCACCAGCACGTGCCTGGGTGGTCAGATTCCCGGCATGATCATGCGCGGCAGCGACGACAGCGCGCGCGCCATCGTAGACTGGTACATCCAGACCTTCGGCAAAGATCGCTTCTACCTGGAACTCCAGCACCACAAGCTGGACGAGCTGGCGGCAGTCAACGAGTGGCTGGTGCGCAGCGGCAAAAAAGACCAGGTCGGTCTGGTCGCCACCAGCGACGTGCATTACATCACGGCGGAAGACTACGACCCGCACGATACCCTGCTCTGCATTCAGACGACAGCGCTGAAGTCTGAATCTGACCGCATGCGCATGAGCGACAACAGCTACTTCCTCGCCAGCCCTGAACAGATGTGGAGCCAGTTCGGGCACATCAACAACGGTGAGGCGCTGCTCAACACGGTCAGGATCGCCGAGATGTGCGACCTCGACCTGAGCCGCAAGGAATACCATCTGCCGGTCTTCCCCGTCCCAGAAGGGTTCACCAGCGACTCCTTCATGCGTCACCTGGCAGAAAAAGGGCTGGTCTGGCGCTACGGCGACCGCGCCTATCACGACGCCGAGCTGCGTGAACGGCTGGAATTCGAGATCGCCACCATCGAAAAGATGGGCTTCGCCACCTACTTCCTGATCGTCTGGGACCTGTGCGAATTCGCCCGTCAGGCGGATATCTGGTGGAACGTGCGCGGCAGCGGGGCGGGCAGCGTGGTCCTCTACTCGCTGGGCATCACCAATATCGACCCGATTCAGAACAATCTGCTCTTCGAACGCTTCCTCAACCCCGGTCGCGTGACCATGCCCGACATCGACATGGACTTTCCCGACGACCGCCGCCACGAGATGATCGCCTACACCTCGCGCAAGTACGGCGAGGATAAGGTAGCGGCGATCATCACATTCGGGACGCTGGGGGCGAAAGCCGCCGTCCGCGATGTGGGGCGGGCGCTTGGCGTCGATCTGGCGCTGGTCAACCAGGCGGCGCGCCTGATTCCAACCGAGCCAAAACCCAAGCCGGTCCACGATTATGTGGAGGGCAACCCCGACCTGAAGAAGCTCTACGGCAGCAACGAGGCGATCAAGCAGGTGATCGACACCGCCTCTCATTTGCAGGGGGTCAGCCGCCACGCCTCGACGCACGCCGCCGGGGTGATCGTCGCCGATCAGCCGCTCGTCGAGTATCTGCCGCTGCACCGGCAGACGAAAGAGACGGACGACGAGGGCGCGCTCAAGCAGGTGACGCAGTTCCCGATGGAGACGTGCGAGGCGATTGGGCTGCTGAAGATCGACTTCCTCGGCTTGTCCACGCTGACCTATCTGCGCCGCGCCTGCGACCTGATCGCCCGGCATCACGGCATCCATTATTCGATGGATAACATCCCCTACCGCCCCAGCGGCGATCCGACTCAGGACGGCATGCTGCGCGAAACCTTCGAGATGCTGGGGCGGGGTGAAACGGTCGGCGTGTTCCAGTTGGAAAGCAGCGGCATGCAGACCATGCTGCGCGAGATGAAGCCGTCCAAGTTCGAAAACATTGTGGCGGGTGTGTCGCTGTACCGTCCGGGTCCGCTGGAATTCATCCCTCAGTACAATGCGCGCATGCACGGCAGGGAGCAGGTCGAATATCTGCATCCGCAGCTCGCCGACATCCTGGACGAGACCTACGGAATCATCGTCTACCAGGAACAGATCATGCAGATCGGGCAGCAGTTGTTCGGCTATTCGCTGGGCGAAGCGGACCTGATGCGGCGGGCGGTCTCCAAAAAGAAGAAAGCCGACCTGGAGAAGCACCGGGCGATCTTCACCGAGAAGGGACCGGAGTACGGCGTCAACACCGACACAGCGGGCAAGATCTTCGACCAGATCGAGTTCTTCGCCAACTACGGCTTCAACAAGTCCCATGCGGCAGACTACGCTGTCATCACCGTGCAGACGGCGTACCTTAAATGTCACTACCCTGCTGAATATATGGCGGCGCTCCTCTCCACCTATTTCGACGACGCTGTCAAGGTCACAACCTTCCTCGCTGAATGCAAGCGCCTCGACATCCCCATCCTGCCGCCGGACATCAACGAGAGCCAGCTCGATTTCGACATTCAGCCGCTCGAAGACGGGCGGCGCGGCATCCGCTTCGGCTTGGCGGCGATCAAGAATGCCGGCGTTGGCGCGCTCACCATGCTGATCCACGAGCGGGAAACCGGCGGGCGATTCAACGATCTGGCGGACTTCGCTTCGCGTGTCGATCTGCGCCATGTCGGCAAGCGCACCGTCGAAATGCTGGTCAAGGTCGGAGCGTTCAGCGCGATGGGATCGCGCAGCCAGCTCGTCGCCGCGCTCGACCGGCTGGTCAGCTTCAGCGCCGACCAGCACCGCGCCCGCGAGGTCGGGCAGATCAGCCTGTTCGGCGATGTCATGAGCGCCTCCAATGACGATCTGCTCAGCAAACTGCCAAAGATGGAAGAGGTGAGCAATCGCAGCATGCTGGAATGGGAACGCGAGCTGCTCGGCATCTACGTCTCCAGCCACCCTATCGACGAGTTTCTGACGGCGCTGCAGGGCGCCAACGTCATCAACAGCCACGACGTGCTGAACGCCGACGGGGCGATGCACGAAAAGCCGGTGCGCTACGCCGGGCTGGTCAGCAGCGTACGCAAGCTGGTCACCAAGAGCGGCGACATGATGGCGGTGGTCAAGCTGGAAGATCGACTCGGCGCGATAGATGCCGTCCTCTTCCCCAAGATGTGGGACCGCTTCAAGGAGTTCTTTGAAGAGACGGGCGAAGTCGTGCTGGTCAGCGGCAGGCTCGACCTGGGGCGCGGGGAGCCGCAGATTCAGATCGAAGGGGTGACGCAGGAATTCGAGATGGCAGTCGGCGATCCGGCGGCGCTGATCCCGACCTATGCCGATGCCGAACCGATCTGGATGGAGGGCGAAGAGGACTTTGGCGAGCCGAGTTCGCCGGCGGCGCTTCAGCCCGCCGCGCCGTCCTTCACCGCGCCGCCAGCGCCCACCACCCCAGCCGAGCCGCCTGGTTTCGACGCGCTCCCGCCGCTGGACGAAGACGGCATGGTCTTCGATGATGCGCCGCTGGAATCACTGGAAGCGCCGCCGCCGCCGAGCAAGCTGCTGCGGGTGCGCTTCTGGCGCAGCGGCAGCGAAGAGCGCGACCGCT
This sequence comes from Anaerolineae bacterium, assembly GCA_016789005.1. GTDB lineage: Bacteria > Chloroflexota > Anaerolineae > Aggregatilineales > Phototrophicaceae > Flexifilum. The sequence continues at coordinate 21,321 of JAEURA010000037.1, forward strand.
GGCGGCTGACCAAGCTGGTCGGCGAGATCAACGCCTTTTTCGGGCGCGACCACTATGAGATCATGGTCATCGAGGCGGGCGCGCCAACCCACGTGCTGCGCTTCAACGGCAAGACCACGCAGTGCTGCGACGCCCTGCTGCGCAAAATCGACAAGCTGGAAGGCGTCGAGGTCGAAATTCAGGAAGAGTCTGGTATCGCTGCGACAGGGCGATAAAATAAGCTGGCGCTCAAGGTAAGGGGAGCATCTCACACTATGAAACGCATCGCAGTGATGACCAGCGGGGGCGACTCCCCCGGCATGAACGCGGCAATCCGCGCGGTCGTGCGTACGGGTATGGAGCTGGGCATCGAAGTCTTCGGCATCCGGCAGGGCTACTCCGGGTTGATGAACGGCGACTACAACCTGCTCACCAGCGTCGAAGTGAGCGGTATCCTTCAGCGCGGCGGAACCATCCTACAGACCGCGCGCAACGAGGAATTCAAGACCCCTGCGGGTCAGAAGAAGGCGCTGCGCCGCCTGAACGAAAAAGGCATCGAGGGGCTGATCGTCATCGGCGGCAACGGCAGCCTGACCGGCGCGCTGGCGCTCAGCAAACAGGGATTCCCGACGGTTGGCATCCCCGGAAGCATCGACAACGACATCAACGGAACCGATATGAGCATCGGCGTCGATACGGCGCTGAATACCATCCTCGACGCGCTCGACCGCCTGCGCGACACGGCGACTTCGCATCAACGTGCCTTCTTGATCGAGGTGATGGGGCGCAACTGCGGCTATCTGGCGCTGATGGGCAGCATCCTGGGCGGCGCGGAAGTGGTCGTCACCCCAGAGCGCGAGGTCAAGATGGAAGAAGTTGCGGCGGCGCTGGAAGACGCCTACGTGCGCGGCAAGACCCATGCTATCGCGGTCATCGCCGAGGGTGCGCCTTTCAAGGTGACCCAGCTGCAGGAATTCCTGAGCGGCAAGAACGTCGGTTTCGAGATTCGCCTGACCATCCTGGGGCACATTCAGCGCGGCGGCAGCCCGACCGCCTTCGACCGCCTGCTGGCGACACGCATGGGGGTGAAGTCGGTGCGGGTGATCAACGCCGGCGAGTCCGGCGTGATGGTGGCGCAGGTCGGGCGCGAGATGAAGACGATCCCGCTGCAAGAGGCAATCGACCAGATTCGCCCGATCAACGAGAGCTACTACGAGATGGCGCGCTTCCTCTCGCGCTGATGCGCCCGCCCTGCTCGCTGCATCCTCCGGCGCGCCGACCGCACAATGGACGGCGCGCTTTTCGTTGTGCGGCGGCTA
>JAEURA010000081.1 GCA_016789005.1 Anaerolineae bacterium
CTCTGCAACCTGATGGCGACTCCTTTCCAGGGGCGCTAGCGCCTGTCTGATCATTGCCCTTGGTAGGGGCGCGTCGCGACGCGCCCGCCGTAACCGTGACGATTTTTCAGGCAGTGCGGGCGGCTCGCGAGCCGCCCCTACGAGAGCGTTGATGAATTATCAGGTACGCTCTAGGGTACGACGAACGAAACATACCACCGCGCCGACGCTCGCCGGCGCATGATCTCGAACAGCGACAAGAATAGCGTAAGGGACGCGCCGTCATGGACACAACGGCAGATCGGGCAATCGCGATTGTAGGAGTCGGCTGCATCCTGCCAGATGCGCTCAATGTAGACGCCTTCTGGCACAACCTCCTCAGCAAGCGCTACAGCATCACCCAGGTCCCAGAAGATCGCTGGCGAGCCGAAGATTACTACCATCCGGATATTGAAGCACCCGACAAGACCTACAGCAGGATCGGCGGGTGGGTGCGCGGCTTCCAGTTCGATTGGAAGCGCTTCAAGATTCCGCCCCGCGTGGCGGCGGCGATGGATCAGGGGCAGCAGTGGGCGCTGCAGATCGCCTCTGACGCGCTGGCAGATTACGGCTACCCCGACCGGGCGCTGGATACCGACCGCACGGCGGTGATCCTGGGCACGGCGATGGGCGGTGAACTGCACTATCAGACCTTCCTGCGCCTATCCTTCCCGGAATACGCGCGGGCGCTGCGCTCGGTGGAGGGCTTCGAAAAGCTGCCCGCCGCCGTGAAAGACGGCATCCTCGCCCAGTGGCAGGAAGTCGTCGCCCAAAGCCTGCCGCCCGTCACCGAAGACTCCATGCCCGGCGAGCTGCCCAACATCGTCTCCGGGCGGGTCGCCAACGTCCTCAACCTGCATGGTCCCAACTTCATCACTGACGCCGCCTGCGCCGCCAGCTTCGCGGCGATCAACAGCGCCGTCGAGATGCTGGTCGAACATCACGTCGATGCGGTCGTCACCGGCGGCATCGACCGCAACATGGGCGTCAGCACGTTCGTCAAGTTCTGCAAGATCGGCGCGCTCAGCGCCACCGGCAGCCGCCCCTTCGGCGACGGCGCAGATGGCTTCGTCATGGGCGAGGGATCGGCGTCGTTTGTACTCAAGCGGCTGGAAGACGCCGAACGCGCCGGCGACAAAGTCTACGCCGTCATTCGCGGCGTCGGCGGTTCCAGCGACGGGCGCGGCAAGGGCATCACTGCCCCGAATCCCATCGGGCAGAAGCTCGCGATGGGGCGCGCCTGGGAAAACGCCGGTCTCGACCCGGCGACCGCCGGCATGGTCGAGGCGCACGGGACCAGCACCCGCGTCGGCGATGTCGTCGAGGTCGAAAGCCTGAGCGAGATCTATCGCGGGGCGGGCGTCCGGCGCATCGGCTTGGGGTCGGTCAAGAGCAATATCGGACACCTCAAGGCGGGCGCGGGCGCAGCGGGGCTGCTCAAGGCGACCCTGGCGCTTCATCACAAAACTCTGCCGCCGACGCTCAACGCCGAGCGACCCAATCCGAATATCGACTTCGACTCCGCGCCGTTTTATCTGATCCACGAGGCGGCGCCCTGGGAGAAGGCGAACGGCACGCCGCGCCGCGCCGGCGTCAGCGCCTATGGCTTCGGCGGCACGAACTTTCATCTGGTCATGGAAGAACATGTCCCCGGTCTGCTCACCCAGGGCAGGCGCTACGGCGGCGTCTCGCTCAGCGCTGCGCCTTCCTCGCTTGATGCCCCCGCGCCGAAAGCGACCGCCCCGGTGCGCGGTATGCTCGCCGTCGGCGCGAACACGCCGACCGCTCTGAAAGACGCCCTGGACGGTCTCGCCGGGCGGATCGAAAACGGCTGGATGCCGCCGCCGGCGCTGCCTCGTCCCGCCGATCTGGCGGCGAAGGAGCGTCTGCTGATCGACTTCGGCGATCACGATGAGCTGCTGCACCGCGCCCACCTCGCGCAGAAGGCGATGGGCTTCGACAGCCTCGCCGCCTGGAAGCCGCTTCAGTCGCAGGGTATCTTCCGAGCGAGCGGCGACCGCCCCGGCAAGATCGCCTTCCTCTTCCCCGGTCAGGGCAGCCAGTACGTCAACATGGGGCGTGAGCTGGTCGCGCTGTCGCCGGTGGTGCGCGAGATCTTCGAGGAAGCCGACCGGGTGATGACGCCGATCCTCGGCAAGCCGCTGACCCGCTACATCTTCGTCGATGCCGAAAATACCTCGGCGCTGACCGAAGCCGAGATCAATCTGATGCAAACGGCGATCACCCAGCCCGCCATGCTGACGCTGGATATCGCCCTCTACCGCCTGCTGGAGTCTTACGGCTTCAAGCCCGACATGGTGATGGGACACTCGCTCGGCGAATACGCCGCCCTGGTGGTCGCCGGGGTCATGCCCTTCGCCGAAGCGCTGGAAGCCGCCGCCGCGCGCGGCAGCGAGATGAGCCGGGTCGAAGTCGAAGACAAGGGGCGGATGGCGGCGGTCATCGCGCCCTACGACGTGGTGGTCGAAACCCTCAGCGGCATCGACGGCTACGTTGTGCCGGCGAACATCAACAGCGCCAGCCAGTCAGTCATCGGCGGCGAAAGCGCCGCCGTCGATGCGGCGGTGGAACGCTTCATCGAAGCGGGTTACAAGGCGCTGACGCTTCCGGTCAGCCACGCCTTCCACACGCGCATCGTCGCCCCGGCGAGCGCCCCGCTGCGGCAGATGCTCGACCGGCTGCACATCGCCCCGCCGCGCCTGCCGCTGGTGGGCAACGTCACCGGCAAGTTCTACCCCTCGACCGTCGACGCGATCAAGGACCTGCTGCAAGATCAGATCGCCTCGCCGGTGCAGTGGGTCAAAGGCTTGGAGACGCTCTACGACGCCGGCGCGCGGACCTTCGTCGAAGTCGGTCCGAAGCGCGCCCTCAAGGGCTTCGTCGATGATGTCTTCGCCGGAAAGTCCGATCTGCTCTCCCTGCTCACCAACCACCCCAAACAGGGCGCGCTGGCGAGCTTGAATCAGGCGCTCTGTGGGTTGTACGCGGCGGGATACGCCGTGATCGAGACCACCGCTGTGCCTGCCGCCCATGCCGCCCCGGCGCAGCCCGCCGCCCCAGAGACCAACGAGGTCAGTATGCCATCGCCATCCAACACCCCGGCGGACGCCTCGACGCTCGCCGCCTTCAGCCAGCTCGTCGAAAAACTGATGCAGCAGAACAGCCAGCCGACGGCGCAGAGCGCGCCTTTCGACCGCAGCGCTCCGCCGCGCGGCTCGGTGGTCCTCTCTGGCAGCGGCTTGGGGCTGCCTGGCGCGGAAAAGCGCCTGTTCGACCCGGACAACGCCCGCCGCATCCTGCAGGGCGAGCAGTTCATCGACCTGATCCCGGAACGCTTCCGCCGCAAGATGCTCAACAAGCGCGTCACCCGGCTGGTCAAGTCGGAAGATGGCAACAACCGCTTCGAGACCATCACCGACCCCGGCGAGGTGATCAAGCTGGCGGCGCGCGCCGGCGCGTTCGACCTGGCGGAGGAATTCGGCGTGCCGGACAAGCTGATCGAAGCGCTGGACACCACCACGCAGCTGGCGATGGCGGCGGGGCTGGATGCGCTGCGCGAGGCGGGTATTCCGCTGGCGCAGACCTTCCGCGCCACCAGCACCGGCAAATTCCTGCCCGACCGCTGGATGCTGCCGGAAAGCCTGCGCGACAGCACCGGCGTCATCTTCGCCAGCGCCTTCCCTGGCGGTGACCGCTATGCCGACGAGTTCAACCGCTACTTCGCCTACCAGAACCGCCTGGATCAGCTGGCGCTGCTGGAAGACCTGCGCCGCGTCGTCGCCGACCCGGCGGCGCTCAGCGAGATCAGCCGGCGCATGGCGGATCTGCGCGACCTGCTGGACCGCGAACCGTACGAGTTCGACCGCCGCTTCATCTTCCGCGTGCTGGCGATGGGACACAGCCAGTTTGCTGAATACATCGGCGCGCGCGGACCGAACACCCACGTCAACGCGGCGTGCGCCAGCACCACCCAGGCGCTCGCCATCGCCGAAGACTGGATTCGCGCCGGGCGCTGCCAGCGCGTGATCGTCATCGGCGCGGACAACGTGACCAGCGACCGACTGCTGGAATGGATCGGCGCGGGCTTCCTGGCGACCGGAGCCGCCGCCACCGACGACCGGGTGGAAGAGGCGGCGCTGCCCTTCGACCGGCGGCGTCACGGGACGATCCTCGGCATGGGAGCCTGCGCCCTGGTGGTGGAAAGCGAAGATGTCGTCCGCGAGCGCGGTATGCGCGGCATCGTCGAGGTGCTTGCGACCGAGACGCGCAACAGCGCCTTTCACGGCACGCGGCTGGATGTCAGCCACATCTCCCAGGTGATGGAGGCGCTCATCACCAGCGCCGAGCGGCGCTTCGGCGTGCACCGCCAGACGATGGCGGCGCAGACCGTCTTCATGTCGCACGAGACCTTCACCCCGGCGCGGGGCGGCAGCGCCTCTGCCGAAATCGCCGCGCTGCGCCACGTCTTCGGCGAAGTCGCCAAAGAGATCATCATCGCCAACACCAAGGGCTTCACCGGTCACCCGATGGGCGTCGGCATCGAAGATGTGATCGCCCTGAAAATCCTGGAATACGGCATCGTGCCGCCTGTGCCCAACTTCAAAGAAGTTGATGAAGAGCTGGGCGTGCTCAACCTGAGCCGGGGCGGGCGCTACCCGGTGCAGTATGCTCTGCACCTCTCCGCTGGCTTCGGATCGCAGATCGCGCTCTGCCTGACGCGGCGCATCCCCGGCGGGTTGGACCGTGTGGACAGCAAACCGCAGTATCAGCGCTGGCTGGACGAGATCAGCGGTTATGACGCCGCCGAGACGGAAGTCGAAAAGCGCGTGCTGCGCATCAAGTCGCGCGGCACGCCGGGACGCACCCCCGTCCCCAACCGCTGGCAGTATGGCACGGAGCCGCAGGTGCGGACACTCACCGGGGGAAGCGCCCCGGCGGTCGATCTGCCGCCGCGCGTCCCCGCGCCCGTCTACACAGCGCCGCCCGCCGCTCCGGCGGTGGCTGCCGCGCCCGCGCCGGAGCCGCCCGAACCGGTGCGCATCGTCCAGGTGATCCCGGAACCCGCCGCGCCGCTTGAGCCGCCGAAGCCGGTCGAGACAGAACAGCCCCCCGCCGCCGACCTCACCCGCAAGGTGCTGGAGATCGTGGCGGCGCAGACCGGCTACCCGATCGACATGCTCGACCTCGACCTGGACCTGGAAGCGGACCTGGGGATCGACACCATCAAACAGGCGGAGACCTTCGCCGCCATCCGCGCCGCTTTCGACATCCCTCGGCGCGACGACCTGAAGCTGCGCGATTACCCGACGCTGGCGCGCGTCGTGCAGTTCGTGCGCGACAGCCGACCCGATCTCGCCGCGCCGGCGGTCCCCGCGCCGGTGGCGACCGCTGCCCCGGTGACGGTGACCGCCAGCAACGGCGGGGGCGACCCGGTGACGAGGCAGGTATTGGAGATCGTGGCGGCGCAGACCGGCTACCCGATCGACATGCTCGACCTCGACCTGGACCTGGAAGCCGACCTGGGGATCGACACCATCAAGCAGGCGGAGACCTTCGCCGCCATCCGCGCCGCCTTCGACATCCCCCGGCGGGACGACCTGAAGCTGCGCGACTACCCGACGCTGGCGCGCGTCGTGCAGTTCGTTCGCGACAGCCGACCCGATCTCGCCGCTCCGGCGGTCCCCGCGCCGGTGGCGACGGCTGCCCCGGTGACGGTGACCGCCCCGGCGCAGCC
>JAEURA010000120.1 GCA_016789005.1 Anaerolineae bacterium
CGCCAGCGCCGCCACCGTCGGATAGCCGCCTGCCTCATCGATAGGCTCCGCCCGGACGCTGCCGATCCCCAGCAGAAGCGCGATCAGGATCGCCCATTTCATGGCTCGCCTCCGTCGTCCTCCGCCATCAGGTGACGCAAATAAGACTCCGGGTGGTTCAAGAACCCCCGCGTGACGCTGACGTGCTCCGTCTCGTCATAGGCGACGGGGCGGATCGCTCCGCCGTCGAAGCTGAGGATTTGCGCGTCGGGGTACGCCATGAGGATCGGTGAGTGGGTGGCGATGATGAACTGCGCGTCCTGATCGACCATCTGCTTGAGCAGGCTGAGGAATGTGAGCTGGCGCAGCGGCGAGAGCGGCGCTTCCGGCTCATCGAGCAGATACAGCCCGCCGCGGACGAAACGGCTGCGAAAGAGCTTGAAGAAGCTTTCGCCGTGCGAGGCGGCGTCCAGCCCGTCGCCATAGCGCTGGCGCATGTCGCCCAGTTCGCGGGCGTAGCTCATGCGGGCGAGCGCCTGCGCCGCCTTCGAGCGGTGGGCATAGTCTCGGTCGATTTCGGCGACATCGCGCAGCATCTCTTCGCGCGTCTGCTCCATCGCACGGACGTAGCCGAAGAAGTCTTCGGCGCGCATGAAGAAGCCTTTGGTGCAGCGTTTGAGCCGCCAGCCCAGTTTCAGCCGGTCGGCGTAGGCGCGAACGGCGTCCAGGCTGGGATCGGCGCGCACGCTCGCGCTGCCGACGGTGATCGAGCCGACGGCGCAGGCGATGGCTTCCAGCAGGGTCGATTTGCCGCTGCCGTTCTCGCCGACGAAGAATGTCACCGGCGTGGTCAGCTCCAGCCGCGCAAAAGTCCGCAGCGTCGGCACGGTGAACGGAAAGGAGTCCGGTTCCGATTCGCTGTGCCGCGCCGTGATGTCGGCGAGATGGATCATGCCGGTCAGCCTGCCCGGCGCGCGGTGATGCGCAGGGCGCTCTCGATGGGATGATCGCTGACCAGGATGAGATACCCGCCGCCGCCCGCGCCGGAGAGCTTCCAGCCGAGCGCCTGGCTGCGGTAGCGGTCGATCAGGCTCAGGATGGTGTCGCTGACCATATACGGGAACATGGCGATCTGCGCCTCGAACGATTCGCGCACTGCCGCGCCAAGCGCCGGCAGGTCGCCGCGCAGGATGGCGTTCCAGCAGTGATCGGCGGCGTCCGCCAGCGCGCGGGCGCTGTCCCTGCTGATCGCCCGTTCGGCGAGCGGATCGTAGCCGTCGTGCCGGGGTCCGAGCGGGAGCAGCCACAGGCTGTTCTCGACGACCTGGAGCGCCGCCTCGTCGGTCACATGCTCGATGTGGCGGGGCCAGTAGTCACCGTCGTAGTGCGCCCGCGCCAGCCCTGGATAGACGATGCCGATGGAATCCTGCGAGCCGGAGATGATCCACTTGCCGGGCGGGTTGTCATAGCGAAACAGGATTTTCGCCAGCTTCTCATGGGGTCCGGCGGGCAGGCGCGTGTCCCACAGCTCGATGGCGGCGTTGCGGGTGCTGGTCGCCATGCCGCTGCGCTCGTTGAATTCCAGCGAAGGTTCGATGGACAGGGTGATCACCGTGCCGGGGTACAGCTTGGAGACGAACGGCTGGTCCAGCCAGCCGCCGGCGAGATCGATCCGGTAGGGCATCAGGCTGATGCGGCGCAGGGCGGTCGAAGAGCGCGCCGGCAGCCCGGCTTGCGGCTGTCGCCGCAGGACGACGTATTCGATGTTCATCTCGGCGCACAGGGCGGCTTTTTCCGGCGATGCGCCGTCTTCATTGACGACGAACACGTCGGGCTGGATGCGGCGCAGCTCCGGCTCGAAGTCGAGGAAGCCCGATCCGCTGGAGACGAATGCCTCCTTGACGCAGCCGAGCGAGCGCATCATGTACAGGCGCTCCTGCTCGCCGTTGATGGTCATGCGCCCCTTCAGCCCGAAGATGGTGGCATCCGAACCGAGCGCCACGTACAGATCGCCGAATCCGGCGGCTTCCTGCAAAAAGGCGACGTGCCCGCTGTGAAGCAGGTCGAAACTGCCGCTGACGAAGACTTTTTTTGGCATGAGCGCATCCTTCCGCGAAGGCAAGAACGAGAATCACTCGAAAATCGGACTGGAAGGGTATGTGTCGATGTCCGCCCAGGTGCGGCTGCGTATCGCTTCCAGATCCTCACTCGACCAACCCAGATGGTTTCGCAGAAATGTGCCAGGCAGCACGATGTTCAGCAGTTCATGGAGTGTCTGGGTGGCGGGATTGCGGTCGGTAAAATCACGGTCTTGTGTGACAAGATAATCCACTTCCGCGTCGATAGCGCCTAGAGCAACATGAATGTCATCGGGATCGCGGACGAGGTCGCTGTGCGCTTGCAGACGTTGTTCAGAGGGAGAGGGCGCAAGTTCGTATCCCAGCGCGGCTAGCAGATCGTCGAATCGCGGGATCGCCTTGGGGGCAACTTCCGCCAGTGCTTCGCGGGCTTCGTGGATGATCATCGGCGTGAGGACCAGCTGAAAGTCGCCCGCCGCAGCATGACGCAGAAGGGCGTACGGAAAACGCGGCGAATAGCTGGCGGCAAACAAGATATTGGCGTCAACCATCACCCGCAGCTTACGCCCAGAGTCCATGTTCCACCTGCCTATCGGAGGGTGTGGCTGCGTTTTCGCGCACGTTCAAACTGCGCTTCGAGTTCGTCGTCCGAAAGACCGCGTTTGGCGATCTCATCGGCAGCAGCCCGCGCTGCGGCGTCGAAGGATTGTACCCGCGCAGCCCGCTGCATATCCTGTTCTTCTTTGCCGCGCAGCAGTTTCTCATATTCGGACATCGAAATGATCGCCACTACTGGAAGCCCATCTTTTTCCACGATCAGATGTTCCTTGCCCGAATAGGCGCGCCTGATGACCTCGCCGAAATTGCGCCGAACCTCTGTTGCCGCTACCGTCGCCTGCTTTGGGTGCTGCATGGGCATTCCTCGGACACACTGCATACTGCTCACTATTATGCTGGACTGCGCAATACTGCGCCATATCCACCAGTATTGGCGCTGAGGGCAGCATCTTAATGATTCTCAACCCTATTTTCAGCATATAGTGATTTTACCGTCCTAAAAGTTTGATTGGTCGCTGCCATGACCGTCACAGTCGAATGGGACAACGCGGAAAAGACCATCCTCCGCACGGATTCGTACGGTCATTGGACCTGGGACGAATACCACCACGCCGTTGACTCCGCCCTGGCGATGATCCGCGCCGTCGATCATGAGGTCCATCTGATCAACGTGCGTCACCCGGACTCCGTCACGCCGGAGGGCAATTCCCTGCCCCACTTGCGCCGGGTGATGCGCGACCTGCCAAAAAATCACCGCCTGACCATCATGGTCAATCCCAACCTGCGCAGCAAGATGATGATGAGCGTCATGAAGAGCATCGTACCCATCTTCACGCGCACTTTTCTCATGGCTGCTTCGATGGACGAAGCGCGCGGACTGATCGCCCAGTATGAGCGCCAGCGGGCACGCAGCACCGGATAGTCAGCGAGTCGATTTATGGTCATTCCTGGGCGGATGCGTGCATAATTGACGGCAGAATGTTCTGTCTCGAAATTACTGAGAGGCGCCGCCATGTCCGTTCATGCTTTCGCATCTTTTGCAGAATCGACCCGCCCGTACCCCGTCATCGGCGAATCTGACTGCGCCTTCTACGCCGAAAACGGCTATCTGACCGTCGATGGTGCGCTCTACGCGGACGAAGTGGAAGCGCTGCGCGCCGAGACGACCGCGCTCTGCCGGGGGGATCGCGGCGCGATTCGCGGCGTCACCCCGGCGGACCCGCAGGATGAAGATGCTGAGGTCCTCAAACGCTACCTCTGCATCCACTTTCCGCACAAGCTCTCGCCGCTCATGCTGGATTACCTGGCGCATCCGGTGATCGTCGATGTGCTGACCAAGGTGATCGGCGCGAACGTCAAGGCGATGCAGTCGATGCTCTTCATCAAAGCCGCCGGCAAACCCGGTCAGGCGTGGCATCAGGATGAGATCTATATCCCGACCCGCGACCGTTCGCTGACCGGCGGCTGGATCGCCCTGGACGATGCGACGGTGGAGAACGGCTGCCTGTGGGTGATCCCCGGTTCGCACAAGCACGGCATCCTGTGGCCCCAGCATCATCACGACGACCGCCGCTTCGACTGCTCCGAAGAGACCATCGGCTTTCCCTACCGCGACGAGGATGCCATCCCGGTCGAAGTCAAAGCCGGGGCAGTCGTCTTCTTCAACGGCTATCTGCTGCACCGCTCGCTGCCCAACCGCGCCAGAAGCGGCTACCGCCGCGTGCTGGTCAATCACTATATGAGCGCCGAATCGCTGCTGCCCTGGCACAACCCGCGTGCCGGCGAACGGATGGCGACAGCGGATATGCGCGACATCGTGATGATCGCCGGCAGCGACCCCTATGCCTTCAAAGGCATCGAGGATGTGGCGCAGCCGCACATCCGCCCGGATGGACAGGGTGGCTGCGGCGACCCGCGCCAGAACGTCAGGATCGAATCGCGCGAGACGTCGGCGCTGCCCTACGACGATGATGCGGATGAGGACTGATCCGTCGTCGCGCCGCTCGAGTGGGCGGCGCGATACCGCACACCTCGTGCGTCAGGGCAACGCCTTCGCGGCGTCAACTCTGGCTTGGCGATTTCTGCATCGCCCGCCGGAGCGAATCCGTTAACGCCTGAGCCTCAAGAGGCTTGATAAGCGTGTCTGCGACGCCAAGCTCGGCAAGTTCGCTCAGAGAGGCATCCGGCGCGTGACCTGTCATGACCACGATCGGGGTTGCGGCTCCCCTGCGCCGCAGTTCCCGGCACAATTCCAGCCCGCCCATCACCGGCATCGCCAAATCGGTCAGGATCAGATCGAATCGGGCGGACTGCTGCTCGAACAGCGATAATGCCTCCCGTCCATCCGGCGCGGGTATAACGTCGAAACCCATGAGTTCGAGAATGTGCTGGATAGAAGCCCGAACTTCTTCATTGTCTTCGACGAACAGAACCCGACTGGACGGCTCATACGAAGCAGCCTCCGGCGTGCCAGTGCCTGAGACGACGGACTCCACCGGCGCTGTCGACCAGGCGGGGAAGAAGACGGAGAAGGTCGCGCCGTCTCCCGGCGTGCTCTCCACCTGGATGACCCCTCCGTGTTGTTCGGTGATGGCATAGACCTGAGCCAATCCCAAGCCGGTCCCCGTTGGCTTGGTGGTGAAGAACGGTTCGAAGATGTGCGGCAGGGTCTCCGGCTGAATGCCCACCCCATGATCCGTGAAGCGAATCCTGTTCCACTCCGGCTTGACGAGGCTGCCACCGACGCCGGCGACCGCGCCGGAAACCCGGTCGAGTTCGATCCGCAGTTCGCCCCCATCCGGCATCGCATCGCGGGCATTTACGGCGAGATTCATCAGGAGCTGCAGGATGCGAGACGGATCGCCATTCATGAGGCGCTGATCGCCCGGCAGCGTCAGCATCAGATGGATGTTGTCCGGGAACACCCTACGCAGCATCTTCGCCTGTTCCTTCAGCAGCGGCACCAGATCAAAAACCTGCGCCTCGACCAGCGACGCCCGGCTGAAATCCAGAATCTGCCGGATCAGCTGGCTCCCTCGTTTGGCTTCGCTGGTGATGGTTTCCAGGCAGTCACGGCTGCGGGCAGACAGATGGGGTTCCAGCTTCTGGATGGCATACGGCAGCAGCATGATGCTGGTCAGGATGTTGTTGAAATCATGGGCGATGCCCGCCGCCAGCTGACCCATAGACGCCAGCCGATCCTGAATCTGAATTCGCTCTTCGATCTTGCGCGCTTCCGTCACGTCGCGGATCACCAGGGTGAGATTCGGCTGACTGCCGTCCTCAACCGCCTGTTCAGAATTGGCGGGTGTGGCGATCACCTCGAAAATGCGCGGCGTCGGCTCGGCGACTTTGATCTCGCGCCAGGTTTCTCCTGCCGAGGACTCCAGCAATGCGCTGATGGGCGTATCTCCCAGGCACTCGACGACATCGCCCGCCGACACCTTGGCGAGGAGTGTTAGGTAGTCCCGACAGCGGTCGTTGAGCAGCAGAACGCGATGGTCGGCGTCCAGCAGCGCCAGCCCTTCCGGCACCGAAGCGATGACCTGGTGGAGCTGGTCAGAAACCTGACGCAGGCTGCGATCCATCGCCTGACGATAGAGCGCAATCTCAACTGCACTGTACAGATCGCGCTCCTCGAAGGGTTTGACCAGATAACCGAGAGGCTCGGCGATCTTGGCGCGCTGTAATGTGGCTGCATCGGCATAGGCGGTCAGAAAAACTGTTGGAATGTCATGGCTGGCGCGCAGAAGGTGGGCGGTCGCGATTCCATCCAGGCTTCCGCGCAGCTGAATGTCCATGATCGCCAGATGGGCTTTCTCACGACCGACCAGCTCAAGCGCATCGTCCCCGGTATCGACGATACCTATGACTTCGTAGCCCAGGCTTTCTAGCTTGCTCTGAATATCCAGGGCGACGATGCTCTCATCTTCGATGATGAGGATCTTCGAGGGAGTCATCAATGTGCCGTTCCTTTGCTGCGTTGATGTGCCAAGTCCTTCGGAAAACGGATAGTGACCGTCGTCCCGGCGGTTCCATCGTAGTCGAGCCTGCCGCCGAGCTGCCCCGTCAGCCTGCTGATCAACTGAAGCCCCAGCGACGATGAGGGTTTGAGTCCTGCTTTAGGGGCGAAGCCTACGCCATCGTCGCGGACGACCAGCTCATACCAGGCGTCTTCAGCGTTGCGCATTTCGACGCTGATCGTCCCCCTTCGCCCATTGGGGAAGCCATGTTTCAAGGCGTTGGAGACCAGCTCGCTCACGACCAGCCCGCAGGGAATGGCGGCGTCGATGTCCAGATGAATGTCGTCCGCCGCAATCACCAGCCTCACCCCGGTGTCGCCTGCACGGTAGCTCTGCAGCAGATGCCCCGTCAGGTCGCGCAGGTAAGTGCCAAAATCGATCTGCGCCAGGCTGTCAGAGCGATATAATCGTTCATGAATCAGCGCCATCGAGCTGACGCGATTCTGGCTGTCGCGGAAGAGCGCTCGGATTTGCGGGTCGTCAATCGTCCCCGATTGCAGGCTGAGCAGGCTGCTGACGATTTGCAGGTTGTTCTTCACCCGGTGATGAATCTCTTTGAGGAGAAACTCCTTCTCCTGAAGCGAGGCGCGCAGCCGCTCTTCGGCTTGCACCCGCTCAGTCACGTCGCGTCCGACGTTGACCGCGCCCACAATCTGATCGCCATGAAAGACCGGGCTGGCGCTGATTTCAGCGATCTTCAATGCACCATCCTTCGCGATGAACTCATAGCGCGCGTCGAGAATGCGCTGTCCATTGAGCACCTGCCCGATTTCGGAAAGCGCCTTTTCGAAATAACCCGGCGCCAGCAGCTCTTTCTCCTGCAAAGACATCACCGATTTGCCGACGAACTCTTCTGGCTTGTAACCCAGTATCCGCTCGACACTCGGGGACATCGAGACAATATCAAAGCGCTGGTCGAAGGAATAGATGACGTCGTTGATGTGCGCGAAGTGAAGCCGGTACTTCTCCTCGCTCTGGCGCAGCGCCTCCGCGACGGCTTCGCGTTCAGTGACATCGCGCGCATTGACAACGACACCCCTGACCGCGGGCTGATCAAGCATGTTGTTGATGATGCATTCAAGCCTGCGCCACGTACCATCGGCACGGCGATAGCGGGCAATCACTGGAAGGGAGGCTCCCCGGGTCTGGATCGCCTCAGCGAGCGAATTGGCGACGAGCGCGTGATCATCCGGATGAACGAGGTCCAGCGAGCACTTCCCGACAATCTCGCTCATCTCGTATCCAAAGGTGCGTATCACGGACGGACTCGCAAACCGGATGCCGACCGTCTCATCGACAATGACGATGAGGTCCGTAGCGTTCTCGATCAGAGCGCGATAGTGCTCCTCGCTGAGCTGGACAGCCTTTTCAGCTTTCACCCGCTCTGAAATGTCTCTCAGGACCAGGACCCGACCAATTGGCTGAGCCTGCCGATTGTCCAGGTCTGAGATGCGGACATCGTAGACCTGCTCCAGGTCCCCCTCGCCGAGACGCAGCTCGCTGTAAGACCCCGGCTGGAGGGACAGATCGTCGAGCTTTCCAGACCATTGGGGAAATGCCTCACGGAGCGTCATGCCCATAGAACGCGCAAGTGGCTGACCGATCATGCGCTCTGCTGCCGGATTCAGATCGATGATGCGATCTTCGATGTCGAGGACCAGCACTGCGTCGGACATGATCTGGGTGACGCTGCCCCGCGCGATGGGGACGATGTCGACACGCCGGGCGCGCAGCAGCGTCAC
>JAEURA010000126.1 GCA_016789005.1 Anaerolineae bacterium
GTGCGCTTCATTTACCATCATGGCACGCACTGGGTCACCGACAGCGTGAACTCGCTGATCGTCAACGTGCCCGGCAACTATCAGGATGAGATCGGCTGTGGCGAGTGGGCGCCTGACTGTCTGAAGAGCCTGCTCCAGGACCCGGATGGCGACGGCGTCTATGTGTTCAGCGCGGCGCTGCCCGCCGGTTCGTACGAGGCGAAAGTCGCCGCCAATGAGAGTTGGGACCTGAACTGGGGGGATGCCGGAGCGCAGAATGGCGCGAATATTCCGTTTACTGTCGCTGCCGACGGGCAGGTAGTCGAATTCCGCTTTGACACGACCAAGAACAACACAATGACGATCATCGTGGGCGGCGAAGCGCCGCCGGCAGTTGGCAATCTGGCGCAGGCGCAGGCGCACTGGCTGAGCGCCGACATCATCGCCTGGAACGTCCCCCGCCTTCCTGGCGCTGAGTACCGGCTGTACTACAGCCCCACCGGCGGACTCACCCTCACCGAGACGGGCATCGAGGGCGGCGAGTATCTGAAGCTGCGCTCGGTGCGCACCGGCGTTGACGAAGCGCTGGCAGCCCGGTTCCCGCAGCTGGCGGAATTCAGCGCCCTGCGCATCAGCGCCGACGATGTCGAACGGGTGCCGGAACTGCTGCGCGGGCAGGTGGCGCTCGCCATGCACGACATCTACGGAGCGCTGTACGACGCCACCGCGATACAGATTCCCGGCGTGCTGGATGACCTGTACGCGACCGATGCGACGCTCGGTATGGTCTTCAATGAGGACCGCGCGCCGCTGTTCAATCTGTGGGCGCCGACCGCGCAGAATGTGCGGGTCCATCTCTTCTCGGACAGCGACCCCGCCAGCGAGGCGCTGCAATCCCAGGATATGGTGTTCGACACATCGACAGGGGTCTGGCAGTACTGGGGTGAACCGGATTGGTACGGCAAGTACTACCTGTTCGAAGTCTCTGTCTACGTCCCGTCCATGCAGTCGGTGCTGAGCAACTTTGTCACCGATCCGTACTCGTTCAGCCTGGCGATGAACAGCACCCGCAGCCAGATCATCGATTTGACCGATCCGGCGACCATGCCGGAAGGGTGGGCGGCGACATCAAAGCCTGTGCTCGAAGCGCCGGAAGACATCGTCCTCTATGAGCTGCACATGCGCGATTTCAGCATCTACGACGAGAGTGTGCCGGAAGCGCATCGCGGGACATATCTGGCGTTCACCCATGCCGATTCGGCGGGCATGCAGCACCTCCAGCGGCTTGCGGCAGCCGGGCTGACTCACATCCACCTGCTGCCGGTCTTCGACATCGCCACCATCAATGAAGACCCTGCGGCGCGGATCGCCATCAGCCGCGAAGGGCTGACCAGCTTCCCGCCGAATGCCGAAGAGCAGCAGGCGCTGGTCAATGCCGTGCGCGACGACGATGCGTTCAACTGGGGGTACGATCCGTTCCACTACACCGTCCCCGAAGGCAGCTACAGTACCGCACCGGACGGCGCAGAACGCATCCTTGAGTTCCGCCAAATGGTTCAGGCGCTCAACGCCGCCGGGCTGCGGGTCGTCATGGATGTGGTATACAACCACACCAATGCCAGCGGGCAGTCCGACTATTCGGTGCTCGATCAGATTGTGCCGGGCTACTATCATCGACTCAACGCCCAGGGGCGCGTGGAAACTTCGACCTGCTGCGCCAATACTGCCACCGAACACCGCATGATGGAGCGCCTGATGGTGGACTCGGTGCGGGTGTGGGCGACCGCCTACAAGGTCGACGGCTTCCGCTTTGACCTGATGGGACACCACATGCGTTCCAACATGGAAGCTGTG
This sequence comes from Anaerolineae bacterium, assembly GCA_016789005.1. Lineage (GTDB taxonomy): Bacteria > Chloroflexota > Anaerolineae > Aggregatilineales > Phototrophicaceae > Flexifilum. The sequence goes on from JAEURA010000126.1 coordinate 1,834, forward strand.
CGCGCCATGCTCGACAGCCTGACGCCCGATACGGACGGCGTCGATGGATCGCAGGTCTACGTCTACGGCGAAGGCTGGAACTTCGGCGAAGTTGCCGATAACGCGCGCGGCATCAACGCCACCCAGTTGAACATGGGGGGCAGCGGCATTGGCACGTTCAACGACCGGGTGCGCGATTCGGTGCGCGGCGGAAATCCGTTCGGAGGTTTGCAGGATCAGGGTTTCGCCACCGGGCTGTGGGTCGATCCAAACACGGTCGATGCGCGCCCGGCAGCGGAACAATTGGAGACGCTGCTGCTCTTCCAGGATCGGATCAGGGTGGCTTTGGCGGGCAACCTGCGCGACTACAGCCTTGAAGACTACATGGGCACTTCTGTGACCGGAGCGGATGTCGATTACAACGGCAGCCCGACGGGCTATACGCTCGATCCACAGGAACACATCATCTACGTCGAAGCGCACGACAATGAGACCTTCTTCGACGTGATTCAGACCAAGTCACCGGAAGACCTACCGCTTTCTGAGCGTATCCGCATGCACAATCTGGGCATCGATGTCACGATGCTGAGCCAGGGCGTGCCATTCTTCCACGCCGGCATCGACATGCTGCGCTCGAAATCGGGCGACAAAGACAGCTACAACAGCGGCGACTGGTTCAACTTCCTGGACTTCACCTACCAGGATAACGGCTGGGGGCGTGGACTGCCCATCGCCGACAAGAATCGCGACAACTGGTCCCTGTGGGGACCGCTGCTGGCGAACCCCGATCTCAAGCCGACGGAAAGCGACATTCGCGGGTCGGTGGCGCATTTCGAGGAAATGCTGAGCATCCGCCGCAGCTCGCCGCTCTTCCGCCTGCGCACCGCCGAGCAGATCACCCAGGTGGTTCGCTTCCCCGATGCCGGGGCAGAGCAGACGCCGGGCTTGATCGTGATGGAGCTGAACGACACCGTTGGCGAAAGCATCGACCCGTCGTACGCGGTCGTCTACGTCCTGTTCAATGCGGCTCCGGAGACGGTGGAGTACACGCTGGAATCGGCAGTTGGCTATCCGCTGATGCTGCATCCGGTGCTGGCAACCTCCAGCGACCCGGTGGTCCAGGAAGCCGCCTTCAACCCGGACACGGGGACGTTCAGCGTGCCTGGACGGACGACGGCAGTCTTCGTGGCGCTTGACGGCGCTGTGCAGTAAGCGGGTACACGCGAAAGCGTGATCTCAGGACGCCGCGCCCGCTCATCCGGCGGGCGCGGCGCTTTTTTCAGGGTTGGACCTGGCGCTTGCGCTGTGCGGCGCGCCCCAGCCTGCCCAACAGACCGGCACGCTGTGTCCTTCGGAAGGCGATAGGGATGGAACGGTCGCTCACCCAGGGAGCATACGGCGACATGGTCATGGCTGCCAGCGCCAGCAGCGGACGGTCGTAGTTGACCCGCCAGCCAGAGAAATCACGCCATGCCTGATCGCGATCCGGTTTGAGCGGCACGCCGCGCGCCGCCAGCTGATCGAGCAGTTCGTTGAATTCCTCCTGCGAGATGCTGATCGGATCGCCCGGCTGCGGTGCCGGGTTGTAATCGATGGCGAAGTAGTCAGCGACGTGCCGCAGCGCGACATAGCCGGCGCGAATCATCAGGCGCGCCGGGGGTGGGGTTTCGCGGTCTGCCGCCGAGATCAGGATGGCGGCGGTATCGAGGATCGTCCCGGCGGCGGTCACCCAGGAACGATGCGGGTCAGGCGAGCGAAAGAAGACCAGCGCGATCAGCGAGGTGTGGGATTCATCGATCTCGGCAAACCACTGCTCCCACTCGTGCCAGATGCCATCTATCGCCTCCAGCCCGCCGATACGATAGGCGCGCAGGATCATCTCCTGGGCAGAGGGCGGCGATCCGGCGCGGGTTTCCAACAGGGTCACCATGACCTCGCGCTGGCTGAAAGCGCTGTACATAGTCGGCAGATAGGCGATCAGCAGGGCGACCATCGTCAAGCCGAATATCGCCGCCGAAAACTCGAAGATCAGCGAGAGTACGCCTTCGCTCTTGGTGAAGCCGAGCGTCAGGAGTGATGATCCCGCCAGGCTGAAAGAGTCATAGAGCGAAAGAGAAAACGCCGACCAGAACATCAGAGTGTAGCCCAGGACGATCAGCACCACCCAGACGACGGGCAGGATGAGCAGAGCGATGGGGGCGAACAGCGCCATCGTCGAATCGAGTTCTTCGTAGGTCTTCCGCGTGTTTGCCCGCGTCCGAAAGATCAGATAGACGATGCGAAAGACCAGCGAGGTCAGCGGGTCAAAAGCGCTGCGGGGCAGGACGAAGGTGCGCACCGCCGCGCTGACCACCGCGAAGACGATGCCGACTCCCGCCAGGAAGACCAGCGTCCTCGCGCCGAACTCCAGGATTTCAGGCAAGAAGCTCCTCCATCGCGCGGATCAAGGCGTCAGCGTCATGGTCATCGTTGTAACCCTGGATGGAGACGCGCAGGTACGGGCGACCATTGAGCGCGTGGACCGGCGCTTCGATGCGGTAGCGCTCGAAAAGCACTTCTTTGATCGCGTCTGCGGCGAGATTTTGCGGCAGGGGAATGGCGCACATCTGGCTGAAGTGCGTCGGCGGGGTCAGCACAGCCAGACCGGTCAGCCTGTGAATCGCGCCGCGCACACGGAGCGCAAGTTCGTGGCTGCGGGCGCGGACTGAATCCCAGTCGTAGGCGCGCATGAAGGCGATTGCTTCGGGGACCGCCAGCAGCGCCGCCGGGTCGCGCGTGCCCTGCTCATGATGACGCACGGTGAAATCAGCGATTTCGCGCCATCCCCAGGAAGGGAACAGGGGGCGCATCGCCGCCTGATACGGCTCGGCGACGTACAAGAAACCTGTACCCTTAGGAGCCAGCATCCACTTGTGGCAGCTGCCGCCGTAGAAGTCGGGATCGATGTCAGCGATGTCGAGGGGGACGTGCCCCGGAGCATGCGCGCCGTCGATGATCGAGGTGATGCCGGCGGCGCGCGCCCGCGCGCAGATCGCTTTGACCGGAAACCGCAGCGCTGTGATCGATGTGATGTGGCTGAGAAAGACGATCTTCGTCCGGGGCGTCACGCGCGCCCAGAACTCTTCGACGAAGGCGTCATCGGTGGTGTAAGGGATCGTGATGGGCACGACGACCAACCGGACGCCGGTGCGCTCGCTGACCTCCTGCCAGATGGTCTGACAGGGCTGGTATTCGTGATCGGTCATGACGATCTCGTCGTCCGCTTCCAGCAGCGGCAGGAGCGACTGCGCCGCCAGATAGACGCCGGCGGTGGCGTTGGGGACGAACACGCAGTCTTTCGCCGGGCAGCCAACATAGTCCGCCAGGGCGTCACGGGCATCCGCCATCAGCCCCGCCGCCCGCACCTTCAGAAAGCGGACGGGATTACGCTCCAGTTCCAGCTGCCAGGACTGGTAGGTTTCAAAGACGCTGATCGGGCAGGCGCCGAATGAACCGTGATTGAGGTAGATCACCGACGGGTCAAGCAGGAAGAGCGGGCGAAGACTTGCCGCGTCGTTGGCGCGCACGACGGTGGGAGATGCTCCGTTCATTCAGCCTCCGCAGAAAACCGCGCCAGCGTGAAGAGCGAGAGGTCTCGCAGGGCTTCGCCGGTCAGCGCGAGGTGAGCGATGGTCTGCCCCAACACCGGGCTGAACTTGAAGCCATGCCCGGAACAGCAGGAGGCGATGACCACGTGGCGGTGTTCCGGGTGTGTGTCGATCACAAAATGCTCGTCGGGCGTATTGGTGTAGATGCACACCCGCGACGATTTGTGCTGTGACGCCGTCGGAAAAAAGCGCTCGGAAAAACGAGTCATGGCGGCGATCACTTCCTGGTCGGGATGGCGATCTGGAGCATGAGGATCGATGGGCTTGCCACCGTGCACGCCGACCTTGTTGCCGCTGCCATCGACGCTGGGCAGCCCGTAGAGGATATGACCATACTCGTTTTGCAGATGCCCGATCCAGACCGGGAAGCGTTCCGGCGCATAGTCGGAGTCGCTGACGGGCGTGAAGTAGTTCTCCTGAGCGGCGACCGGCGCAAGGGGCAGGGTGACGCCGAGCGGAGTCGTCCAGGTATTGAGCCAGGCTCCGGCGGCGATGACCAAGCGCGCACCGTTGAAGGTCTCTGCGCCGGCAGCGATAGTGACGGCGTCGCGGTGGACGATGATCGAGGTGACGGGCAGACGGTCGCGCACCGTCGCACCGTGCGCCTGCGCCAAGCGCACGAAGGTGCGCACTGCTGCCGAAGCGCGCAGGACGCCGGCGTCCTCCTGGATAATCACCTGAAAGGCATCGTCAAGGTGAAACTGTGGGAACCGCCGCATGGCGTCGGCGGCAGAGACGATCTCATGTGGAACACCGGTCGCTTTGAGCGTGCGGCGCATCCCCATGAAGAGAGGTTCATCCGGGAGCGCAAAGTCGATACCGCCGGTCCTGATGTAGAGGCGTTCGCCGGATTCGGATTCAAGGTCTGCCCATGCCGGGAACGAGTCGCGCGCCATCGCCACGTAAATCGGATGATCGTAAGCATAGCGGATGATGCGGGATGCGCCGTGCGAACTTCCGCGACCATGATCGATCTCGAACTGCTCAAGGAGGAGGACGCGCGCGCCGGAGCGGGCGGCGGCGTAGGCGGTCGCGCTGCCGACGGCGCCAGCGCCAATCACGATCACATCATACATGGTTTCTTCGCCTTGTGTATAATCGGCGAATTCTAGCATAAGACGGTTCATCTGACGGAGTCCATAACCATGACGTTCAACATGGTCGAGCATGCCCTGACCCTCGAGGATCAGATCATCGCCTGGCGGCGTGACTTTCATCAGCACCCGGAACTCGGCTTCAAGGAGTTCCGCACGGCAGGGGTGGTGGCGCGCGAATTGAACGCGATGGGCGTCGAAGTGACGACCGGGGTGGGCAAGACCGGCGTCGTCGGCATCATCGGCGATGGCGGTCCCGTCGTCGGCATCCGCGCCGACATGGACGCGCTGCCCATCCTGGAGGCAAATCAGGTCGAGTATGCCTCGAAACACGACGGGGTGATGCACGCCTGCGGTCATGATGCCCACACCGCCATCCTGCTGGGTGTGGCGCGAATGCTGGTCGCAATGCCGGATCGTCCGAAAGGGCAGATTCGCCTGCTGTTCCAGCCCTGCGAAGAGACCGAAGGCGAGGATGGCTACAGCGGCGCATGGCACATGATCAAGGATGGCGCGCTGGATGGGGTGGACAAGGTGATCGCGCTGCACGTCGCCAGCGATATGCCCGCCGGCAAGATCGCCATCAACCCCGGTCATATCAGCGCCGCCGCCGACAATTTCTTCGGCACGGTGATCGGACGGGCGACGCACGGCGCACACCCCGACCAGGGCGTTGACCCGATCTTCATCGCTGCCCAGGTGATTAACGCCTTACAGGGGGTGATCAGCCGTCAGCGCGACCCGATCCATCCGGCGGTGGTGACCGTTGGCAGGATCAACGGCGGCACGGCGGAGAATATCATCCCCGACGAAGTGACGATGAGCGGGACGATCCGCAGCTACGACCGAAAGGTGCGTGAAAAGCTGTGGGCAGATGTCGAAGGCGCGTTCGCTCTGGCGCGGGCGTTCGGCGGGGATTACCGCTTTCATCTCAAGAAGGGCTGCCCCAGCACCCACAACGATCCGAAGGTGGCGGCGCTCATCCACGACACGGCGGTCGATCTGTTCGGCGCGGATCGCCTGTTCGAGCGCCTTCCGAGCCTGGGCGGGGAAGATTTCAGCCTGATGGCAGAACGCGCGCCGGGGGCGATGTTCATGCTGGGCGCGAAACGCGATGAGATCAACCGCCCGCATCACAACCCGCTCTTCGACCTGAACGAAGCCGCGTTCAAGGACGGGGCGGCGCTCCTTGCCGAGACGGCGCTGCGCATCTTGCAGGGGAGCTAGTACCTGTTATGAACTTCTCTCCCCTCAACCCCCCAGCCCCCTTCTCCCCCACCGGTGGGGCGAAGGGGGAGTCAAGTCCCCTCTCCCCGTTTACGTGGGAGAGGGGTTGGGGGTGAGGGGAAACTAGCGCCGCACTAGCGCTGGATAAGCTGGAACGCCAGCCAGGCTCCCCAGCCGATCACCATCCAGAAGCCGAACACGCCGTGCAGGCGGGCGGTGCGTCCCATCGCCTGATGCAGCGTCTGCTGATTTCGACTCGTGCCGAAGATGTAGACCAGCCGGCGCGCTTCCGGGACGGTCAGCAGCACCGCCAGGGTGGTAATCGGCATCAATTCGGAGACGACGAACGCCCCGACGGTCATATAGGCGGCGACGACCAGCACAAAATAGAGCTGGCGCGCGCCGGTATCGCCCAGGCGCACGGCGAGCGTGTTCTTCTTCACGGCGCGATCCGCCGCCAGATCGCGGATGTTGTTGGCAAGCATGATCGCCGCGACCATGAAGCCAATGGGGATGCCGACGACCAGCGGCACGGCAGAAAACTGGCGCGCCATGACATAGTAAGCGCCCAGGACCATCACCGGACCCATGAAGATGAACACAGCGATCTCGCCCAAGCCCTTGTAGGCGAGGGGAAACGGACCCGCTGTATAGCTGACCACCACCAGGACGCCCGCCAGCCCGATCCACAGCAGCAGCGGACCGCTCTGCGTCAGCAGGAACAAGCCGATCAGCGAGCCGGCGGCGACCGTCACGACCGCGCCGATCAACACCTCGCGCGGGGTCATCACGCCGTGCTTGATGACCATCCCCTGTCCTGCCTGTTTGAGTTCTTCTGCGCCTCGGCGATAATCGAAATATTCGTTGATCAGGTTGGCGGCGACTTGCAGCAGCAGCGCAGCGATGAGCGACAGGGCGAAGCGCAGCAGGTCGAAGACTCCGTTCTGGATCGCCAGTGCCGCCGCCACCCCCAGCGGGACGTAGGTCGCAGTCAGCGTGCGCGGTCGCGCGGCGCGATACCAGGCGTTGAAGCGGGACGGGCGGGTGTCTGGCATAAGGTCTTTGCTCACCATGTACAGGGCTTTGGGAAAACTTGCCCTGCATTATAGCAGGTGGTCAGGGGCACACAGATCAAATGAACGCCGCCTGGTCTCGCCAGGCGGCGTTCAAAAAGGGGGAGCCATTTTCGGGGCGCATTGCCCCCGTAAACAATGGGATGCCTGAGCGAGGCGTACCAAGGCGCTGTCTGAGAACGCGCTGGTCATCGCCCCAGGCTGTCCTCACCCCTGCTGTACTTCGCTTAGTCCCCTCTCCATCGCGATGGAGAGGGGACTAAGGGGTGAGGAGTCTAGTTGTTAGAGATCACCGTGCTGCCCACGCGCACCGGGATCTGACGCGGCTGAACTTCCGCCGTCTTCGGCAGGGTCAGCTTGAGGATGCCGTTCTCCAGCGATGCCTCGATATTGTCGACGCTCACCGCCAGCGGCAGACGTACGCTGCGCTGGAACTTGCCGAAGGTGCGCTCCAGCAGGATGGCGCGCGCATCCTCACGGGTCTCCTGTGGAATCTCGCCCGCGATGGTCAGGACGCCGTCATGGAAGTTGACCTGAATCTGATCGGCGGTCAGCCCCGGGACCGAGGCGCTCACCATGTAGGCGGAGTCGTTCTCGTGCACGTCAAGCGGGAGGGTGCTCACCGCTGCGTTGGCGCGCCCGCCGCTCCAGGCTTCCTCAAAGAGGCGATCCAGGGCATTCTGCATGACCGCCATCTCACGGATCGGATTCCAACGGATAATCGTGCTCATCTTGTTCCTCCACATGCACCAGACTGCCGTGCGTTTCGTTAACCGTTTACGTCCCTAAAAATAGCGCAGCAGTGTAAGAGCCGTATCGACTCCGTGTAGGAGGACTGTATGAGACTATTAGAATTACGTCTGCGGCTCCTCAGCGCGGTCATACAGGCGGGTCAGCGCCGCCAACCGCCCCCGTGCCGGACCTTCCAGCATGTCGGGCGTGAAGCGCCACTGCCAGTTGCCGTATGGCTTGCCGGGCGTGTTCATCCGCGCATCGCGTCCCAGCCCCAGGATGTCCTGCAACGGGGTGACTGCCGTGTGCGCCACCGACGCCCAGGCGAGACGGATCATGTCCCAGTGCGGCTCAATGGTGCGGTAATCACGATCCACATAGCGCATCAGATGATCGCGCGCTTCGTCGCCGCTTTCGTCGGTGATATACCACCCGAAAGTCGTATTGTTGTCGTGCGTGCCCGTGTAGACGATGCAGTTTTCGACGTGCTTATGGGGCAGAAATTTGGCGTCGCCGGTGCTTTCGCCGAAGGCAAACTGAAGCACCTTCATACCGGGCAGATTGAGCGCCAGGCGTATGGCATCCACCTCGGGAGTGATCACGCCCAGGTCTTCGGCGATGATCGGCAGCGCCCCCAGGGCGGATTCGATGGCGCGGAAGAAAGGCAGACCGGGACCCTTGACCCATGCGCCGACACGAGCGGTCTTGGCGCTGCCGGGGACCGCCCAGTAGCCCTCGAAGCCCCGGAAGTGGTCGATTCGCAGCAGGTCCACCTGTTCGAGCTGCGCCTGGAAGCGGCGAATCCACCAGTGATAGCCGTCCTTCGCCATCACGTCCCAGCGGTAATGCGGGTTGCCCCAGAGCTGCCCGTCTTCGGAGAAGTAGTCCGGCGGCACGCCCGCCTGGGTGATCGGTTTGCCTTTGGGGTCGAGGGCGAAAAGATGGGGGTTCGCCCAGACATCGCTGCTGTCGTGGGCGACAAAGATCGGGATGTCACCTACGAAGCGGATGCCTTTTGAGTGGGCGTAGGTGCGCAGCGCCGCCCACTGTTCGGCGAAGACCCACTGCTGAAAACGGTAGAGATCAAGTTCTTTACCCTGACGCTTTTCCGCGTCGATCAGGGCGTCGCGGTCGCGCAGCGCCAGCGGTTCTTCCCACTCGGTCCAGGGCTTGCCACCATGCGCGTTCTTGAGCGCCATGAACAGCGCGTAGTCTTCCAGCCAATGGGCGTTCTTGCTGCCCCAGGCGCGAAACGCATCGATATGCGCCTTGCTGGCGCGGCGGGCGAATCCGTCGTAGGCTTTGCGCAGGACCACCTCGCGCCAGGGGATAATCCAGCCGAAATCGACGTGATCCTCCGGGAAGGGCGGTTTATCGGCGACATCACCCGGAGTCAGCCATTCGACATCGATCAGCATGTCCAGGCTGATCAGGTTGGGATTGCCCGCCATCGCCGAAAGTGCCTGATACGGCGAGTCGCCGTAGCTCGTGGGACCGAGCGGCAGCACCTGCCAGATCGACTGATGGGCGCTGTGCAGCCAGTCCACAAACTTGTACGCCCAGGTTCCGAGGTCGCCAATGCCATAGCGACCGGGCAGCGATGTCGGATGAAGCAGTATCCCGCTGGCGCGCGGAAAGAGTGTCATGAGACCATGTCCTTTCATGATATGCGCGTAACATATCACAACCTCTGTCGGCTATACTATAGTTTCGTGCAGACCGACGAAAATTACCAAGGCGCGGATGGATACTTTACGCGGACACGTGGAACGAATCACCTTCAATAACCCGGATAACGGCTATACGGTGCTGACCCTGAAAGCCGATCCGCTGCATTCCCGACCCAAGATCGATGGCATGGTCGTCGTGGTCGGCACTCTGCCGCCGATCGCGACGGGGGAAGACCTGGAATTCACCGGCACGTGGGTGGAGAACCCGAAATATGGGCGGCAGTTCAAAGCCGAGACCTGTGTCCCCGCCGCGCCCAGTTCGCGCGAAGGACTGATCGCCTATCTGGGCGGCGGGCTGGTCAAGGGAATCGGTCCGAAGACGGCGGAGAAGATCGTCCGCTTTCTGGGCAAGGATGCCCTGCGCACGCTGGATCACGACCCTGACCGGGTCTTCGACGTGCCAGGACTGAAGCACGACCTGGCGGAGAAGCTGATCATGGCATGGCGCGATGGGCAGGACAGCCGGCGCGCCTTGATTGAACTCCAGGGAATCGGCATTTCCGGGGCGATGGCGGCGCGGATCGTCAAGTACATGGGGACGGACGCGCCGAAGACGGTGCGAGGGAATCCTTACACGCTCGCCGACGACGTGTACGGCTATGGGTTTGTGCGCGCCGACGCAGTGGCGCGCGGGCTGGGCGTGGCGGCGGACGATCCCAACCGCATTCGCGCCGGGCTGCGCTACACGTTGAATCAGGCGGCATTCGACGGACACGTCTTTCTGCCGCGCGGCGAGCTGATCCGCCGGGCGGGGGAGGCGCTCGCCATCGGCAGCAACGAGTCACTGATCAAACAGATCATCGCCGAACAGGTCTTCCAGGAATACCTGATGGTCGAAGGCGATGCCCAGAGTGACGAGGCGGCGATCTACACGCCGGAATTCTACGAGGCGGAGACCAATGCCGCGCAGCTCCTGAGGCGGCTTGCCGGTTCGCAGTCCCCGCTGGCGACCAAGGCGGATCCGGCGCTGGATACCGGCCTGCTGCGGTCGCTGGAACGGGAGCATGATTTGGCGCTGACGAACCAGCAGCGCGACGCGGCGGCGGCGGCGCTGCTGCACAAGGTGACGGTGCTGACCGGCGGACCCGGCACGGGCAAGACCACCACGCTGAAGATCGTCATCCACGCCCTGGACTCGCTGGAGGCGAGCTTCGCATTGGCATCGCCAACCGGGCGCGCCGCCAAGCGCCTGAGCGAAGCGACCGGCTGCCCGGCGATGACCATCCACCGCCTGCTCGGCTTCTTCCCCGACACCGGCGAATTCCTCTACGACGAAACCAACCCGCTGGATGTCGATGTGCTGGTGCTGGACGAGACCTCGATGCTCGATCTGATGCTGTTCGACGCCGTGCTGCGCGCCTTGAAGCCGGAAGCGCATCTGATGCTGGTGGGCGATGTCGATCAGCTGCCGAGCGTTGGCGCGGGCAATGTGCTGCGCGACGTGATCGAAAGCGGGGCAGCCCAGGTGACGCGCCTGAAGACGATCTTCCGCCAGGAAGCCGGCAGCATGATCATCGCCAATGCCCATCGCATCAATTCCGGCGAACAGCCGATCCTGGACAACAACGGCAGCGATTTTTACTTCTTTGGCGCGGAAGACCCGGAACAGACCGGCGAACTGATCGTCGATATCGTGATCAACCGCTTGCCCAAGCGCTTTGGCATCGATCCGCTGCGCGATGTGCAGGTGATCGCGCCGATGTATCGCGGACCCTCTGGCGTCGATGCGCTCAACGCCATGCTTCAGGGGGCACTCAACCCGGCGCGCGGCGCGCCGGAAACCAAAGTGAGCGGCAGGGTGCTGCGCGTCGGCGACAAAGTTATGCAGACCAAGAACAACTACGAACTGGACGTGTTCAACGGCGACATCGGTTATCTGGATGAGATCGACCGGGAATACGGCGTCTCCGTCGAGTTCGATGGCAACTCGGTGCTGTATGAATTCCAGCACGTCGAGCAGCTGATCCACGCCTACTGCATCAGCACCCACCGCAGCCAGGGATCAGAGTATCCGGTCGTGGTGATGCCGGTGCTGACGCAGCACTACATCATGCTTCAGCGCAACCTGCTGTACACCGCTGTGACGCGCGCCCGGCAGATCGTGGTGCTGGTCGGCAGCCGCAAGGCGGTGGCGATAGCCGTCGGCAACGATCGGGTGACGGAGCGCTTCAGCGGGCTGCGAGCGCGTCTGCGCGGACGCGGATAGCCACGTTGCGCCGTCACGCTGAAACGATATAATCCGGCGTCTCAGCTAGGGGCTGTCTGCAAACTGCTCACCTCACCCCGTTTCGCTGCGCTCAACCGCCCCTCTCCAATTGGAGAGGGGCAGGGGGTGAGGTTGTGTGAAAACCGGGTTTGCAGACACGCTCTAATGTTCTTTTTCAACCTGTTTCGCCATCCTGCATCTGGGGAGTCTGTTATGCCAGATCAACCGATTCGCTTTGACCTGCCGCAGTCTGCGATCCCGACCCATTGGTACAACGTTCAGCCAGACCTGCCGCGCCCGCTGCCGCCGGTGCTGCATCCGGGGACCAAGCAGCCGGTTGGACCTGCCGACCTGTCGCCGCTGTTCCCGATGGCGCTGATCGGACAGGAAGTCAGCCAGGAACAGCGCATCGAGATTCCCGATGAGGTGCGCGAGATCTACAAGCTGTGGCGTCCAACGCCGCTGCTGCGTGCCCGACGCCTGGAGAAGGCGCTGGATACCCCGGCGAAGATCTACTATAAGTACGAGGGTGTCTCGCCGAGCGGGAGCCACAAGCTAAACACCGCTGCGCCGCAGGCATACTACAACAAGGCGGAAGGCGTTCAGGGCTTGACGACGGAGACCGGGGCAGGGCAGTGGGGGACGGCGCTTTCGCAGGCGTGCACCTTCTTCGGACTGGAATGTGTCGTCTACATGGTCAAGGTCAGCTACCAGCAGAAGCCGTATCGCCGGGTGATGATGCAGACCTTCGGCTCGACGGTGTACGCCAGCCCTTCCGAGAACACCAACGCCGGGCGCAGCATCCTGGCGCAGCACCCGGACAGCACCGGCTCGCTCGGCATCGCCATCAGTGAGGCGGTCGAGGCGGCGGCGACCAGCGGCGGCAAATACAAGTACGCCCTCGGTTCGGTGCTCAACCACGTGCTGATGCACCAGACGGTGATCGGGCAGGAGGCGCTTCAGCAGTTGGAGATGACGGGCGACTACCCCGATGTGGTGGTCGGCTGTGTCGGTGGAGGCAGCAACTTTGCCGGCATCGGGCTGACCTTTGTGCACGAGAAGCTGAAGAAGGGTAAGAATGTACGCATCGTCGCCGTTGAGCCGGCGGCGTGCCCCAGCCTGACGCGCGGCAGATATGCCTACGATTTCGGCGATACCGCCGGCATGGCTCCGCTGGTGAAGATGTACACGCTCGGCGCGCAGTTCGTTCCGCCGCCGTTCCACGCCGGTGGACTGCGCTATCACGGCATGGCGAGCATCGTCTGTGAGCTGTATGACCAGGGCATCATCGAAGCCGTCTCTGTGCCGCAGCTGGACACGTTCGATGCTGCGCTTCGGTTCGCCAAGTCCGAGGGCATCATCCCTGCGCCGGAGCCGTCGCACGCCATCGCCCAGGTGATCCGTGAGGCGCTCGATGCCAGGGAGAAGGGCGAGGCGCGGACGATCCTGTTCAACCTGTGTGGGCACGGTCATTTCGACATGGCGGCATACGAAGCCTACCTCGGCGGCAGGCTGGAGAACTACGAATACCCGCAGGAAGACATCGACGCGGCGATGGCGTCGCTGCCGATCATCGAGGCGTGAGCCGCCGAACCCGACTGCGACTTTGTGGCGTATGAACGGGGCATGGCGCGTCATGCCCCAACTATTTCCTGCACTGGAGACATGATGACTCAGGGCACATGGACACTCGTGGACGCCTATTTCAGCCAACTGCTGCTGCCGCCTGATGCAGTGCTGAACGCGGTTCAGGCGGCATCGGACGCTGCCGGGCTGCCGCCGATTCAGGTGTCGCCGACCCAGGGAAAATTCCTCTGGATGCTGGCGCGCCTGCTGAACGCCGGACGTATCCTGGAGATCGGTACGCTGGGCGGCTACAGCACGGTCTGGCTGGCGCGCGCGCTGGCTCCCGGCGGGCGGCTGATCACGCTGGAAGTCGATGCCCGTCATGCTGACACGGCGCGCGAAAACATGAAGCAGGCAGGGCTGGTGGACCGCGTAGACGTGCGAACCGGCAGCGCCCATGACCTGCTTCCGGCGCTGGAGACAGAAGGCGGCGCGCCGTTCGATCTGGTCTTCATCGACGCCGACAAAGCCAGCACAGCCGTATACCTGGACTGGTCGCTGCGCCTGACCCGCCCCGGCGGGCTGATCATCATCGACAATGTAGTCAGGCAGGGCAGGGTGATCGACGGACAGATCGATGATACCAGCGTCCAGGGAATCCGCCGGGCGATGGACCGGCTGGCGGCGGAACCACGTTTGAGCGCGACGGTGCTTCAGACGGTGGACGGCAAGGGCTATGACGGGATGGTGCTGGCATATGTGATCGACGCGGAGTCATGACGGTCG
>JAEURA010000132.1 GCA_016789005.1 Anaerolineae bacterium
TGATGACATTCGCCCTGCTTTTGATCTCCTCCAATGCCCGGGACCTCGCCGCCCCGCCCGATTTTTCTGCCGCGCTGCCTCTCCTCCTGCTGGTGTGGGCGGCGGTGACGTTCGCGCCGCTGGCGGTCGCCAACCTGCGCCGAGCGCGGCGCATCGCCGTCCTGGAGATCGCCTCCATCCTTGAACTGGTCGCACGCAGCGAGAGCGATCCGGGTGAGCAGTGGGCGATCTCCGGGATCAAGAGAGTCCTCGGCGGCGATCTGTTCGGCGCGGAAGAAGAAGACCGCCTGGATCTGCGCATCGAACGGACGGAGGTTGCACCCATCCGGCTTCGCCTGAACGGCAGAGTGGTCGTCGCCGAGGCGGGCGTGGGCAGGTCGGTCTCCAAGAACGGTCTGCGGGAGCTTCGTCTGAGCGGTTGGTTCGTCAATGAGCTGAGCGAGACCGAGGTCGAATTGAGCCGGGAGTGGGGTTTGAGCGACACGACCTACGCCGACATCGCCGACGCCCTGGCTGGCGTCGTCGAGCGTCTGGGCTTCTCCCTGAGCGGCATTCGGCTCAGCCAGGTGGACGCCGGGGCTGTCCCAACAGGCGGCATCTCGGAACTGATCCTGGAACCGCTCGAAGCGGAGACAAGATCGTCCTGAAGCGGTGTTGATCCTCCCAGTGCAGGCGGTTGGCGCGTCAACGAATCCTCTATGACGCGCCAACGTTGTTTTTATGTTGCCCCGTTAAACTGTACACTTGAAGAGCAAACGTGAACCTCAACAGGGCGAATTCACCATGATGCGTTTTGACCGTTTTACCGAGCGCGCGCAGGATGCGGCGCAGCGCGCCGCCGAGATCTTGCAGCGGTATGGGCATAATCAGGTCGATACCGAGCATATCCTCCTGGCGCTGCTGGAACAGGTGGACGGCGTCATCCCCCAAATTCTGGAACGTCTCAACGTCGATGTCGATGCCATGCGCCGCCGGCTTGACGAAATTCTGCGCGCCAGCCCCAAAGCGGCAATCTACGGACAGGGCGCGGGTCAGGTCTTCATCACCCCGCGCGTGAAGCGGATCATCGACCTGTCCAACGAGGAAGCCAACCGCCTCAAGGATGAGTACATCTCGACGGAGCACATCTTCCTGGCGATCCTCAACGAGCGGAATTCGGCAGTCGCCAAAATCCTCGCCGACAACGGCATCACCCGCGACCGCATCAACGACGCCATCAAGGATGTGCGCGGCGGGCAGCGCGTCACCGACCCGCAGGCGGAAAGCCGCTATCGCACGCTGGAGAAGTACAGCCGCGACCTCACACGGATGGCTATCGAAGGCAAGCTCGACCCGGTGATCGGGCGCGATTCCGAGATCATGCGCGTGATTCAAATCCTGTGCCGGCGCACCAAGAACAACCCGGTGCTGATCGGCGAGGCGGGAGTCGGCAAGACCGCCATCGTCGAAGGGCTGGCGCAGAAGATCTCCGACGGCGACGTGCCGGAACTGCTGCACGGCAAGAAGGTGATCAGCCTCGACCTCAGCGCCATGCTGGCGGGCAGCCGGTTTCGCGGCGAATTCGAGGAACGCCTGAAGGCGACCATCGACGAGGTGCAGCGCGCCGCCGGCGACATCATCCTGTTCATCGACGAGGTGCACCAGGTCGTTGGAGCGGGCGCGGCGCAGGGTGCGCTCGACGCCGGCAACATGATGAAGCCGGCGCTGGCGCGCGGCGAACTTCAGTGCATCGGCGCGACCACCCTGGACGAGTACCGCCAGTACATCGAGAAGGACAGCGCCCTCGACCGCCGCTTCGCCCCCGTCTACGTCGAAGAGCCAAGCGTCGAGGACACCATCGAGATGCTCTACGGCTTGCGCGACCGCTACGAGGCGCACCACAAGGTGACGATCAGCGACGAAGCCGTCGTCGCCTCGGCGCGGCTGGCAGACCGCTACCTGACCGACCGCCGCCTGCCCGACAAGGCGATTGACCTGCTCGACGAAGCGGCGGCGAAACTGCGCGTGGCGCTCTATTCCATGCCGCCGCGCCTCAAGGAGATGCAGAGCGCCATCAACCGCCTGACCAACGAAGAGGAAGCGGCGGGCATGGCGCGCGAATACGAACGCGCTGCTGAGTTCAAGATGCGTCGCTTGCAGCTTCAGGACGAGTTCGAGCGCGAAAAAGAAGCCTGGCAGCAGGAGAACACGCTCGACGACGTGGTCAGCGCCAATGACATCGCCGGCATCGTCGGGCAGTGGACCGGCATCCCGGTCAACCAGATGATGGAGACCGAAAGCGAGAAGCTGCTGCGCATGGAAGAGGCGCTGCACAAGCGCATCGTCGGGCAGGAAGCCGGCATCGCCGCCATCTCGCACGCCATCCGCCGCGCCCGCAGCGGGCTGAAGGACCCTCGCCGCCCGATCGGCTCGTTCATCTTCCTGGGGTCGAGCGGCGTCGG
>JAEURA010000174.1 GCA_016789005.1 Anaerolineae bacterium
TCAGGTATTTGGCGACACTGTTCAGCCGACGCTGACGCTCCGCCGCCAACCGGTGGTGGTCTTCGAAGAGCCAAACGCCGGCGGACTGGCGATCCTGACGGCGACCGTTCTTCTGGATGCCGGCGTCTACGAGGTTGAGATCGGCTCGGTCAATGACGCGGCAGGGACGGTGGTCGTGCTGGTGCAGGGTGAGACGCCCATCGCCGCCACACCCCTGATGTTGGGCGCGCCCGCCGCCGGTCTGGTGACGCCGCAGAATTCCTTCACGCTGTTCAGCTTCGATGCCCAGGCAGCGCAGATGCACCTCATCTTCGAGTCGGGCGTGCCAGATCGCGGACCGTCGGCGCGGCTGGTGAACCTGACCACCGGGCAGACGAGCGGCATCCTGGGCGCAGATCTGGTCGGCGGAACCTTCCGCATCCCGCCGGGAGCGGCGCAGTATCAGGTCGAAATCAGTCATGGCGGGTCGCCAGGGGCAGAGCCGTTCACCCTCTGCCTGGTCTCGCCGGGCGTCGAGACCTGCACAGCGAGCGCGTCGCCAATTCAGCCGACTGCCGCGCCGCCCGCTGAGACGCCGGAAGTTTCGTCCGACCCCGGCGCGGCGGTCTGCACCGTGACGCCGCAGGGACCGAGCGCCAACATCCGCCAGTCGGCGACGACCGGCTCGATCATCGTGGGGGCGCTCCCTCAGGGGGCGCAGGCGGCAGTGCTGGGCATTTCGCCGGCGCGCGATTTCTATAACGTCCAGTACAACGCCGTCAACGGCTGGGTCGCCCTGTCGGTCGTGATCGGGACCGGCGACTGCTCCAGCGTGCCGATGATCAGCCCGCCGCCGGTGATCGCGCCGACACAGCCGCCTCTGCCGACACCGTCGGGTCCGTGCCTGATTACCATGCGCGGCGAGGCGCTGGTTTATGTCACGCCGATGGCGGACCCCAGCTTCCTCTACGATGAGGTGCAGCCGGGCTATCAGCTCTCTCCGGTAGGGCGGTTGGCGGATAACTCGTGGTGGAAGACGAGCTATGCAGACGCCTGGATTCAGACCAGCCTGTTCGGCGGCGCGGCGGATGTTTCGGGCAACTGCGCCAACCTGCCGATTGTCGCGCCATAAGGCGCAGCGGAACAGGAAGCACTGGAGGGGCGCTTCGAGCGTCCCTCCGCTGATGCGCACGAATCAGGCGAACAGGGTTTGCAGGGGCAGGGCGAAGCCGGGCAGCACGTCGCCGCCGCTGATCGTCGCGTCGAGGGTGAGCAGGCGGCGCTCGGTCGAAGTCAGCCATTCGACCAGTCTGCGATCCGGGTAGATCAGCCAGACCATCTGTCCGCCGCGCGCCAGATAGTAATCCGCCAGATCGCGCATGTGGCGGTCGCCCTGACCGGGGGACTCGATCTCGATGCAGAGCGCCGGCACGAAAGGCAGAGGCTGCGCGAGGTCGAACTCGCCCTGCTCACTGCGGACAAACGCGATGTCGGGGATGCGGCTTTGTCCTTCGTCGTCGGCAAGCTGCACGCGCACTTCGGTCAGCAGCGTTCCGATGGGCTTATCGTCGAGATACTTCAGCAGCCATTTGATCAGGGCAACGGCGATGATTCCGTGAAGCGGCGTCGGCATCTCTTCGACGATCTCCCCATTGATGAGCTGGAGTTTGCGTCCCAGGTTTTCGGGCAGCAGGGCGAAGCGCTCGAACTCCTCGACGGTGACCCCTTTGGCTGGCGAAAGCGTCATGGCATCGTCCTCAACGCTGCTGGCGACACACTCATTGTACAACAGGACGCCGCCGGTTCACGCTCAGCCGACCGTTTCGACGGTCGCCTCCGGCGTGATGGAAGGCGGCATCGCCGTCTGCGTGCCGATCATATCCGCCAGCGTGTCGCTGATCGCCACGTAGTTCATCCAGCGCGTGACCATCACCCAGGTGCGCCCCGGCTTCAGGTGCATCGGCGCGTTGTCGCTGAAGAGCAGCTGAAGCGCATCGCCGGCGCGCGACCAGCAGGGGTCTTCGCGTTCCGGCGGCATTTCCGGGTCAGGTTCCGTGCCCTTGCATTCCCGCCGCCAGAATCCTTCATACCAGCGTCCATCGCGGAAAACGTAGGCGCGCCCCTGACCCCACATGACGATCTGCTGCGACGCCGAACTGCTTTCCGGCTCGAAGAGGTCGGGGCGTTCCAGGTGTTCGACCTCGATGATCACCAGGTTGTCTGCCCAAAGCTGCTCGCCATCGGCGGCGTCGAAGTGCGCCACGCCGTCGGTGAAGCGCTGGTAGCGTCCGCTGGCGGCGTCGTACTGCCAGCGGGCATCGGTCTGTCCGTAGTAATCGACAAAGATGTCGTTCGCCGTCCTGTTATCGGCGTCCGGGATGTCGCTGAAGGAGAATCCGCGCGCCCGCCGCCCCTCGTTGACCGTGCCGCCGCGCGCTGTCGCCCGCGCCCACGCCAGGTTCATATCGACGTAAAGCGTGTGCTCGAAGGCTTTGCCTTCTTCCTCGAAGCGGCAGTAACCTGCCTCGGTGCAGTTATCGCCGCGCGCCGGCGAAATGACGCGCGGGAACCAGGGCTGAGACCGGATCAGGTTGTTGACCGGCTCGCTCGCGCCGCTGTAGCCGAACAGGGCATCGTACATCTGCACCAGCTCGACATCCATCAGGCGTCCGCTTCGCACCGGACCGACGTGATCGGGCGCGTTTTCGCGATAGATGGCTGCGAAGCGGGTGACTCCGCCTTCGACCTCGTATTCCCAGACGACATCCGCCGCGTTCACGCCGCTCTGCGGGCGCACGACCGGCGGGTAGTTGCTGATCTTCATGATGAAGTTGCGGCGGCTGCGCGCCTCGTCGCTGGTATAGGGCAGCCCGGTCAGCGGGCTGAATCCCTCCGGATAGTCGAAGGGACCGACCAGGGTCGGGGTTGGCGACGGGGTGTAGGTCGGCGTGAAGGTCGCGGTTGGCGTTGGCGTGCGCGTCGGCGTGTCGCTCGGCGTCAGGGTGAAAGTGGGCGTGAACGTGCTGGTAGGCGTCAGCGTCGGCGAGGGGATAGGCGTATTGGTGACAAATAACCCGGCTGGCAGAGGGGTGTTCGTCGCGAAGACGACATCCTGCGCGTACGAAGCTGGGCTGACAACGAGCGTCCCCGCCAGCACCAACCCCAGTATCAGCACGGTGAATCGCTGTGATAAACGACGCATGGCTACTCCAAGAATGTCTAGACTCCGGCGCTCTCGCGCGGCGGCAAACAGCGTAAGAGTATACGCGCTGCTCATGGCGCGTGATAGGGGATGTTCGTCCTACGCAACCTCTACGACGCGGCACAATCAGGCGTATAATGCAGGGTGGAACAGCTGCTCACCCAGGTTCACCTGAAAGAAGTTGCGCCGCTCAGTCTTGCTGAACGCGGTCGCCGCATGGAAGGACCACGCCGCTCATGTTGAAACGCCGCCTGCTGATTGTCTATGCCCACCCCGACGATGAGAGCTTCGGGCTGGGAGGGCTGATCGCTAAATATGTCGCTGAAAACACGCAGGTGGACCTGATCTGCGCCACCAACGGCGAGGCGGGAACGATTTCCCCGGAATATCTGGAGCGTCACGGTTCCCCGGCGGCGGTGCGCCTGGCAGAGCTTGACGAAGCGGCGCGCCTGCTGGGGCTGACCAACGTGATCACCCTCGGCTACAAGGACAGCGGCATGATGGGGACTGAGGCGAATGACGACCCGCAGTCGCTGTGGCAGGCGGATGTCGATGACGTGACGCGCCGCGTGGTCGAAGTGATACGCGATCTCAAACCGCAGGTGGTGATCACCTTCAACAAGTACGGCGGTTATGGACACCCCGACCACATCGCGATTCAACGCGCCGCCACGCGCGCCTTCACTCTGGCGGGGGATGCGGCATATCGCACCGGGCTGCCGCCCTATGCGCCGCAGAAACTCTACTATTCCGGTATCGCCACGTTCATGCTGCAACTGCGCATCCTGCACGCCCGCGTCATGCGCGAGGACCCCCGACGCATGGGACGAAACCAGGACATCGATCTGGTGGCGATTCTCGATCACGTCGAGCCGATCCACGCCCGCGTCCCCATTGCCGCGTATTTCGACCGCTGGGAAGCCGCCAGCGCATGTCACCGCAGTCAGCTGGGCGGTCGGTCGCTGCGTCTGCCGGATTCTCTGCGCCGCTTCCTGGCGCGCTCGCAGGGGTTCACCCGTGTCCATCCTGCGCCGAACGGCGGCGTCGTCGATGAGCATGATCTGTTCGCCGGCGTCATCCTCGAAGCCGCCACCGCGGGCGCTCGCTGACGCCATGAGCGAACCGACCGACGACGCCAGCCGCAGCGAGCGGGTGGACCGGCTGCTGGATGCCATCGAGCATGTCAAGGAAAACCGGTCGGAACACGCCCGCGCCATCCTGCGCGATCTGATCCGCGAGGATGTGGATTCCGAACATGCCTGGCTGTGGATGAGCGTCGCCGTCGATTCGCTCGACCAGAGTTCGATCTGCCTGGACAACGTGCTGCGCGTCAACCCGAAGAATAGCGCAGCTGCCAGCGCCCTCTACCGGATTCGCATCCCCGAAATGCAGATGACCGAGCGCCGCGCGCGACTTCGCCTGACGCGCGACATCGCCTTCAGCGCGCTGTGGGGCATGATCCTTCTGATCCTGCTCGCCTCGTTCGCCACCTTCATGTCGATTGCCGCTTCCCAGGGGTAAGAGATCAATCCAGCGAGAGCGGGGCGACATGGCGCGCCACGAGCGCCTGACCTTCTGGGCTTTGCACCCAGCCGATGAACGCCCGGTAATGCCGTCCCAGAGGATCGTCGGCGTTTGGCTCGCGGGCGCCTGCCACGTAGAGGATCATCCGCAGCGGATACGCCTGCGGGGCGAGCGCATCCAGCGAGGGGGTCGCCCCGTCCAGGGTGAGCGCCAGCGCTGTCCCGTCAAGCTGGCTGATCGGCACATAGCCGAGCGCCCCCGGCGTGCGCTCGACCGCGAAGCGCATGGCGGCATCAGAAGGGGCGATGCGGATATTTGAATCCATCCGCGCGCTGCCCATCACCTGCCGGATCAACAGGTCCTGGACGCCTGCGCCGTCTTCGCGGGTGAACACGACGATGGGCAGAGACTCGCCGCCGATCTGGCTCCACTGCGTCAGTTCGCCAGAATAGATTGCCCTCAGCTGCTTGAGCGACAGCCCCTGCACGCCGCCGCTTGGATGGGCGATCAGGGCGATGCCATCCTGCCCGATCGGTGCAGCCCATCCGTCGAAGTTTTCATCGAGGTGATGGGTGATCGCGTAGGCGTTTGGGTCGCCCAGGGCTTCCCTGGCGGCGCGCTCGGCGACGGCGATCACTTCGAAGGTGACATCGGTATTGCGCAGGCTGTAGGCGGTGGTCAGGGTGCTGACCAGACCCGCCGCAGGCGCAGCAACATACAGCCGCAGCGGAGGCAGCGGCGCGGGCGGCGTGGTCACCGGAACCAGCTGGCTGCTGCAGCTCGCCAGCGTGAAGGCGATCACGGCGAGCGTGCGCTTCGGTCGAAACATGGGCACAGCGAACGCTAAAGAACGCTGCGTTCGCGACACTGCTGCACAGCTTTGTCGTGTCGAATCGTTTGGCTCTCCCTCAACCAGTTTCCCCTCGCAGGTAGCGTCGCAGAAACATGTCGACATACGCCTCAAGCCTTCCATCCCCTTCGAGGATGGCGGCGCGCATCGCTTCCATGTGGCGGATCAGAAAGCGCAGGTTGTGAATGCTCAGGAGCATATGAGCGAGCAGCTCGCGCGCTTTGACCAGGTGTCGAAGATAGCTTCGCGTGAAGTTTCGGCAGGTGGCGCAGTCGCACGTCGGGTCGATCGGCTGATCGTCGCGGGCGAAAGCGAGGTTTCCCATGTTGAGGGTTCCGTTGGGCGTGAAGACCGCCCCGTGCCGGGCGATTCGTGTCGGCAGCACACAGTCGAAGAAGTCGATGCCGCGCAGGACTCCCTGCGCCAGATCATCGGGCGCGCCGACGCCCATCAGGTAGCGGGGTTTGTGTTCCGGCAGCATGGGGACACAGAAGTCGAGCGTAGCGTACATCTCCTGCTTGGTTTCGCCGACGGCAAGACCGCCAACAGCATAACCGGGGAAGTCGAGTTC
>JAEURA010000200.1 GCA_016789005.1 Anaerolineae bacterium
TCCCACATCATCGGCGAGAAGAGGATCAGCCCGAGGGATGCGATGATCCCGGTCAGGATGGAGGCGGTAATTCCCCTGGCGGTCGTCTTCTTCCAGAACAACAGCATCACGATGGAGGGCAGATTCGCAGAAGCGGCAACGGCAAATGCCAACCCCACCAGAAATGACACGTTGGTCTCTTTGAAGAGGATCCCCAGCAGAATGGCAACGCCGCCGACCAGCACCGCCACCATCTTCCCGGCGCGTACTTGGGTCCTTTCCGTGAGCTGAATGCCCATGAAGTGATGAGTCAGATCATGGACGACCGCGCCGCACGACGCCACGATCAGCCCGCTGACTGTCCCAAGCACCGTCGCAAAAGCCAGCGCCGAAATGCAGGCGAACAGGATCGTGCCGAAGCTCTGCGCCAGGAGCGGCGCCGACATGTTGCTGCTTTCGACATCCAGCCCGCCGTTCACCATCGCCCCCATGCCCAGAAACAGCGTCAGGATGTAGAAAAACCCGATCGTGGCGATGGCAACGACCGTCGATTTGCGGGCATCGCGAGGACGACGCACCGTGTAGTAGCGGATCAGGATGTGCGGCAGCGCAGCCGTGCCGAGGAACAGCGCGAGCATCAAGGAGATGAAATCCAGCTTGGACAGAAGCGTCGAACCTTCATCGATCTTGAAGCGCACGCCGGGACGCATCAGCCGCTCGCCCGGGGTCACGGTCTGGTACCACACAGTCACCCGGTCGCCCTCATCGGCAAAGGTGACCGGCGCAAAGCGGATCACGTCGCTTGCCTGAATGATCGCCAGAAACTGAAATGCCCCAACGCCTTCCAGGCTGTCGACCTCTTCACCATCCACGACGATGCGAGCGAAACTGCCGACCTGGAAGAAGCGGCGATCCTCCTTGGGCGCGCCGTTATAGAGCAGCGCGCCGCCGGCGGTGGTCGTCCTGGACAGCGCCTCGCGCAGCTGCAGGTCCGCGCCCTCACTGTTCGCAACGCTCCACCAGGTGCTTACGCCCTCCTTTTCCAGCAGAACGAGCTGCACATTCCCCTGCTGGCGCTGACGGACGACGGCATAACCGGGATCGTCCACCGCCGCCACCGAGCCATCTGCCGCCGCGCTGGCGTTGAGCGTGACCAGCGCGTGTCCGTCTGGGTTCGCCTCATTGACCGAGACGCCCTTATTCAGGACGGCGATCACCAGCACGGTCGAAAGGATCACCAGCAGCCCACCCTTTAGAAACTGGACGTAGGTCGTGGAGGTCATCCCCGCCGTCGCCACGATGAGGATGACGATGATTCCGACGAGCAGCACCCCTACATGGTGCGGCAGTCCCAGCAGCGGCGTGACCAGCGCACCCGCGCCGACCATCTGAGGGATCAGATAGCAGACCGACACCACCAGCGCGCTGATGCCCGCCATGAGCTGGATGCCCTTGGAATTGAACGTTGAATCCAGCGCGTCGGAGAGCGTGTATTTTCCCAGGCGTTTCAGCGGTTCGGCGACGACGAACAGCGCCACAACCCACCCGGCAAGAAATCCTATTGAATAGAGAAAACCATCATAGCCGTAAAAGGCGATCATCCCGGCGATGCCCAGGAAGGATGCCGCCGACAAATAGTCTCCGGCAAAGGCGATACCGTTGACGAACCAGTGAATCTGTCCGCCGGCGGCATAATAGCTCTTGGCGTCTTTGGTGCGTCTCGCAAAGTAGAACGATACCCAGAGGACAAGGACCACGAACCCGACAAAAATGCCGATGGCGATGGGCGACGCTTCATAAGTCATGATCTAGTCTCCCTCAAGACCGTTCAGGCGATCTTCGGCGCGACTGCACATGACGTTGTAGATCAACCCCATCACAATGGCGAGGAGGATCAATCCGAAACCGTAGACGACGGCGAGATTCAATCCGGCGAGGACAACCTGTCCCATCGACGCTGGGCTGAAGGTGTTCACGACCACAAAGCCTAGATAGACCACTCCATAAATCAGAAACAGGATAAGTCCCACCTTCGTCTTGTATGCCGACGCGGCATCTTTGCCGACCGGGGCTGCTGGTTCGTGGTGCATCATCGTCCTTTCTTGTGCCTATCTGTCAAAACGCCGCTGCGATGCACCCGTGTTGGACACGGCGCACGTAAAGCGGCAAAGAGCGAGGTCTAGTTTGTGATTATTTTAACAATCAGGGGTGCATCCGCCAAATTGCCGGCAGCGCATGAAAGAGGGTTCGCACAGGATCGGCTTGTAACAGCATGGGACTCCAGTCCCCCTCGCTCCGATTTTCTGAACGAGGGGGTACAGTGCAATGAAATGCGGACTCCGCTTCAGCCCTTCAGCCCGGTGGAGGCGATGCCCTGGGTGAAGCTCTTCTGCGTAAAGAAGTAGAGGACCAGGATCGGCAGGATCATCATCACCGCCGCCGCCATCTGCAAATGCAGCTCGGTCGGCGCATCACTGTTGACGAACTTGGTCAGCCCCACGCCGATCGGACGCCATGCGTCGGTCTGCGTCACCAGCAGGGGCCACAGCAGGGCGTTCCACGAGCCGATGAAACCAAAGGTGACGCTGGTCATGATCGGCGCGCGCGACAGAGGCAGCACCACCGCCCATAGAAAGCGCAGATGCCCCGCTCCGTCGATGCGCGCGGCGTCCCACAGGTCTTCGGGAATCTGCATGAAGAACTGGCGCAGCAGGAAGATGGTGAACGCCGACGCCATGAACGGGATGGTCAGCGAGGGCCAGTTGTTGATCCAGCCAAAGCCGAGCAGGCTCTCGCTCAGCCGTCCGAACCAGATCACCGTCAGGTAGTTGGGGATCAGCGTCGCCACGTCGGGGATCATCAGCGTCGCCAGCATGACGGCGAACAGCGTATTGCGCCCGAAGAAGTGCATACGCGCGAAGGCGTACGCCGCCGGGATGCAGACGAGCATCTGCCCCACCAGGGTGATCACCGTGATGCGCACGCTGTTCCACATGAACTGGGCGAACTGCGCCTTCTGCCACGCCTCGGCATAGTTGTTGAAGCGCATCTCGCCGGGCAGCAGGTAGCCCGACGTGACTTCGGTCAGCGACATCAGCGACGCGCTCAGCATCCAGAAGAGCGGAAAGAGCGCCTGGAGCAAGCCCAGGATCAGGACGGCGTAGATGACGAGGGTCCCCCAGGGAATTGGCTTGCGAGCGGTCGCCCGCGCCGGCGAGATGCGCTGATCAGCCATAGAAGACGCTCCGGGAGGCGATACGGTTCTGGACGAAGGTGAGGATCAGGATCACGCCGAACAGCACGAACGCCATCGCCGAGCCATAGCCCATGTTGGGGTCGGTGCTGTTGATCGTCTCGAAGATGGTCACGCCGATGGTATCGACCGAGCTTTGCGCGGCGGGCGTGCGCATGATCCAGAGCTGGGTGAACGCCTGAAACGTGCCGATCACGGCGATCAGCGTCAGAAAGAAGGTCGTCGGCGAAAGCAGGGGCAGGGTGATACGGCGGAACATCTGCCAGGAATTCGCCCCGTCAATGCGCGCCGCCTCGTAGACATCCGCCGGGATGTTGCCCAAGCCCGCCAGGAAGACGGCGGCATCATAGCCGATGTACGTCCAGGTGGTGTAGATCATGATGACGATCAGCGCCAGGCTGGGACCGGACAGCACGTCGGGGACGCCGGGGATGAGCAGTTCGACCACCCCTTTCGGCTCCAGCAGCCACTTTTGCAGCGGCAGCCCCAGGCTGGTGAAGACCTGGTTCATGATCGACAGCGGGCGGTGTCCGAAGATCAGCGTGAAGACGATGCTGGTCGCCACGAAAGGCATGACGTAGGGGATGAAATAGGCGACGCGGAAGAGCGACTTCGCCTTGATATTCTGATACAGCAGGTAGCCGAACGCCAGCCCGAGCGCCAGCTGAAAGGGAACCGTGCCCAGCACGAACATGACGGTGATGCCAAAGCCGCTGATCACATTGCGGTCGGCTGCCGCCAGCGCCGTCGGCAGCTGCGCCGCCAGCAGATAACCGGCGATCAGCAGCACGACCGCCGCCAGCGCGGTGATCAGCGTCCGCCGGTCGCTGCTGTCCTGCCGTCCCGCCCGCGTCCACAGCCCATATGCCGCCGCCAGCAGCCCCACCCCGGCGCTGATCAGGATGATCTGCGACCAGACCGGCAGCGCCTCTCCCGCAATGCGCGCCGCCTCGACCGCCGCGCTGATGGTCTCCAGGGTGAGCTGCATCAGCAGGACGCCGACCACCGCCGCGACCGCCGCCCCTGCCGCATAGAGCAGATGCACATCCCATTTTTCGCCGCCGAGCAGCCGACGCCAGAAGGGGATAAGGATCAGCGCGGCGATTAGCAGCGCCAGGAAGAGGTTCCCGGCGTCTGCCGCCTGGGGCATCTGGAAACTGGCGAAGAGTTCATTGACGAACAGCCCCGGCACGCGCTCCTGACCGCGAATGCGCTGCGGGATGTTGAGGATGAGCGGCAGCAGGATCGCCGACCAGCCCACGAAGGTCAGCACAGCGCCGCCGGCGGCTGCGCCGGGCAGGATGGCGCTGAAGGCGCGTCGCCGCTCTGCCGGGTTGTCCTCGCGCAGCAGCCGCCAGAACAGCACAGCGGCGTAAATCAGCGCGCCGACAGCGAGCCAGAAGAAGAGGACGTAGGTCAGGTCGCCGAGCGCCCTGACATAATTGCCCAAGCCCATGTAGTCGCCGGGGAAGCGCCGCCAGCGGTGCAGGCTGACGAAAAAGGCGAAGCCGACTGGGAAGATGCCGAAGATGAAGAGCAGGATCATCGCCGGGGAGATCAGCGCATAGGCTGTAAGGTTCTCCCGCAGGAGGCGGGCGCGGCGGCTGGTTGTTTTCGGCGGACGGGCGGCGCGGGCTGCCATAACTCCCCCTTGGTCTAGTGCACACGGGCTGCGGTTATTGTAGTCCGGCGGCGGGCGGGGGCAAAACGAAGCGTCAAGTCTTCACAGAGCGTTAACGGGCGTCCGCGCAGTCGATGAACGATGCGCCAGCCGATCACTCGACCGCGCGGACGGGCGGCGAGGGATAGGGTTACTCCTCGCCGAGTTCCAGTTCCGGGGTCTCGCCGGTGTCCGCCGGGCGATTCTCGTCGGCAAGATCGACCACCGCCAGCACCAGCACCAGCGCCGCAAGCACGCCGATCAGCAGCACTTCGTGCATACCGCTGGCGAAGACGCCGATCGCCAGAGCGATGCCGCCGGCAGCCAGACGCAGGATCAGGTCGAGCCGCCGGTTGCCGCGATCCGTCCAGAATTCGACCACGCCCTGCGCCACCAGGCAAAGCGCCACCGCGCCCGCCACCAGCAGACGGTACTTGTCGGGCAGCACTTCGCTGTGCTGCGTCACCAGCTTGTAGATACCGACCGCCAGCATCACCAGGCTGAGCTGCAGCGGCAGATGCCCGTAGATGTAGGTCTGTACGCCGGCGCGCCGCCAGACGACGCCGCGTTCGGCGATGGTCTCGTTGTAGATCCACCACAAGCCGCCGACGACCACCAACCCCAGGAAGCCGATCAGTGCCGTGCTGGCTTCGATCTCGTGCCCGGCATAACCGCCGATCACCTTGATGAAGGATTCGCCGAAGACGATGATGGTGAACAGCCCCATGCGTTCCGGCAGATGGTGGGCGCTGGGCGGCAGTTCGCGCTGAAGCCGGACGGAGGCGGGCGAGAGCGGCGTGCCGAAATCGATCAGCAGCCCGACGATCCACAGGACGAAGCGCAGCGGCGGTGGGACGAACACCGAGATCAGCCAGAGCGCGGCAGCGATGGCGAAGCCGATGGCATAGCGGTTCGCCAGCACGCGCGCCTGCGGCACAAAGTAGGAAGCGCGCAGGTACATCGCCACCAGCAGCAGGCGCGCTACCGCATAGGCGATGGCAAACCCGACGGAGGTTTCGCCCAAGCCATCGTAGACGGAGATCGCCAGCGCCGAGATGGTGACGATTTGCAGGAAAACCAGCGCGCGATGGACGAGATCGTCGGCGTTGAAGCGGGTGTAGTAGAACGTTGTGCCCATCCACACCCACCAGATCGGGATGAACAGGAGCACGAAGGAGACGAAGCCTTCGAGCGAGACATCCTCGCTCAGTTTGTTACCCAGCTGGACGATGGTGGCGACGTAGACCAGATCGTAAAAAAGCTCTAGCCAGCCGACTTTCTTGTGTTCAGAGGTGTTCAGGTGCGGCGCTTTGCGCTCCAGAGTTGGGGCGTGTGCGTCGTGTGCCATCAGATGTGCTTCTCCCTTATCATGCCTCATGAGCGGATGCGATGACTGCGCAGGCGCGACATCCCGATCCTCAACGCGGGGAGTCGTGATGCCTCGATTAAAGATACCTAAAAACCGGACAGGGTGTCGATCCAGAATTCGTTGAACCGCTCGGCGTCGATCTGGGTCACCAGGCGCACAGGTCGTCCATGTCGCCGCCGATGTCGGTATCGAGATGAACTTTCATCATCGGCATCTCCACCAGGCGGTCAGCGCGGTTTCGCCCAGCGCCGCAGCACGCCCAGGATTTCTTCGCCATAGGCAGCGCGCCGCCAGGGACCGAAGCCGCGCACCTCGCCGAGGTTTTCCAGCGACTCCGGCATGATCTCCGCCAGCGACCACAGGGCATCCTTGGAGACGATCACGTCCGCCTCGACTGCGCGCTGGGCAGCTTTCGCCTTGCGCCATTCGCGCAGCGCGGTGTAGCGCTCCACCACCAGCGGGTCGGCAGGAGGATCGGGCAGGGGCGGGGTGGGTGACGCACTCGCCAGTCCTTCGCGCACCGCCGCCAGGAGCGCGTCGCCGAAGCGGTCGATGTAGCTCTGCGGAACGCCGTGCAGCCGGCGCAGCTCGCTCATGTGGGTGGGCATCGCCCGGGCGATGGCGACGAGCGCCTGATCGCTGATGACCTTGAACGGCGGCACATCGCGCTTCCGGGCGAGGTTTTCACGCACGTTGTAGACTGCTTTGAGGACGGCGGACTGCTCCGGCGTGAGCTGGTTGGGCAGCGCCAACCGCCAGAAACTGTGATTGCCGTCATACTGGCGCGAGCGCGCCGGCGGAAGCTGCGAAGCTTCGCGGAACCATTCGAGCGCTTCTTCTTCCCGCGCGCTCTGCTGCAAGGCGGCAGCCAGATGATCGCGCAGGGGCAGCAGAAAGTGCGTATCCATCTGCGCGTAGATCAGGCTGCTGCGCGCCAGAGGACGCCTGCCCCAGTCGTCGCGCTGGTGCGACTTGTCCATCGTCACGTCGAAGAACTGCCGGACAAGGCTGCCCAAGCCGGTCTCCTTGAAGCCGCAGACCCGCGCGGCGATCATGGTGTCGAACAGGTTGCTGACCTGAAAGCCATAGTCACGGCGCAGACACATCAGGTCATATTCGGCGGCGTGAAAGACCTTTTCGATGTGGGGGTCATCCAGCAGCGCGCCGATGGGGCGCAGATCCCGGATCGCCAGCGGGTCGATGATGTAATCCTCTTTGCCCGTCGAGACCTGAATCAGGCAGACGCGCTCCTGATAGGCGTGCAGGCTGTTCGATTCCGTGTCCAGCGCCAGCGCCGGTTCGCGCTGCATCAGCGCGACCGCCGCCAGGAGCTTGACATCGCTGTCCACGTACAGCGGGGCGGGGAGACTGCTCTTGGGGGGTGTCTTCATGCGCAGTGCTACAACCATTTGCGACGGCGAAAATACCAGAGCATAGACATGGCGAGGAGCAGCATGAACCCCGCCAGGAACCAGAATGAATTAGGATGTTCCGCCAGCGGCAGGATGATGTTCATGCCATAGACGCTGGAGATGAAGGTCAGCGGCAGCATGATCACCGAGAACACGGTGAGGATGCGCATGACGCCGTTGATGCGATGGCTGAGCAGCGTATCGGCGGTTTCGGCGAGGCTGCTGATGACCTCGAAATCCTCGTCGATGATGTCGCGGGCGCGGTTGAGATGATCGACGATGTCGTCGAAGTAGCGTTCCAATCCTTCGCGCAGCAGCGGGCTGTCCATGCGCGACAGCTCATCGGCGACGGGGAGCTGCTGGCGGATGATGCGTCGCAGCGAGATGATGTCGCGGCGCAGGATGGCGATGTCGCGGATGATCAGCTGACCGTCGCTGGTGAAGATGTTGTTCTCGATAGCGCGCAGGTTGCTGTCCACCTTGCGCAGCATCGGGAAGATGCCGTCCACCAGCTTATCGACGATATAGTAGAAGGCGTGCGAAGACGTGCCGTTGAGCATCATCCCGCGCACGTCCTGTTCGTCGCGGCAGCCGTTGAACAGGTTGACCATCAGCGGCATGCGACCATCATGGGCGGTGACCAGGACGTTGCGGGCGACCACAAAATCGAGTTCGTACGGGCGGCTGACGCGGTTGTTGGCGTCCCAGAGCGGAAAGTGCAGGGTGATGTAGAGGTAATCGGGCTGAATGTCGATCTTCGGGCGTTCGGTGACGCTGAGGATGTCTTCCAGGTTCAGCGGATGGATGAAGGGCAGGTTGCGGCGCAAACCTTCGATGTCGATGGGCGTCGGGTCGATCAGATTGATCCAGGTGGTCTGTTCGCCGGTGACTTTCAGATACGTCATGGCACGCCCTCGCCCCTCAGATAACGCCACATCGCCCTGAACGCCAGAGGATGATAGACCTTTTTGACTCAACTGTCCACTTGTGATAATCTTAACAAAGAGCGGATTTTTCCCTCAACTTAGAGTAGTTGTATCGCTATCATGGCGCGTGCTGTGTTATACTCACTGCATCTGGCGTCAGGCGATAGCTCATTAAAGGACACGTAGACCCCATGGCAAGCACCACCGCAGGCGAGACTCGCGCCGCCGTCATCCCGAAGCAGCAGTCGGCGGCGGATCGGGTGCAGGTCGCGGCGCCAAGTCGTCGCGAGTTTCTCTATTACATCTGGGGCGCGTCGATAGCGCTGCTCTTGGGACAGGCGACCGCCGGCTTGGTCTGGTTTGCGCTGCCTATCTTCAAGGAAGGCACTTTCGGCGGTGTGTTCGCCTTCACGCCGGACAAAGTGCCGGATCAAGGCGGAGCGCCGCGTTCCGTCCCGGAAGGGCGCTTTCATGTCGCCTATCCGGATGAAGGGCTGGTGGCGCTCTACGGCGTCTGCACCCACCTGGGCTGCCTGCCCAAATGGTCGGCAACCAATAACCGCTTCGAGTGTCCCTGTCACGGCTCCAAATTCGAACTGAACGGCAAGTATCTTGAAGGACCGGCGCCGCGCAGCCTGGATCGCTTCCGCACCACCATCACCTTCGAGGATGGCACGGTGCTGACGACCAACGACAGCGGCGATCCGCTCCCGCTCGGCGGTCATGGCGCGATCATCTCGATCCAGATCGACACCGGCGACAAACTCAAGCGGGACGGCAAGGTCTAGGCTGTCATTTCGGGCACGCGCAGGCGCGCCCGTTTGGCTTTATATCGCGTGTGCTCGCAGGCAAGAGCAGGTTTAGGAGTAGCACTGCATGTCGGTTCTTCCGTTTCCCTCCTTCCTCGACGATGTAAAGGAAAAGGGGCTGAAACGCGCGCTGTTTGAGGGCATCAACGAAGTGGTCGAGCGCGCTACCGCGGGCATGAACGTCCAGGACCTGCGGGAAGCGCTGCGCGGTGATGCTCCCAGCCGCAAGCCCAATCCCCGGTTGCAGCCCCACGCCGACGGCTTCTGGCTGCACATGCGTCCCAGCTACTTCCATAAGTCGGTCACCGGTCTTTATCCCGAATTCCGACTGGGTTGGCTGTCTACGTATTTCGTCTTCTTTGAGACCATCACCGGCATCTTCCTGATGGTGTGGTACACGCCGTCGCCGGAAATCGCCTACGCCAACATGCTCAGCATCATGTCGAACGTCCCGATGGGGCAGTTCGTCCGCGACCTGCACCGACTCGGCGCAGAAGCGATGGTGTTGATAGTCACCTTACATATGCTCAGAACGTTCCTGACGGCGAGTTACAAGAAGCCGCGTGAGTTCACCTGGTTCACCGGCGTCGTCCTCGCCATCGCTACGTTCTTCCTCAGCTTCAGCGGCTATCTGCTGCCCTGGGATCAGCTGTCGCTGTGGGCGGTCACCATCGGCGCCTCGATGGTCGAAGCCGCGCCGCCGGAAATCGTCGGCACCAACCTCAACCTGATCTTCCGAGGTGGTCCCGAACTCGGCGCGAACGGTCTGCTGCGCTTCTACCTGCTGCACGTCCTTGCCGTCCCGGCGCTCCTCTTCGTCTTCCTCGGCGTCCACTACTACAAGGTGGTGGTGCACGGGCACAGCCTGCCGCCGAACGAAGAGAACATCGGCGAAGACACCGCCAAGCGTGTGCCGCTGGATAAGCGCGTCTACTTCATCCCCGACATCCTGACCAGTGAGGTCATGTGGCTGGGCGTCACGACGCTGATCCTGATCGTGCTGGTGACCTGGTTCTTCCACGCACCGCTGGAAAACCATGCCGACCCGCAGGTCACGCCGCTCGGCACGACCGCCCCCTGGTACTTCCTGTGGATTCAGGGCGCGCTGAAGCTGGGCGATAAGGTCATCTGGGGCATCGTCTTCCCCACCGTCGTCATCGTCTTCCTGATGCTCTACCCGTATCTCGATGTCGCCAAGAGCCGCCGCTGGGCGCACCGCCGCGTCTCGCTGACCATCGCCTTCGCCATGGCGTCGGGCTTCACCGTGCTCAGCTACATGGGACTTTCGGAATTCGGCGTCGTCAACAGCGCCGACATCGAAATCCTGCACGAGATCACCAAAGAGCCGGCGCACAACCATCTGGGCATCATCCGCCCGATTCCGTTCGACGAACTAACCCCTGGCATGTACATCACCCGTCAGTTCCTGGCGGAAGAGGGCAGCGAAGCCGCCGCAGTCGCCGCCTTCAACCAGGAGATCGGCAACGGCAGCCTGCCGCTGGAAGGCGGCGTGACCTTCCTCAGCTACCTGTCCAGCGGGCAGCATCTCCCAGTGTCGTCGCTGAACTTCACCGTCCTTTCGGAAGGGACCGAACTCTATCATGTGATGGAAGAATTCGCCCACATGGTCGAGTCTGAAGACAAAGAGCTGTACAACGGTTGGGGCGCGGTGATCATCACCGACTGGCAAGAAGACCTCAAGCGTGTCGATGTCATCATCTCCTGGGACGAAGTGGTCATGGAGCGTGGTTTCCCGGTGCTGGACGAAAACGGCGAACCAATCCTGGTGCTGGATGAGAACGGCAGTCCTACGCGCCGCGTCAACAGCGATCACATCTTCCTGCATCGCAATGCGCAGTACTTTGAAGCGCCGGGAGCATAGTCAGCGTGAACTTAAAACGTTTGCTCGTTGAGCGTATCGAACATCGTATCATCGTCGGCACCGTCTCCTTCCTCGCCATCATGGTCCTGGTGGGCTGGATTGCGATCAACGAAGGCGGACGCATGAAGTCCTTCGAGTTTCAGTATGAAGCGCGTGCCATCGAACGCGGCGCCGAGCTGTTCACCGCCAACTGCACCTCCTGTCACGGTCCTGATGGACGCGGTTTGCAGGGGGTCGCGCCGGCGCTGAATTCGCCGCTGCTGTTCGGCTATGACTACCTGCCGGAATATCACCGGGAATTGAACACGCTGAACCTGGAGGTCACCGGTCTGGAAGCGGAGAAGCGCCTGCCGACGACAACCCCGGAACGCATCACCGCCATCGACGCCCGGCTCGCCGAAATCGACGCCCGCAAGGCGGCGATGGAGACAGAAATCGCCGGGACGATTGCCCAGATGCAAGCCGCCATCGACAAGGGCTATAACCCCGATGGCTTCAGCCGCCTGGTCAATCTGGGCTGGCAGGGCAGCCTGAACAGCTTCGTCTATACCACCCTGGTGCATGGACGCCCGACCAGCAGCTCCTACTGGCCCGGCGCGATGGTCGCCTGGTCGCAGACTGCGGGCGGTCCCCTGCGCGCCGACCAGATTCAGGACATCGCCTACTACATCCTCAACTGGGACAAAGGCAGCGAGTGGACTCTGGAAGACCTGCTGGCGGTCAACCAGTTCCCGAAGATTCCGGCGGACCCCGATCTGGTGATGGTGGGCGGCGGTGAGCCGGTCATCGGAGCGGCGACCTCGCCCCAGGATGTCCTCGCCGGCTTGGAAGGGCTGACGGGCGACCCGCAGAGCGGTCAGACGCTCTACAACGGCGCGCTCGCCTGTGCCGGCTGCCATCTGAACGCCGCCGTTGCTCCGCTGCTGGAGGGAACCTGGACGCGCGTCAACGAGGTGCGTCTGGCGGACCCGGCGCTGGCGGGCTACACCGGCGAGCAGTACCTTGCCGAGAGCATCATTCACCCGAACAACTACACGGCGACCGGGTACGTTTCCGGGCTGATGCCGGCGAACTTCGGCGACCGCCTGACCTACCAGAATCTGGCGGACATCATCGCCTATCTGAAGTCGCAGGATCAGCCGGCGAGTTAAGGCGGCAGCGCGCTGTCTCAGCGCATATCGTTTCAGTCACAGCTGCAGGGGCGTGGTCGGTCAACCGACCGCGCCCCTGTTCTTTTTGAGCCAGGATTTCACCGAAGCCGGAACAAGTTGAGGTACAATAGCGGCAGGGTGGAGGCAGTCCTATGGTCGATCAAATCAACCTGTACACAGTCGAAGACTTCGATCAGTTCATCGCTCTGCCGGAAAATGCCGACCGGCGATTTGAATTCATCGACGGGGAGATCATCGAAGCGCCTTCCAACCCGTTTTCCTCGGAAATCGCCATCCTGATCGCCGCCGCACTGCTGTCCTTCGTCAAGCCGCGCCGTCTTGGACGTATCACCGGCGAAGGCGCGGGCTATATCGTCGCCGGGCGCAGGATTTCGCCCGATGTCGCCTTCGTCGCCGCCAGCCGCCAGGATCAGCTCGTGCAGACCGGCTACAACCCGGTCGCCCCCGATCTGGCGGTCGAAGTGGTCGCGCCCACCGACCGGCATCCAGCGATCCGGCGTAAGCTGGCGATCTATGCGGAAGCCGGGGTGTTGGTCTGGCTCGTCTATCCCACCCGCCGGCTGGTCGAAGTCTACGCGCCAGATCAGCCGGTGCAGATCGTCACCGCCGACGGCATGCTCGACGGTGGCAGTCTGCTGCCGGGGTTTCGCCTGTCCGCATCCGAGATATTTCCCGATTAGTGCTGTACAATCGCGCTCCGTTCGACACGACTACCAGGAGAAGGCTGCTGTGACCAAGAGGCCCTATTTCATCGCAACGCTCGTCCTGCTGCTGGCGCTGGCGCTGACCGTGCCCGCTTTCGCTCAGGAGGCTGCCGGCGCGGCGGAAGCGCCCGCTGAGACCGTCTCTGGCGCGGCGACC
>JAEURA010000211.1 GCA_016789005.1 Anaerolineae bacterium
GGCGCTGCTGCAAGTGGTGTCAGTCACGCCGGGCTGGGCGCTGCCCGAAGTGCTGCAAAGCGCCTACGACAACGCCAGCGGGCACGTCGATTACGGCGCCGGCGCGCTGAGCGATCTGCCGCGCGGGACGTTCACCCTGGCGGCGGTGCGCTTCCGGGCGGTCGCCCCGACGCCGGGGACGACGATCCAGCTGGCGGTGGGCGATCCAACGCGGGTGACGGACGTGCGCTATGGCGACGCGACGGTCTACGGCGGCGGCGAATCGGTCAGCGTGGTGGTGGAGTAAACGTGCCTCACCCCTGGGTCTCCTCTCCGTGCAGGCTATACATTACCCACAACTCGGGATGAGTGTAGGGGCGAGCCGGCGGCTCGCCCGTCAAAAGGAGTTGAGACCTCGCTTCAGCCGGCGGGCAGCCAGAGCGGGAACAGATCGTCTCCGGGATCGTTCGTCAGGTTGATCGGCGCGCCGCCGTCGGCGCTTTCTGCATAGAGTTCCCAATTGCCGTCACGGCGCGACATGTAGACGGTCACGCCGCCCTGCGTCACCGCGCCGGAATCCAGCGCCGCCTCCGCCGGGTCGGCGATGGACTCGACGGGCACAGCCTGGGGGATGCTGCCATCCGCCGCCGCTGTCGTCCAGTCGATGGCGTACAGCCCCAGCGCCCCGGACTGCATCAGACCACTTCGTTCGCTGGCGAACAGGATAGTGCGCCCATCGCGGGTGAACACCGGCGACCAGTCATCCTGGGGCGCGTCGGTCAGGCGGCGGGGATCGCCCCCGCCCACCGCATCGACGCTGTAGATGTCGTGCTGTCCGCCCTCGCGGTCGCTGGCGAAGACCACCTGACGCCCATCCGGCGACCACGACGCATACCAGTCGATGGCGGCGCTGCGGCTTACGTTGAGGTCTTCGCCGCCGCGCCGCACGTAGACTTCCATGTTCAGATCGCGCAGCGACACCAGCACCAGCGGGTTCTCCCCGGCTTCATCGCCGCCCAAGCCGCGCGCGTCCCAGTCGCCGCGCCCGTTCATCACAATGCTCATGAACGTCGCCAGGTCGGCGGCGGCGCGGGCGCGGGCGCTGCCGTCGGGGTTCATCAGGTAGCCGCCGAGATGATCGCCCTGCGCCCGCCCCTCGTTGGAGAGGAACGATATCTGCTCGCCATCGAGAGAGTACGAAGCGAAGCCGTCGTCGAAGCGGCTGCCGGTCAGGTTGAGCAGCGCGCCGGCGGCGAGATCGAGCGTGAAGATGTCCCAGTCGCCCTGGCGGTTGGACATGAAGACGACGGTCCCGCTCAAGCCGGGCGCGGCGGGCGACGCTTCTGCCGTTGACGCCGGATCAGCAGCGGCAGGCGCTTCGCCGCGCCGGCTGAAGACCGCCGCCGCCAGCGCCACCAGGATGATCAGCAGCAGCAGGATCGGGCTGCTGCTGCGCGGACGAGGCGGTGGGCTGGGCGGCGTGGTCATGGGTCAGAGGTTATCCCCGCAGCGCGCGGCTGATGAAGTCGTACGGATAGGGCGGCGTGACGGCGGCGACCTCGTCAAGTCGGGCGCGCAGTTCGGCGGGAATCGTCCAACTGACCGCCCCCAGATTGTCCTGAAGCTGCTCCATACGGCGCGCCCCGATGATCGGCGCCGTCACGCCTGGGCGATCTTTAACCCAGTTGAGCGCCACCTGCGCCGGGGTCTTGCCGAGCGCCTCGCCCACCGATATCAGCGTGTCGATGACCGTCCAGGTGCGCTCGCTGGCGTAGACATCCCAGCGCTCCGACCAGTTGTGGCGGGTGGCATTGCTGACCCGCGAGTCGTCATCCGGCAGGGACATGCCCCGGCGGTAGCGCCCGCTGAGCCAGCCGCCGCGCAGCGGACTCCAGGGGATGATGCCCATGCCTTCGTTTTGGCAGACCTCGACCAGTTCCCACTCGATGGTACGGTCGAGCAGGTTGTAGAGGGGCTGCAAACAGGTGAACGGCTCCCAGCCGTGCTGAGCAGCCAGATCGACCGCTTTCTGCACCTGCCAGGCTTTGTAGTTGCTCACGCCCAGGTAGCGCACTCTGCCGCTTTTGACCAGCGTATCGAGCGTGGAGAGCGTCTCTTCCAGCGGAGTCAGGTTGTCCCAGCAGTGGACCTGGTACAGATCGACGTAATCGAGCTGAAGACGGCGCAGGCTTTGATCGATGCCGTCCAGGATGTGCTTGCGGCTCAACCCGATCTGGTTGACGCCCTCGCCCATCGGAAAACGCACTTTGGTGGCAATGACGAAGGACTCGCGCTGCTGATTTTTCAGCCAGCGTCCGACCACTTCTTCGCTGACGCCGCGCGTGTACACGTCGGCGGTGTCGATAAAATTGCCCCCGGCGGCGGCGAAGGCGTCCATCATGGCGAAGCTGCTGACCTCATCGGCTTCGCGTCCGAAGGTCATCGCGCCCAAACACAGCTCGCTGACCCGCAAGCCGGTCTTTCCCATTGAACGGTAGTTCATCGGCGTAATCCTCCTTATCAAAAACAATAATACCTCACCCCCTGCGCCTCTCCGAACGGAAAGGAAACAAAGGGTGAGGTATCATGCTGGATGCGCTTACCAGAAGTTTAGCTGCCGCCCTCAGGCGTCACGACATCCGGGACTTCCGGCGCGACGAAGTCGGGGTTGGCGGCGATGCTCTCGAAGTCAAACAGGAACGGACTGTTGGACGGGATGAGCGCCAGGCTGATGTTGTCGGCAAGAGTCTGGATGTACTGGTACTGGATCAGCGCCGGGTTGGCGGCGATCTGTTCGCTGACCAGGCGCAGCGCCTCGGCTTCCGCCTGAGCGCGCAGGATGATCGCCTGGGCTTCACCTTCGGCGCGGGTGATGGCAGCGTCACGCTCGCCGGCGGCGACAGCGCGCGCCTGGGCGGCTTCCTGCTCGCGCTGCTGGACGACCAGACGGGCGCGGGCGGCTTCCTGCTGGGCGATCTGGGCATTCTCAATCGACTGCGAGAACTGGTCCGAGAAGGTGATGTCGCGCACCAGCAGATCGTTCAGCTTCAGCCCTTCTTCCGCCATGCGCGCCAGCAGCAGGTCCTGAATCTGCTGTTCCATCTCAGTGCGTCCCGATCCGTAGATTTCCTCGGCGGTATAACCGGAGATAACGTCACGGACGAAGCTGCGCGCGGTCGGGCGGACGAAATCCTCGACGTAGCGGTCCCTCCAGCGAACGTGGACCTGGTCGGCGTCCGTCGGCTCGACAGCGAAGATGATGGTCACGTCCAGACCGACCTCCTGACCGTCGCGGGTGCGGGCGCGCACAACGTCATCGCCGGCGCGAGCGCCCTCGTTGGTCGTGCCGGACATGGTGTATTCCTGCTGATCGATGCGGTAGAGGGTGTATTCCTGCACGCCGGGGATGACGATGCTCGTCCCGGCTCCGCGCGGCTCGTCTTCGACATTACCGGTCAGGCTGTTGAAGACGACGGCGACTTCCTGCGGCTGAACGACCAGGATGCCCTGACCGACGATAGCGAACAACCCGAAGATGACCAACCCGATGACGGCGAGCAAAATGCCATTGCGCGGCGGGCGTCCCTGCGAAGACGACAGCACCGCCAGCGCGATGCCGCCGAGAAATGCCAGACCACCGACCAGCGACAAGGTGTTGATGAGCGAACCAAACCCCATGACCTGCTCCTTCCCCAAAAGCACTGCGGGGTGATATTGATCTCAATGAATATACGCGAGCATTATAGCATCCGTCGCTAAGCGCCCGATGAATTTGCGCCAGCCCCCTCAAGATTGGGGGATAGCCCGCCGTGTCACTATCCCCGCCGGGCGCGCAGCCGTTACAATAAAGACATGTTTGTTCCCGGTACTCCGTCATGAATGCGACGCTGGTCGTCTTCGGTCTGTCCATTCCGGTCTTCAGCCTGTCGCTGGTCGCCGCCGCGCTGATCGGGGTGGGCGTCACGGCGCGGCTCACCGGCTGGCGCGCCGGCGTGCTGGTCGATCTGGCGCTGGCGGCGGGGGCTGGCGCGCTGATCGGCGGGCGCGCCGAACACGTGGCGCTGCACTGGTCGGCGTGGTTCAGCGCGCACCCGGAAGAGATCGCGCGGGTGGCGTTGGGCGGCTTGGGCTGGCATGGGGCAGTCGTCGGCGGGCTGATCGGGCTGTTCGCCGCCGCGCGCTTCGTCCGTCTGCCGGTCTCCACCGGAGGGACCGCCCTCCTCGATCCGTTCGCACCGGCGCTGGCGCTGCTGGCGCTCGGCGGCTGGATCGGCTGTGCCGCCGCGCCGTGCGCCTGGGGCAAAGAGGTCACGACGCTGGCGGATTATCCGGCGTGGGCGGTGGGCTGGACGCGCGACGTATACAACCTGTACGCGCCGCGCTACAACACGCAGCTTTTCGGCGCGGCGCTGGCGGTCCTGCTGATCGCCGCCGTCTGGCTGCCGCGCCGGGCGGTTGCCGGGCGTTTCTGGCTGACTCTGGCGCTGCTGAGCGCCGGCATGTTCTTCATCGGCTTCTGGCGGGCAGACCCGGTCCCGGTGGTCTTCGGCTTGCGGGCGGACCAGGTAGCGGACGCGGTGATGGGTGGGGTAAGCTTAGCGTTCTACAGATTGGCGCGGAGATGATGATGAAAGCCCAGGTTTTCGCAG
Source organism: Anaerolineae bacterium (assembly GCA_016789005.1). Lineage (GTDB taxonomy): Bacteria > Chloroflexota > Anaerolineae > Aggregatilineales > Phototrophicaceae > Flexifilum. The sequence continues at coordinate 4,629 of JAEURA010000211.1, forward strand.
GAGACTGCGCGGACTTCCTGACATCGCAACCTGAGCCTCGCAGGCTTGATCTCACCTTCCTCGATCCACCGTTCAACCAGGCGAAGGCGTACGAACATCACGACGACGATATGCCTGAAGCCGCCTACTGGGCATGGATGGCGCGAATATGCCGGCTCATCCATGAGCGCACCTCCCAGGGTGGAGCAATCTATTTCATGCAGCGCGAGAAGAACGCCGAACAGGTCCTCTCCTGCCTGCGCGAGACCGGCTGGACTTTGCAAAATCTGATCATCTGGAAGAAGCTCACTTCGGCTGTCCCTTCGACGGTGCGCTACGGAAAAGCCTATCAGATCATCGCCTACGCCACCAAAGGGGCGCGTCCTCGTGTATTTCACCGGCTGCGGATCAATCCGCCCCTGCCGGCGAACTATCGCCTTGAGCGCAAGAACGGCATGTTCGTCACCGACATCTGGGACGACATCCGCGAACTGACTTCAGGCTACTTCGCGGGCGATGAGGCGATTCGCCGTGCAAACGGCGAGCGCGCCCATAAGCAGCAGGCTCCTATCGCCCTACTGCTGCGCATCCTGCTGACCTCGACGCGCCCAGGTGATGCGGTCTTTGACCCGTTCGCCGGGACCGGCACGACGCTGATCGTCGGGCAGCAGTTAGGGCGCGCTGCCTACGGCGTGGAGATTGATCCGGCGAACGCTGCGCTGATTCAGGACCGGCTTGACACGCTGCGCGCCGCCGACAGCCTTGCCCCATACCAGCAGGATTACGCATTTACCGAGAATCTGAACGCCATCTGGGGGGCTGCCGTCACCAACGGGCATCATGACGACGTACTCGATCTACCACTTTTTCGCCAGACTGATTGACAGACGGAGCGAACTGCTCGCTTCCGCGCCGCTGGAAGAGATTCCTGTTCTTAACGAACAGAATTTTTTCTCCTGCATCAACCCTGCTCAGTATCCTGATCGGGTGATCCGCGTCAATGCTGATCGCAGCCGCTATTCGGGTGGAGAGTTGATTGAATTGAAGGACGCCAGGAGCTATTCTGTCTCCTCGTTCAATTCGACCATCCCGACCGGAAGAAAACGGCTTGACACATTCCTTACACCCAGAATCCTTGCACAAATGGAGGCGGCGGGCGATCCGCTGGAAGCGCTGCCGGTGCGAGAAGCCTATTATGTGGTGCGTGGTCGAAGCCGGGAACATACGAAAGTCTGTATCACGCATGGCAGCTTTTTTGAGACCATCCCGGTAGAAGCGTTGATTCGCGGCGCATTCGCCCAGGTCATCGATGAACGCCTTGGAACATCGCTGGACGAGGAGACAAAATCGAAAATCATCGAACTCTTCACCGATCAATCGGATTTCAGCCAATCGCGCAGCGTCGAGAACGCTTCGGTCAGGCTGCGGTTCCGGGTGATGACTGAGGTGCGCCCGGAAGGAAATATCCTGAACTCAGGGCTTTACCCCGAAATCGGAGATGATACGCTGAACCTCGTTGTGCCGCTGCATGATCCTGACGGCGAAAGCGCAATCGCGAGTCTCGCGCAGGAGGCGCTTGCCGAGCGATTCGCTCAGGTTACGACGCTGCGCATCAAGCACCCTCTCAACGGCTGGTTCATCGTGTTTCAATGTCCCCTGGAGTCTGCCAGACATCATGACTCCTGACCTTCAAGGCTACATCCGCGATATTCACTATACCCCCTGCCTGACTCAACCCCTGGTGCGTTCCGCCTGGGACTCGTTCGACATCAACGCCGCCAAAGGCTGCGGTGTGGTCACACTGGCGGATGGCGAAGATGGATTGGCTTTCTCAAAATGGATTTCCCCTAAGCGCACGCGCAGCTACCCCTTCGCCCGCATCTACAACACCTACGGACAAAACCGAAAATGTGTCTCGATCATCCCGGTGATCAAGGATGAGGGAATCGCAGGCGACAACGACCGGATCAACGCCATCACGTTTTCCTGGATGAGCCTGCTCAACGTCTATATCATCCTGGCATGGTATGACGACGCTCGCGCCAGCAGACGCCCCGGAAAGATCACCGGACAGCGCTTCGACAATGACTACATCCGGCAGCAGCTTGAGGCGGTCAGCCGCTATCGGATGTCGGCGCTGCACTGGAACGTGGCGCACTTTGAGCGTGATTTCGCCGCTCTTTACCTTCGCGCCGTCGAGCGCTATCAACAGATCAGTCGACGCACAGGCGTCCCAGTCCACGCCGAGGAGGATCATCTTCGGGTGTTGGAAGCATTCGCGCCCAATGCCCACCTGGAGATTGATCTCTTCAAGCGGCTTTCGCTGGCGCGGTCACAGGCAGCTGCCCTTCGTGAAAGCGCCGTCACCCACCGCCTGGAAAATCTGCTGGACGGTGACAAAGGACTAATCACCATTTCCAATTACCTCGGCGGGCAGTACTTCCTGACGGTGGACGAACTCATTTTGAGCGAAGGGCGCGCCATCATCCAGGAGTCGAAGCACAGCACCCGCGACACGCTGCCCAAGCTGGCGGATGTCCAGGATGGCTTGTTCAAACTCATCCTGTTCAGCAACCTGGATCGGCTGGTGTTGAACGAACAGCCGATTCCTTTTTCTGCACGCCTGAAGCTGACCGGTCAGCTTCGGGGACAGATCTCTCTGCCGTGCCTCTTGGACGAAATCGCCGCATTTGCCGATGCCAACGCCCTGAGCGCCTCTGAGCGGGCGCTCGTCGCGGGGCTGGATCGCGAGGTGCGCGCCAACACAGGGCTGAAGATCGCGATCGGAGAGGCTGAAGCGTGAAATTCACCTGGAAAAGCCCGCTGCGCTATCCCGGCGGCAAGTCGCGCGCCATCGACCGTATCCTGCCGCAGATTCCGGCGTCCATCCTTGAATACCGTGAACCCTTCATTGGCGGCGGATCGGTCTATCTTGCCGTGCGCAGCCTGTTCAAAGCGCGCCTGCGTTATGCCATCAACGATCTGAACAGCGATCTGGTCCATTTCTGGCAGTTCGTCCGCGACGATCTCGATACGCTTGCCGATTCGGTCGAGTCGTTTCACCGCCACTACGCCGAGAACGGGCGCGGGCTGTATGAATTCCTCAAGGACGAGAAGAACATGCGCTCCGATTTTGACCGGGCGGTGCGCTTCTTCATCATGAACCGCATTACCTTCTCCGGCGTCATGGATGCGGGCGGCTACTCGCAGCAGGCGTTCGAAAGCCGCTTCACCCTTTCTTCGATAGCGCGGCTGCGCGACCTGCAAGGAGCATTATCCGGCTGCGCGATCACTCACGATGATTATGCGCCGCTGGTCATGCAGCCGGGAGAGGGCGTCTTCGTCTTCCTCGATCCGCCCTACTACAGCGCGACCGAGTCGCGCCTGTACGGCGTGCGCGGAGAACTCCATCTCGGCTTCGATCATCTGCGCTTCGCCGAGGTGATGCGCGCCTGCCCACACCGCTGGCTGATCACCTATGACGATTCCCCGGTCATCCGCGATCTATTCGACTTCGCCAACATCGTCGAATGGGAATTGCAGTACGGCATGAACAACTACAAGCAGGGCGCTGCGGCGGTGGGCAAGGAACTGTTCATTCGCAACTATTGAGGTCTCTACAGAAAGGCAGGCTATGCGCCTCACCATCGGACTCGCGCAGATATATCCCAAACTGGCAGACCTGAGCGCCAACCTCGATAAGCATCTTGCTTACGTGGAACAGGCAGCAGCGCAGGGCGTGCAGCTCCTCGTCTTCCCGGAGCTGTCGCTGACCGGCTATCAGGTGCAGGACCTGGTCCCCGAAGTCGCCATCACCACCCGCCCCGACGATCCCGTCTTCGCCCGCCTGCTCGACGCCAGCCGGCGGCTCGACCTGATGGTCGGCTTCGTCCACCAGGATGCCCGCCAGCGCTTCTACACCGCCAGCGCCTATCTTTCCGGCGGCGAGCTGCTGCATGTGCACCACAAGATTTACCTGCCCACCTACGGCATGTTCGACGAAAGCCGCTACTTCGATCACGGTGAGCGGGCGCAGGCGTTCGATACGCCGTTCGGGCGCGTCGGCATGTTGATCTGCGAAGACTTCTGGCACATGTCGCCCGCCTATCTGCTGTGGCTGGACGGCGCGGACCTGCTGCTGTTTCAGAGCGCCAGCCCCAGCCGAGGGCTGGATGCCGGCGACCGGCTTTCCGGCTCGCGCTGGGTGGAGCTGGTCAACCAGGCGTATGGCA
>JAEURA010000236.1 GCA_016789005.1 Anaerolineae bacterium
CTCGCCCGCCATTGCGAAGCTTTCTTCGCCTGATGCCATGCTCAGGAGCATGGTGGTGCTTTGAAGCGGGCTTTGCAGGTCGCCCTGGGTGTACAGGAAAGCTCCGCTGATGACGACGACGGCGACGAGGAGGATGAACCCTCGAAGTCCCCGGCGGGAAGTGTGCTGTGAACGCGCCATGATGGTGCTCCTAGGTTTGCGCTGGTTGCGATGCCACAAGTTAAGAACTGTGCCGATGATGACCTGAACGGGTCGGATTTTGTGTGAGCCGCCGGCTCACCCCTACACCTGATGCCCGTGCCGGGACTGTCTTCAAGATTTCACTTGAGCCGGGCGGCGATCTTCGGCAGCCAGCCGAACAGATACTTCGCCCCGTTGGTCATGATCCACTTCCAGTGCATCGCCACATGCAGGGCGACGATGATCAGCACCAGTTCCGCGCCGACCATATGCAGGCTTTGCAGGGTCCGCTTGAACGCATCTCCCAGGCTCAGGCTCAAGCCCAGGGTGCGGGAGATCAGGATGCCGCTGACCGTCACGAACATCATGTCGGCGAAGAGGATGACGTTGAGAAGATAGTTGACGCGCGACTCGTGCAGCAGCTTCCTGAAGAATGTCCGGGTGATGCTGACGATCCAGTCCCAGTGCAGGACGATGTGCAGAGCGAAGGCGGCGGCGAAGAACAAGCCCAGCAGTTCATGCAGCGCCAGACCGGTGAAGTGTTCTTCCATCTCCACGACGAAGACGACCGTCAGCAGCAGGTCGAAGAAGACGTTGAGCTTGACCTTGTTGATCCTGCGCCGGCTGATCGCGCCGTCGGAGGCGAATGTTTTCTTGGAAAGTGCCTGGGTAGCCATGCTTGGCTCCTGTGAACGTTGGCGAATTCGTTCATCACTGTAGCGCCGATACGCTTTGCGATGGTTATGCCGATCTCAAATATCCCTAAATCTGATTTAAGGTTGGCGGCTGCCTGTGCCGCCGGAAACCACCTCAAATATCCTTAAATCCAGCGCCATACGATTGCACGCCGCGCCCGCACGGTGCGATACTTAAAGAAGTGGAGGACAAACCCAGTGCAACCCCCGCAGGGTCGGTGAAATATGCCCCAGATCATCATCATCGAAGACGACCGCCTGATTTCTGAACCCCTCGCTCGCGCGCTGCGCGGTGCGGGCTACGAGACGATGATCGCGAGCAGCGGCAAAGCCGGCTTGGAGCTGGTCCTGACTCAGAAGCCCGATCTGGTCATCCTGGACATCATGCTTCCGGAGATGGACGGCTGGGAAGTCTGCAAGGCGATCCGCGACTCCAGCCTGGTGCCGATCCTGATGCTGACCGCTCTGAATGAGGAGATCGACCGCGTGCTCGGTCTTGAACTGGGCGCGGATGATTACCTGACCAAACCGTTCAGCACGCGGGAGCTGATGGCGCGCATCAAAGCGACACTGCGCCGCGTGGAGTTCGACCGGGCAGGGCTGACCGAGCAGCAGACGATCACCGTCGGCGAGATTCGCATCGATTTGGCTCAGCGGCGGGTCTTCAAGAACAGTCAGAAGCTCGACCTGCGCTACAAGGAATTCGAGCTGCTCACCCTGCTCGTTTCGCATCTTGGCGAGGTCGTGACCCGCGCCGAGATCTTCGATAAGGTGTGGGGGACGGAGTGGCTGGGCGATATGCGCACCCTCGATGTGCACGTGCGCTGGCTGCGCGAAAAGCTGGAAGACGATCCCAGCGATCCGCAGTACGTGCAGACGGTGCGCGGCGTGGGTTATCGCTTCGCGCCGGCGGGGCGATCATGAACCGGCGTCCGCTGGCGCAGGTCGCCGCCCGGCTGCACCGGATGAGCATCCGCACCCGTCTGCTGATCGCCTATGTGGGGCTGCTGCTGATCGGTTTTCTGGCGCTGACGCTGGTCGCCGGCAGCCAGATCGCGCTGGCGGCGCGTGCCGATTACGAGCAGCGGCTGCTGAACGAAGTGCGCCTGGTGCAGCAAGGGCTGCGCGCTGTCCTTTACGGCGAGGGGTGGACGGAAGAGTCGGAGGCGGCGCTGGCGGCGCAGATCGCCGAATACGAGGCGCATCTGAATGCTTCGATTGTCCTCCACGCCCTGAATGATCGTGAAGGTCCTCAGCCGCGCGGCAGCTTCCGCGAAGCGCCGGAGATGGAAACGGCGATCCGCGACGGGGTGGTGGTCGTGCAGCGCGACGATGATCAGGGACGCCCGGCGCTCTTCACAGCGGTGGCTCTGGGAGACGGCGGGCGCGAGGGGGGGCAGGCGGTGGTTCAGCTCAGCGTCCCGCTGGAAAACCTGACCCTGCTGATCACCCAGCGCTGGCTGCTGCTGCTCCTGGTGCTGGCGGTCATCCTGGCGGTGACCGTCGCCGCCGCGCTGTGGGTCGCCCGGTCGATCATCCGCCCGCTCTACACCCTGCGCGACTCGGCGCTGCGCCTTTCGGAGGGCGATCTGGCGATTCGCGTAGCAAACCCCGGCGATGACGAGATCGGCGCGGTGGGCAGGGCGTTCAACGAGATGGCGGTGCAGGTGCAGGGGATGCTGGAAGAACAGCGCGCCTTTGCCAGCAACACCTCGCATGAACTGCGCACCCCGCTGACCACGATCCGACTTCGCTCTGAGGCGCTGCGCTATGACGACAGCCTGGATGAGGCGACGAGCGCGCAGTACATCGTCGAAATTGACGAGGAGGTCGGACGCCTGAGCAGCATGATCGAGGATCTGACGCTGCTCTCGCGCTTCGACGCCGGGCGGGCAGAATTGGGGCACAGCGAGATCGATCTGGTGCGCCTCGCCGTCAGCCTGAGACAGCAGCACCTTGCTTCGGCGGCGGAGCGCGGCGTGACGCTGACGCTGATCGCCCCGGAGGCGATCATCCCGATTCGCGGGAGTCTGAACCACCTGCTGATCGTCTTCCGCAACCTGCTGGAAAACGCCATCAAGTACACGCCGAAGGGCGGGCAAGTCACCTGGACCATTCGCCAGGAAGCCGGCGGGGTGCGCAGCATCCTTCAGGATACGGGTCAGGGCATCGCGCCGGAAAACCTGGCGCACGTCTTCGAGCGCTTCTTCCGTGCCGACCGCGCGCGGTCGCGAGATGTTCCGGGGACAGGGTTGGGGTTGTCGCTGGTGAAATCCATCGTGGATGCTTACGGCGGTTCGGTGACGCTGGAAAGCGCGGGACCGAATCGGGGGGTGACGGCGACGGTCTTTCTGCCGGTCCCGCCCGCCGGCTGACTTTTCAGCCAGAAGACTCGTGTGCCGCGCGTCCCGTCGGCGTGAAGCGCACTCTGGCGACCCGCAGTCCGTCCATCGCCTCGACCCGGATCACGTAGCTGCCGAACGGCAGCGTGTCGTGTTCCACCGGGATGCGTTCCAGCTTTTCCGCGAAATAACCGCCAATCGTCGCCGAGTCCACTTCTTCGCCGGGGTCGCCGAAGCGCTCGATGATCTCGCCAATCGGCGTCAGCCCATTCACCACGAACGGATCAGCATCCAGCGCATCGCCAGCGGGCGCGATGTCGAATTCATCTTCAACGTCGCCGACCAGCTGTTCCAGAATGTCCTCCATAGTCACCAGTCCCGCCATGCCGCCGTATTCGTCGATGACGATGGCGAGGTGCATTTTGTGCCGGCGCATCTGTTCCAGCACCCTGTCGACGCTCAGAGTCATCGGCACATAGATCGGCGTGCGCAGCAGCGGCGTGATGTCGAAGGGAGGCGCGCCGTCCGCCAGCAGGTCGGGCTGCTCGATCAGCCGGTTGAAGATGTCCTTGACCGTCAGCAGACCGATCACGTTGTCGATGGTGTCCCTGTAGACCGGGTAGCGCGAATGATGCTGTTCGGCGATCAGTTCCAGCATCTTTTGCAGCGGCGTGTTCACGTTGACCGCGTCGACATCGATGCGCGGCTGCATGATCGACTCGACGGCGATATCGCTGAAGTCGAAGACGCGGCGCAGCATGACCTCTTCGCTCTCTTGCAGCAGCCCGGCTTCGCGGCTGGAATGGACCAGCATCTCCAGCTCTTCCGGCGAATGCACCGCCGAATGCTCGCCGGCAGGCTCGAAACCGAGCAGTCGGACGACGGCATTGCCGACGCCGTTCATCAGGTTGATGATCGGGCGAAAGATGTTGTGGAACAAGATGGTGGGGCGGGCGACGATGACCGATACGTCTTCCGGGCGCTGCAGAGCAATCGATTTGGGGGCGAGTTCACCCAGGACGATGTGCAGCATGGTGACCAGCGAAAAGGCAAGGGCGATTGACACGCTGCGTCCGACGGTCTCCACCATTTCGGGGGGCAGGACGCGCTCAAAAATCGGCTCGAAGAGATGGGCGATGGCGGGTTCGCCCACCCATCCCAGACCGAGGCTCGCCAGCGTGATGCCCAGCTGCGTCGCCGCGATGTAGCGATCGAGGTGCTGCAAGGCGCTCTGGGCGGCGCGCGCGCCGGCGCTGCCCTCCTGCACCATCTGGGCGATGCGCGTGCGGCGTGCGCCGACGAAGGCGAATTCGGCGGCGACGAAGAAGCCGTTCATAAACACCAACGCCAGCACTGCCAGGATGCCCGTAGTTGTTCCCACCGTAGACCCTTGTCGGAGACGTGTCAGATCGCCGGTTACGATACCACGAAATTGGTTTCAATGTAGCGTAAGGTCAGAAACCCTGCCCTCGCACCGAACGCCGCTTTTTCACCGACAGTCCTTCAGCGACGATTTGTGCATCCTTCATAAGTTCTGCGCCGTAGCGTCGTCATTTTCGCTTGACACGACTTGCGGAACTCGCTAAACTGCGAAATAATCGAACTAATGCTCATTGCGTGAGCATATGCACACTTCGGCATAACAGCTTTTCGCTCAGGCTTACTTAATTTCAGGATTTTCGATTGTGTACAACGAGACGCGGCAGTTGGTGAGGGTGGCGACCCTGTACTACAAGCACCAGCTTTTGCAGTCTGAAATCGCTGAGCGCGTGGGCGTTTCGCGCCAGACGGTCGGGCGGCTCCTGCAGCGGGCTAATGAACTGGGTTTGGTGAAGGTTGAGATTCAACAGCCATTTGCCTATGCCACCGATCTGGAGTTGCGTCTGGAACAAGTATTTGGCTTGACCGAAGCGATTGTGGCGGTGCCGCTGGACGACGACGACGCGACAACCAAAGCCGCTATAGGGGGTGCTGCCGCCACTTTCGTTCAGGAGCGCGTCCGCGATGGCGACATCCTGGGGCTGTCGTCGGGCAGCACGACTCTGTATGAATGTGCCTTGCGCATCAAAGCGGCGCAGATGCCGAATCTGACGGTGGTCAGCCTGACGGGCAGCGCCCCGCATAACTTCAGCACCCCGAATGTCGATCTGTCGGTGATGCTGATCGGTCAGGCGCTTGGCGGGCGAACGGTGCTGCTGCCGGCGCCTCGTTTTGTGGACACTGCGGAGATCAAGACGTCGCTGATCAACGACTCCGGAATTGCCTCGGTGCTGAGACTGGGCTGTCAGGCGAACATCATGCTGCTTGGCGTTGGCGTCATCTCTGAAGACTCGACGACCTACCGCGATGGCTACTTCACTAAAGACCTGCTGGAGTCCATGTATCAGCGCGGAGCGGTCGGCGAAATTCTGGGACATGCTTTCGACGAAAAAGGCGTGCGTCGGTTCCCGGAAATCTGTGATCGCTCGGTCGGCATCGAACCGGAGTGTGTGCGCGGCAAGTCGATGTCCGTCGCCGTCGCCGGCGGCGCAGCCAAGGTGGAGTCGCTCTGGGGCGCTATCCAGGGCGCATACTTCAACATCCTCATTACCGATTCCAACGCCGCTCGCGGCTTATTGGAACTCGCCGAACGCCGCGGCGTCGCGCCGCGCACGCTGGCGAGAGTGCGCAAAAAGCGCTCGCAGTGAGAACCGGATTCCAGCCATAGAAAGGAGGCAGATGGCGTCCAAGAGTGGTTACAAGTGCTATGCAGTCTTAGTCAATGCGTATTTGAAAATCTGGAGGCAGTCACGATGAGCAAGTCAGCAAAAGGGATGAAAGTCCTCGCGCTGGTAATCGTTTTCCTGATGTTGGTCAGCGCCTCGCTGACCAGCGCGCAGGATGATGCGGCAGCCTGGTGGGCGGAAGCCGGCGCGCCCTACGCGGGCGTGACCCTGCACGGCGTCTCGGAAAGCACCCCGCCGTCCAACTACGTGCGCGAAGTCCTCGCCCCCCGTTTCACCGAACTGACCGGCATCAATGTCGAACTCGAAACCACGTCGTGGGATGAGATGTACAACAAGGCGATCCAGGACATGGAAGCCGGCACCGGCATCTACGACTTCGTGTACATCGAGCAGGACATCATCTACGGCTATCTCGCCAATGAATACCTGGTCAACATGACCCAGGCGCTGGCGGCGAAGCCCGAACTTGCCTCGGCTGATTTCAGCTTTGACAAGTTCACCACCTTCCTGGACTACTTCAAGAATGCCGACGGCGACGTGTTCGGCGTGCCGATGGAAGCCTTCGTCAAGGTCTACCTGTATCGCAAGGACCTGTTCGAGAACCCGGACAACATGGCGGCGTTCGAAGCCGAATATGGCTATCCGCTCGCCCCGGCGACTACCCACGAGCAGTATCGTCAGATCGCCGAGTTCTTCACCGCCTACGCTGAAGCCAACGGCATGGACATGTGGGGCACCACCGTCCAGGCGGCGTCCGGTCATCCGTCTTCGTTCTATGAGTTCTTCGAATCTGTTGCCCCGACGTTTGGCGTCTACAACTGGGGCATCAACATGGAGAACTGGAAGGCGTCGGTCGCCAACGGCGGTCAGATGAACAGCGACGCCGCCAAGGCAGCGCTGGAATGGTTCGTCGGCAACCTGGCGTTCGCCCCGCCGGAAGCCACCAGCAGCACGTGGGACGAGGTTGCGGCGTCGTTTGCAGCCGGTCGCGCGGCGCAGGGTCTGGTCTACGGTGAAAATGCCGCCTGGATCGCCACCGATCCGGACCGCTCGGCGATTGTCGGCAACGTTGGCGTGGCGCTCCCCCCGCTGGCAGAAGGCGTGCTGGAAGCGGCTGAAGCTGGCGACGGCTACATCGGCTACTATGACGGCGGCGCTTTCGGTCTGCCCGTCTCCTCGCAGAACCAGGACGCCGCGCTGCTGTGGATGCAGTTCGTCGGTCTGGAAGAGAATCAGGCGGAATGGGCGGTTGCGTCCTCCCGCGTCGTCATGGAATCGACCTACAGCGACCCGCTGGTCATCGAGCAGGATGGCAAGACCGACGGCTACTACACGCTGATGCACGATCAGGGCTACCTGTTCGCCGGCGCGCCGCCGTTCCCCTTCCACCCGACGATCCGCGAAGTCATCGCGCCGTTCATCTATCAGGCGATTGCGGGCGAGATCACTCCGGCGGAAGCGCTGGATTCTGCCGCTGCGGCGGTTGACGTGGAACTGGTCAACCTCGGATACGGCAGCTAGGTCATCTCCCGACACCATGCCGGGCGGGGGGCGGCTCAGCCGTCCCCCGCGTGAGCAAAATGTGGCGCGGCGAGATGCCCCAGGCGCTCGCCGCGCCACATTCGATGCATCATCCGGCTCGCCGGCGTAATGCACAAGTGCGCTTTCCTGAAAAACTATTCGCCTTCATCAGGGGGTCCCCGTGCGCTCAAAACGAACCGGATGGCTGCTGCTGTCCCCAACACTAATCATCATGTTTATGTTCGGGCTTGCGCCTTTTCTGTACGTCCTTTACGTGGGTTTTTATAACTGGAACCCCTTCGCTGCACGCGAAGGGATGGAATACTTCGCCGTTCAGAACTACCGCGAACTGGTCTTTGACCCGCTGTTTCTGAGCGCGCTCGGCGTGACCATTCGCTTCACCGTGTTCGCTGTCGCCAGCCAGATGGTGATCGGTTTTCTGCTGGCAACCCTGCTGGCGCGCGACTTCTACGGCAAGACGGTCTTTCGCATCATCCACACCATGCCGCTGATGATCGCGCCGATTGCCGTCGGGGCGATCTGGCGTCTGATGACCGTCCCCGGCTTGGGTCCGATTCCCTATTTTCTGGATCGCTGGTTCGACATCAACTTCAACATCGGACTCAATGCCGACAACGCCTTCCTGTCGATCATCATCATGGACATCTGGCACTGGACGCCGTTCGTCACCCTGACCATGCTGGCGGGGCTTTCGGCGATGCCCAAAGAGCCGCAGGAATCGGCGATGGTCGATGGCGCGAATCGTTTCCAGATCTTCCGCTATATCACCCTGCCGCTGATGCGCCCGGTCATCCTGACCACGCTCTTCATCCGCATCATGGATGCGCTGCGCGCCGTTGACGAGATCAACATGCTCACCAACGGCGGTGGTCCGGGCATTTCGACGCGCACCCTGGGCATTCACATCTTCCGCGTCGTCTTCCCGCAGACGGAATATGGCTACGGCTCGGCGATGTCGCTGCTCACCCTCTACCTGACCATCGTCGCCTGCTGGCTGCTCTTCGTCTCGCTCACCCAGATTCGGCGTTCG
>JAEURA010000276.1 GCA_016789005.1 Anaerolineae bacterium
TGAAAGTCATTGTGGGTTCGGCGCAGTCGATTGATGAAGCACAGCATCAGCTGGAGACCTGGTTTGACTCGCGCATGAGTCAGGTGTCGAGCCAATTTCAGCGGCAGATGACCCTCTATTCGGTGATCATCGGAACGATCCTGGTGCTGCTGCTCAACGTCGATACACTGCACATGACCCAGACGCTGTGGAATGAACCGGCGCTGCGCGAAGCCGTCTCGGTCGCCGCCGATCAGGCGATGCAGAGCGGTGCGCTTCAGCAGCAGATGGATGAGGCGCAGCGCGATGCTGCGACGGCGCAGGACTCGGATACGGATCCGACGCTGGATTCGGTCGAATCTTTCGAAGCGATCCTGAATGAGCTGCTTTCGCTGAACCTGCCTATCGGGTGGGCGTACCTGCCGGTGGAAGGTGGATGCTTCCTGCCTGCCGGTCAGACTGTGCCGAGCGCGTGCAGCAGCCCGATGAATCTGTGGGCGTACATTCCCGGCAACAGCCCGGAATGGGGAGGCATGATCGTCGCCAAGCTGATCGGGGTCATCGTCACGATCATCGCTGTGGCGCAGGGCGCGCCGTTCTGGTTTGATCTCCTGAACCGTCTGGTGCGCGGGCGGTAGAATTATCGAGGAATGAGGCATGAAGCGGATGCCTTCATGCCTCGCTGCTCATCCCTCATCTCTTCGAAAGTCCTATTCAGTGACGCGGCGACCCATATCGCTGCCGGCGTCGAGGAGCGCTTTGACCATCTCTGGTGAGCGCGCTTCGGCATAGATGCGCAGGACCGGCTCGGTCCCACTGGGGCGGATCAACAGCCAGCTTCCGTCACTGAGGGCGAACTTGATGCCATCGAGCTTATCGATGCGGGCGATACGTTCTCCCGCCAGAGCTTCCGGCGCGTGCTCTTCGAGCAGGCTGACGATCAGCTTCTTCGGTCGCTGATGTTCGAGGTGCACATCAATGCGCGCGTAGTGGGCAGGTCCGCAGTGCGCCTGAAGATCGGCGACGATCTCGTGAAGCGGTGCGCGGTAGTGCGCCATGATCTCCAGAATGAGCAGCCCCATCAGGATGCCATCGCCTTCGGGGATGTGACCCCGCATGCTGATGCCGCCGCTTTCTTCCCCGCCGATCAGCACATCCCCGTGCATCATGAGATCGGCGATATGGTTGAAACCGACGGGCGTGACGTGCAGCTTGAGGTCGTGTTTATTCGCCAGGGCATCGACCATCATCGTCGTGGAGATGGTCTTGACCACATCGCCGCGCTGCTTCTTCACTTCCACCAGATAGCGCAGAGCCAGAGCCAGGACGTGGTGCGGATCGACGAAATTGCCATGTGCATCGATGGCGCCAATGCGATCGGCATCGCCATCGGTCGCCAGCCCGACATCTGCCTGTTCGCGCTGGACTGCAGCGACCAGTTCGTTGAGATGGCGCATGATCGGTTCGGGGTGGATTCCGCCGAAACCAGGATTCAGCGCACCGCGTATTTCGGTGATGCGCGAGCGGGTGCGCGCCAGGATGCTGGGGAATGCGCCGCGTCCTGCGCCCCACATGGCATCGACCACAATCTTGAGTTCACCTTCCGACACCTTGTCGAGATCGACCAGGGTAGCGAGGTGCTGATAGTACGACCAGGAGGGATCGAAGCGGCGGATCAGACCGGCGTCCAGGGCATGCTGGTAGTCCATGATATTCGGACCGCGCGCCTGCCGCTCCATCTCGATCATCTCTTCTTCGACCAACTGGCACTGCTCGGCGGTGGCGCTTCCGCCATATGCCGCCTTCAGTTTGAAACCGTTGTAGCGCGGCGGGTTGTGGCTCGCGGTGATGACCACCCCGGCGTTGGCGTTCAGGTGTTTGACGTTGTACGAGACGGCTGGCGTTGGGGTGTCGGTGCGAGTCAGCCAGGTGACGATGTCGTTGCCCGCCAGCACACGCGCCGTTTCCATCGCGAAACGGTCGGAAAGGAAGCGGGTGTCGTAACCGACGATGACCTGGGGTGGTTCGCTGCCTGTATGGGCTTTGTTGACGTAATCGGCGACGGCTTGTGACACCTGCCGGAGGTTGGCAAAAGTGAAGGTATCTGCAATGACGGCGCGCCAGCCATCCGTGCCAAAACGAATCATGTTTTCCCTTCCGAGATCGGGGGTCTTTACCCCATGACCGAGCAACGTGAAGCTCTTTTCTAAGCCGACGCTCCGCCAGAGTCAAGACCCGCCTTGCGAATGACCTCGTCGATGCGTTCCGCTGTTGGCTCGAAATTGTTGAGGATGCTGAATGGCAGGTCATGCTTGCGAACGTACTGCGGCAGCGTCTTCAAAGTGTCACTGATGTCCTGAAGACGCAGCTGGTTGATGCGAATGCCGGCGCTCATCAGGGTCTCACGAATCGGGGTGATATCCTGATTGTGAAGCGCGGCGGCGATAAGGATGCCCGGTCCGACCATATCGGCATAGGCGACAGGACTGCCCTTACCGGCGCGAGGTTCGACAGCATAGGCGAAATACTGCTCGCTGCCTTCCTGGGGACGTGTATGTCCCATCTGATTGGTGAGCTGCACTTCCATGCAGATCAGATCGAGCAGATTGCGCAGCGCCTCGACATCACCCTGTCCGACGCCCTTAGCGATCTTGAACGCCTGCTGGGCGATGCCCGCCATTAAGCCTGCTGCCCAGGGGATGAAACGCGTATCCGGCGTGTTCTTCTTGTTTTCGGCGGCGTACTTCCAGTCGAGGATGCCGGTGACGATAGTCAGCAGTTCGACGATGGCAGCGCCCCGGAAGTGAGGCGGGGCGGCGCGGATCACGTCCCAGTCGATGATGATTCGCTCTGCCGGTCCAGTTTCGACATAATGGACGCTGTCATCCATGCGGGCGGCGACGATGGGTGTGAAGAAACCATCGACGCTGAGCGCCGTCGGGATGATCACGGCGGAAATCCCTCGGCGATAGGCGATATACTTGGCGCAGTCGGCGACCATACCCCCGCCAACGCCATAGACCACCTTCACCTGCGGGGGCAGGGCGGCGGCGAGCCCGTCCAGATAATCAGGGGCGACACGTTCGGGTTCTGCCTGAACCACGAGCGGCAGATCGAGCAGAGGACTGACCGCCGCCC
This sequence comes from Anaerolineae bacterium, assembly GCA_016789005.1. Taxonomy (GTDB): domain Bacteria; phylum Chloroflexota; class Anaerolineae; order Aggregatilineales; family Phototrophicaceae; genus Flexifilum. Next base: position 3,118 of record JAEURA010000276.1, read on the forward strand.
ACGAACGGCGACCGGCTAAGAGCGCCGCAGGGCGCGCCTCCTGGACGCTCGTCAGATTCTGGATGTCGATTTTCGGCAGAGACCAGATCGTATTCATACGGCGCGCCCTCCGTCCTGACTGGCTAAGAGTTTGGTGTCACCAAGCCGGGATGCTAAAATGATCTCGACCTTTTACGGTGTAACCACGCGACAATCATAGACCGAAATGCGATTCTTTTCCACATCTTGCGCTTGTCCGATATGCGCCGATACGCCACAATTGTAAGGATGATGTGTTTTTGACGGATGAAGACTCCATGATTGTAAGGGGGACGCAGCGATGAGGCTGCCGTCGAATGCCGAACTCACCGCTTTCAGCCAGGATGTCTCCTGGGACGAAGTCGAGCGCATGCACCGGGGTTTCAACCGGGCGCTCGAGACGCTCCGTTCTGAAAATCAGCCGGGCGACCGCCTGCCGCTGGATAGTTTCTCGGACGCCGTTGGAAATCCCGTGGTGGCGCTGTATGGTACTGAAGACCTGAGTCTTGGCAATGTCCTGATGACGCCGATCAACGGCAGAAATGTCGTCCTGGGCAGCACAGTCAGCAGGCGCTATCGAACCGGCTATGATTTCCTGCACAGCCTGGTCCCCTACAATCTCAATCCCAGCGTCAACCATACCAATGTCGGAACCACCGAGGATTCCAGTACGCGACTGCGCGTGCTGGGGGCGGAGCTGGAACTGGGCTTGGTGCATGAAGATGGGCGTTCACCTTCCGAGCCGGAAGTGCGCGGGTTCATGCAGGCGTATTACAACCATGCGCTGCGCATCGGCGTCTATCCCCATCTGGATCGCGAAGCCTGCACCTATCAGGTCGAGGCGCACGTCGCGCCGAGCGTGGGGTATCACAAGACGCGCATGGCGCTCAACGGTATGATGGGGGCGCTGATGGCGTCCTGCCGCGACACGGGACTGCGTACGCTGATTTTCTCCAGCTACCCCACCGAATCTGATTTCAAGATGACGGAGCATCCCAAGGTCGATACCGCCGTCGATCTCATGCTACAGGTGAACGGAATGTTCCCGGAATATGCGCGCAAGCTGGCGGAAGCGCAGGCGCGCTATCACGTTAACCCGGCGACCTCGCACTACGTCAACATGTTTCGCAACCAGGGCTGCCACATCCACATCGACATCGCCGGACGTTCTGAAGCGCTGGGGCTTCTGACCTTCTACACGGTCCTGAAAAGCGCTTCGGCGGTTGCCAATGCTGCTTTTCTGAAAGGCTGCCCATTCATCAACGGGACCTGCGACCCCGAACTCCTGTGCACACGCGAGTACGTTCGCGGGACGACTGTCACCGGGCGCTATCTCGACCTGCCGCTCAGCCCGCACCTGATGGACGGTGGTTTGGAGAATTACGGCGAGCTGCTGCGGTTGGAACGTGCTAACTCCACCGGGCGCGCCAACATGTACAACGACGATTTGAACGAGAAGATCTCGGTCATGCATAACCCGATCGGCAGACTTCGCCCCGATCTCAGCACGTCGAAACGTGTCTGTACAGTCGAATCGACCGGGATGCCGACCAACATCAGCCCCTCGCGCATGGCGGCAGTGCTGACCGATTTCGAGTTCAGCCATGTCGTCATCGAACTGTATTTCCGCAAGCATGGCTGTGACCTGGAGCCGATGCACGATGACCCGGTGATGTGGGACCTCTTTGGACCGATCAGTCTGGAGTCGTTCAAGGCGCAGCAGGATCGTTCTGACCTGGTTGGCACAGAAACCGTCGTACACCTCAACAGCGGACGCGATATGAGCCTGGCAGATTTCTACGAGATGAAGCGGCGCTATATGCACAAGGCGCTGGATGAGATTGAAGAGATCATGCCGCGCGACATCGACGAGGTCTATTCCAGCTTCATTCGCATGCTCGAACCGCCCAGTGGGCACACTGCGCAGACGATCGAGGACTTTATCAAGGATACCAAGCTGCGCAGCACCGGAAACTGGGGGCAAATCCTGAAGAATGCCTATGTCGAAGCGGGCGGCGTGGTCGGTGATCACTGCCCCGACGCGGTCCTGAAAGTTGTGAATCGAGTACACGACGCGCTCATCGACCGCTACCTGGGTGGCTGATGCTCAGCAGCCTGCCTCGCAAGCGACAGAACAGGGTGCATCGGGCAGCCCCGGCAAGGGTGCATTTCAATATTTTGGGTACTTCAACGGACGATGCAGGCATCGTCCCTACGGAGATACATTTTGGGACAACGCCGGCGTTGTCCGCCCGTATCCCCAATAATCTGAAATGCACCCCCTGGCAATATGGACTGCAATGTTCAGATCGATCTTGTGCTATAATGCCGCCATAGATTTCAACATTTATGGCGTTTTACTGTTTATTGGGACCCGACTTAGTGGTGTGAATTGGTAGAAAGGATACCGGGGAATACGCCGGGCGTATTCTCGCAACGATCTATGGCAAAGAAACCCAGACTGCGCATTATTCCTATTGGAGGCTGCGGCGAAATCGGAAAGAACATGACGGTGATCGAATCGGGGGGCGATGCGATCATCATCGATACTGGCATCATGTTCCCCGCCAACGATATGCTCGGCGTGGACTACATCATTCCCGATTTTCGCTACCTGCTGGACCGTCCCGACCTGAAGATACATGGCATCCTGTACACACATGGTCACGAAGATCACACCGGCGCGGTTGCCCATGTGGTGGAGGCGCTTCCCAGCATCCCTCTGTATGCGACCCCACTGACGGCGGCGCTGCTGGAGGTCAAGCTTCGTGATGCCCGCCTGATCAACGAGACTCAGATCAACGTCTTCAAGCCGGGTGAGGATTTCGACGTTGGTCCCTTCAAGATCGAAAGCTTCCATGTCACCCACAGCATCCCCGACTGCGTAGGCTTCGGCATCAATACGCCGCACGGGCTGGTGGTGCACACCGGTGACTACAAGTTCGACAACACGCCCATCGATGGTAAGCGCACCGACTACGCCAAACTCGCCGAGTTTTCGCGGCGCGGGGTGCTGCTGCTGCTGGGCGACAGCACCAATGCCGAGCGTCCGGGGTGGACACAATCGGAACAGATCGTCAATGTCGCTTTCGACAACATTTTCCGCCAGGCGGCTGGGCGCATCATCGTGGCGACCTTCGCGTCGCACATCGCCCGGGTACAGCAGGTGGCGGATATGGCGCGGCGTTATGGGCGCAAACTGGCAATTGCCGGTCACAGCATGACGGAAAACGTCAAGACGGCGCGCCGCCTGGGTGTCCTGGACATTGATGACAACATCCTGGTCGATCTCAACCGCATCAGCGGCGTCTTGCCGCACCAGCTGGTGATCATGGCGACCGGTTCGCAGGGAGAGCCGTCGGCGGTGCTGGGGCGGCTGGCGACGGGACAGCATCGCAGCCTGGACGTGACTCCCGGCGATACGATTGTCGTCTCCGCTCATACCATTCCCGGCAATGAGGAGACCGTCAGCCGGACGATCAACAAGCTCTTCCAGCGCGGCGCGGATGTCATCTACGATCCGATTGCGCCGGTCCACGTCTCGGGACACGCCTGTCAGGAAGAGATGAAGCTGATGATGACCCTGACCAACCCGAAATTCTTCGTGCCGGTGCACGGTGAACTGCGCCATCTGCGCGCCAATTCGCGGCTGGCAGTGATGATGGGCATTCCTCAGCCGAATATCGCTGTCGTCGAAAACGGCATGGTCATTGAGGTGGACAAGCACAGCATTCGTGTCGGCGAGCGCATCCCCGGCGGCTATGTCTTCGTGGATGGCGGCGGCGTTGGCGACATCGGCAGGGCGGTGATGCGAGACCGCGAGATCCTGGCGCGCGATGGTTTCATCATGGTGGTGGCGAACGTCGAAGCCGAAACTGGACGCCTGATCGGCGATCCAGAGATCATTTCGCGAGGGTTTGTCTACCTGAAGGATGCTGACCGCCTGATGACGAGCGTCAAGCAGACGATCAACGATGTCCTTGCCGGTTCGCGCGCATCGCGCAATGGCAAGCGCCGCGAGATGCTTCAAGAGTCGCTGAGTCGCATGCTCTACAACGAGACGAAGCGCCGACCGATGGTCTTCGGGGTGATCAACGAGCACTGATCGCTGCGTTTGTCGTGGCGTGGGGATTGATTCACGCAGCGACGGGATGAGCTACAGCTCATAGCCCATACAGGACGAGGGAGTCGGCAGCGGCTCCTTCGTCTTTTCGTTTTATCGCCGCCGCCAGGGCAGCAGTCCGCGCAGGAAGCGCCCCAGGATGCTGCCGCGTGCGTCGCTCCAGGCTTTGTCCGCCGTCCTGCCGCGCGGGGTGCGGTCTTTTGATCTGCCGCGCCGTCCATACCGTTCCAGGATGTACATGCTGGTGATCGCCGTGATCGGCGGTTCTGCCCTGGGGATGGCGCGGATGAATTTGAGGCGGCGTTCCTCCGGCGTGTTGGTGATGTCCAGGCGCAGCCCCAGCAGACCGGCATAGCGTTCCAGACGGGCATAGGCGCGGGCGACCGGGCTGAGTCCGCGCATGCCGCGCCATTCCCACCACCAGTAAAGCAGCGCCAGCGCCAGCAGGATGATCAATGCCAGCACCAGCAGGATGAAAACAGCAGCGACGATGGGCAGCAGAAAGCCGAGCGGACTCGCCGACGGCGTGGTCGGAAGCTGCGGCGGGATGGTCGGCACGATCACCGGCGAAGGGGTCAGGCTCGGAATGGGCGTCAGGGTGAGCGTCGGCAGCCCCGGCGTGACTGTGCCTTCCGGCGGCGGTAGTGTCGGCTGCGCGGTCGGCGTGGGCGAAGGCAGGGGAGTCGGCGTGAGTGTCGCTGTCGGCGAAGGCTGAGCGGTCGGCGGATTCTGCGAGGTGTCGTCTCCACGCTGCGGCGCAGACTGCGCCGCGGTCGGCTCGAATTCGATCCAGCCGTAGCCGGGGAAATAGACCTCAACCCAGGTATGAGCGTCGCGTTCCTGAACGATGTACGCCCGCTGATCTGGATCGTAGGTCCCCTGAGCGAATCCTGCTGCCAGCCGCGCCGGGATGCCCAGGCTGCGCAGCATCACCGCCATCGCCGAGGCATAGTAATTGCAGTAACCCTCGCGGAGATCGAACAGGAACCAGTCCACCGAGTCGCGGTCCAGCGGAGGCTGGGGGATGAGTTCGTTGTAGCGAATGTTGGCGCGCAGCCAGCTTTCGATGGCGACCGCCTGATCATAGGGGGTCACCGCGCCGGCGCTGCCGACGATCTGGTTTGCCAGGGCGATGGTGCGCTCGGTCACCGATGGAATATAGCTGCTGTACAGATCGCGTACCCAGACGGGATAGTTGGTTCCAGCTCCGCGCAGTTGATCAGGAGTGGCGGCGCTCATCAGGCTGGTGGCGGTATACGAGTCGCCGCGATAGAGCACCCGCAGCGGACGAATGACCGAGATCAGCATATTCTGCTCGACCAGGTTCTCTGTCGGAGTGAAGCGCAGATCGGTGCGCGTCGCCAGATCGACGCTCTGAACCTCTGGCGCAGCGTAGATCAACTGCGAAGCGTTGAGGGCGAAGGTAAACGTCTGCTGCACCGGCACACGTGCCCCGGCGACATACGCTTCATGTTCGACAAGGAGCGGCGCTTCAGGATCGGTCAGGCGCACCTCTGCCGCCGACTTCCATGTGCCGGCGTCGTAGACATCGAAGGCGCGCGACTTCCAGTAGTAGCGCCTGCCGGGGGGGGCGGACGCCAGCATGACTACCTGATCGCCCAGGCGGATCGCTCCGCCGAGCTGGAGGGCATCACCGCCATAATAGTCGGAGGTGGCAGGTCCCTGCATTTCAGCGGAGGTGAACAGCCGGTTCCACAGCTCTGCCAGTTCAATCAGCGTCTCGGACTGCATGAATTCCTGGAAACGCTGCAGGCGTTCCTGGATGTCGCGCTGAGGGATGAGCCAGGCGGCGGCGAGGAGAAGCGCTGCGAACAGCACGCCGATCCGGTAGACCTGAGTGTGCACCTTGTGCGGCACTCTGACCTGCGAGACGTACCAGTCCCATTCACGTGCGTCGAGGGCGGAACGCACCAGCAGCAGCAGCGCCAGAAACAGGAATACGACCAGGTAGAGATCCACGCTGATTGGACCGGTATAGTAGACCTGGTTGGTGATCAGGATCAGCGCAGGCGGTAGAATCGCCCGCCAGACCCGGTCGATGCGGAAGATGTGCCAGACCAGGTTGAAGCCGAGGAACCAGAATAGTCCGCTGATCAGCAGGGTGAAGACGAGATCGTCCTGGTTGATCCCGCCGGTGAAGGCGTCGTACAGCCAGCGCGACAGGCGCAGAAAAACCTGCACGATGGCTTCGCCAAAGCCGCCGGGCTGGTTGATGGCGGCGATGAGCAGGGTGAAGCAGGTTCCGTAGATGGCGCTGATGATCAAACAGAGGAATTCGTTGTACTGGCTGCGCGCCAGCAGGAAGCCGAAGATCAGGCTGAGCACGATGATTGGCAAGACGGTGCGCAGGTCGACCAGCCATCCGGCGGTGTAGAGCGACAGCGCCGGGGCGATGAGCAGCCCGGCGGCGATCAGCCAGGCGTAGAAGTCGCCAGGGGAGAAGATGGAGCGCCAGGCTGCATTGAAGCGCTGGGCGATGGTGGTCAAACGGAGTGCCGCTGCTGCCATTCCTGCACCGTGAACCATGAACAAAGCCGGGGGAACGGCTGTCCATTCGCCCCCCCGGTTGATAGGGTCATTGTAATCTCAGCCCTGCCCGCTGACAACCGCCGTCTGTCCCACGCCGAAGCCTGCGTCTTTCTGACGTAATGCCACCTGATATAATGAAGACGTGTTCAAGCCGACCGGGTGATCGCGGTCCGGTTCTGCCGGGCTGAGGAAAGTCCGCACTCCACAGGGTACGACGCTGGTGAACAGCCAGGGCGGGGCGACCTGCCGGAACAGTGCAACAGAGAGGCGTACTGCCTAAGCGAGGGGCGACCCTTGCCGGTGAGGGTGAAACGGTGGTGTAAGAGACCACCAGCGCGGTCAGCGATGATCGCGGCTGGGCAAACCCCGTCGGGAGCAAGGTCAAGCAGGCGCAATGGGGCGGCCCGTCTCGCGCCGGGTAGACTGCATGACGCCCGCAGCAATGCGTGCGCAAGAGAGATGGTCACCGGGTGGGCTTCGGCTCATCTACAGAATGCGGCTTATAGGTGGGCTTGAACACAATTAATACTCCAGATGACTGAAGATTCAGTGGATGGATGACGCATGACCGGCACAGATCTCACGCATGGGCTTCTGCATCACACAATCCTCCAGTTCATTATCGATCACGGTTATGCTCCGCAGACAGACGAACTGGTTGAGCTGCTGAACATGAGCGCTGCGGAAGTTGCCGTCGCGCTCAACGCCTTGCAGGAGTATCACGGGGTGGTGCTGCACCCCGGCACGTCGAAGATCTGGGTCATTCACCCGTTTTCGCTGGCGCCGACCAGCTTCGTGGTGCGCACTGCCGACCGCTCCTGGTGGGGTAACTGCGCCTGGTGCTCTTTGGGCGCTGCTGCGCTGTTGAAACAGGACGTGACGATTGTCACCGTCCTGGGGGCGGATCGTCGGCAGGTAGAGATTCATATCCATAGCGGGAAGGTTGTCGAAACGGGTTACTATGTCCACTTCCCGATTCCGATGATGAAGGCGTGGGATAACGTCATTTACACGTGCAGCACGATGCTGCTGTTCGACGCTGCCGCCGATGTGGACCGTTGGTGCGCGCAGCACCGAATCGAGCGAGGAGACGTGCAGCCGCTGGAGCATATCTGGGAGTTTGCGCAGGTCTGGTATGGCAATCACCTCAACCCGGCATGGGAGAAGTGGACGAACCGGCAGGCGCAGGAGATCTTCGACCGATTCGGGCTGACACATGACATCTGGAAGCTGCCTGGTTCCGACACACGGTTTTGAGGGTGGCGGACCAGGTCAGCCATGATTCGCCTCGCACCGGGTGGGCTTCGGCTCGCCATGAGCATTTCGCGTTGATGCAAGGTCATCTGTTTGCTGGAAGGAACTGTGAATGACCACCCCTTTAGACACAGACGGCGAGAACGTCGACTCTCTGCCCTTTCTCAACTACCCTCGCGCTGGCCGTAACCTCCTGGGACAGTCAAAGCGAGATAACTGCCGTCATGGCTATGGGCTGGAGTTCATGAAGCTTACCGGACAGATCGCCTGCGCATACTGCGGTCAGAATTTGGTCGCCCGGTTCGGTGATTGGCTCACAATGGCGCTCGACCATGTGATCCCTGATGCGGTCTGCCGAAAATGGGGGCTGCCTCCTGAATGGAGTCAGGATTTCACGAATCGTGTGCTGTGCTGCAGTGCCTGCAATACATTCGGAAATCGCTACGCTGCGCGGAGATATATGACTCCAACGAGCCTTGAGGAGTTCTATCGCGTTCGCGATGCCATCTTTGTTGAACGCAGAGCAGCCATCTTGCGCCGACGCGATGAGGAACACGCTTTCTTTGCTGAGCATCCCTGGGAAAGCAGGCGTGAAAACTAACTCCGCGCCGCCGTCGCCACGATGTCCGCCAGAATCGCCTGCCACTGGCTCAGGATCAGCAGGTGTCCCGCGCCCGGAACAACATAGTAGGTGCTGTGCCGAATCCGCTGGTGCAGCGTTTCCCCCATGATCGGCGGAAAGACGATGTCGGCGCCGCCCTGCCAGATGGTCGTCGGCGCAGCGATATCCTGCACCCGAAACCCCCAATCGGTCACGGCGAAGTGCAGGTCCTGCGCGACGCCGGCGGCGCTGGTCGCCAATGCCTGGATTTGGTCAGCAACCAGCATCGGATTCATGCCATCCAGGTCGAGCGTCTTTTTGTCGGCGGGGGGAATCTTGCCCAGGGTGCGCGGCAGAAATGGGCGGGCGTCCGGCTTGATCAGCGAGCCGCGCAGCAGGTTGATCAACCCGGCGAACGCCCAGGGCATACGCCGCCCCATGAAGATCAGGCTCTTGCCCTGCAAGGTCTGAGCAGCATACACCTCGGTGTCGTCCAGCGGCGAGATCGAGCTGACCAGCGTGAAATGCCGCACCCGATCGGGCAGCCTGAGGGCGCAGGCTGCGCCGTAAGGTCCGCCCAGCGAGACCGCCATGAGATGAAAGCCGGCGATCCCTTTCTGGTCGATGAAATCGCGAATGTCTTCAACCCAGGTGAGCAGCGACCGCCCTGGGTGGGGATCGGACAGCCCCAGACCCGGTCGGTCGAACGTGTAAAGGTGGACGCCCAACTCCCGGTCGATGCTCTCGTCGGGGTGACGGAACAGCCGTGCGCCGTTCAGCCCGCTGAAGAAGAACACCGGCAAGCCGGATGGATCGCCCCATTCGGCGTAGCCCAGGGCGCGCCCATCACGCAGCGTCAGACGTTGAGCAGTCAGATCCATTCTACTATTCCTCCTCACCGCAAACTGTGATCAGTATAGGGGTATTTTGCGGAGCGGAGTGTATGAGATGGGGTCGAACATGGCGCGGCGGGCGGAATATCCGTACAATGCGCCGCGCAAACCCTGGAGAGAGGGCATTATGGACAGAATCGCGGTGATCTCGGACGTGCACGGCAACGTGCCGGCGCTGGAAGCTGTACTCGCTGACATCCGGGCGCGCGGCATTGACCTGATCTTCAACCTGGGTGATCTGGTGGGCAAGGGGGCACGTTCCGACCTGACTATCGACCGCTGTCAAGAAGTCTGTCAGGTGGTTCTGCGCGGCAACTGGGATGATGCGTTTGTTCATGACGAGGGCGAGGGGGATTCCGCGCTGCTGTGGTATCGCGAGCAGATCGGGCAAGAGCGGCTGGCATACCTCGACACACTGCCGAACGTGCACGACTTCTGGCTGAGCGGCAGACGGGTGCGGCTGTACCACGCTTCGCAGGAAGGCGTCTACAAGCGAGTGCATCCCTGGCGTCCGCCGGAAGTGCTTCAGGCGATGTTCGACAACACCGAATTCACCGGCTTCGACCATCCGTCGCCGGATATTGTCGGCTGCGGCGACATCCACGCCGCCTACATGCTCCCTATGCGCGACATCAACAAAACCGCTTTCAATGCCGGAAGCGTCGGCAATCCGCTGGACATGCCGCTGGCGACCTACGCCATCCTCAGCGGGCACTATGGAAGCCAGACGCCGGGAAGCCACACCATCGATTTCGTGCGACTGTCGTACAACATCGACGCGGAGCTGGCTGAAGGTGCGCGCGTCGGTTTGCCGGAACTGAACTACTACGAGATCGAGCTGCGCACCGCCGAGTATCGCGGAGCGATCAAGCGGCGAGAACGCGAAGGGCAGGCACAGTCCTGAACTATAGGAGGCTGATCGTCTCGTGCCTGCCGTCACCGGAGGACTTCAGGCATGAAATTCGCGCCAGTTGTCGATATAGTAGACTTCTCTGTTGGCGGCAGGAGGCTGATCCTAGATGGCGGGGACCCTGATCACACGCTTGGCGCGCTGGGTGGTATCGTGTGCGCTGCTGCTGGCGGCGCTCGGTCTTGAGGCGCAGCAGTTTGATCCGTATGCCAATATTCCGCAGTCGCAGGGATTGGAAGGCTTTCCGCAGCTTGGCTATCCCAGCGCCCTGGTCAACGTCATCATCTATGGTGCGTTTGACGACCCCGCCACCGCTGAATTCTGGGTTGGCGCTTATCGCGGGCTGCTTCCCCGCGTGCAGACCGGCGAAATTCGGCTGGTCTTCGTGCCGCTGATCAGCGGCGGTATCCCCGGCGGGCAGCTGGCGGCGCGTTCGGCGATTTGTGCCGGTGAGCAGGGCAAGTTCTGGCAGTACGCCGAACATCTCTTCCCACTGGTCCTGGGACAGGGAGCAGAAGCCTACGCCGGCGACGTACTCGACAGTGCCGCCCGTGATGTCGGTCTCGATCTGGGGCAGTACCAGCGGTGCGCATCGGGCAACACCGGCTTCGCCGCCATCCTGGAGGACGCCGAGCAATCTGCCGCCCGCGACGCTTTCTTCACCAGCACACCCTACGTCAAGGTCAACGAATCTCCGTCGCTTCCCGACGCCGAAAGCCTGATTTTCGCCATCGACGTGCAGCTTGAGGCGGCGAATGCCGACCTGATCGCCGAACTGACCACGCCAACGCCCGATCCTGAAGCGACCGAAGAGGCAGAGCCGCTGGTCCTGGAGGCGGTGACCGGACAGGACGTGCCTCCGCCGATCACCCTACAGCTGCCTGCCGGATGGCTCAGCGGCAGCGACGTGCTGGTGCTCCAGGACGTTGATGCCATCCGTAACATCCCCTTCGCCATCTACACGGGACCGGTGACCGGCGGCGTAGGCACGATAGTCCTGCTGTGGGGGTTTCCCAACCTGGTGGTCGCGCCTTCGGCGGTGCAGGCGACCCTGCCGCCGGAAATGCTCGACCTGCACATCGACGGCACGCGGCTGCTGCGGCTGGCGGTGGTCGAGCAGGGCTGCAACGTTGGCACTGACCTGCGACGCACCTACAGCATCGGCGGTTTGCAGGCGGCGGGCACGCAGTTCGCGGCGGTGGACTGCCCCGAACTGCCGGATACGCGCGGTTGGTTCGCCGGGCTGCGCCAGTATGGTCTCAATTTCATGTTCTACGCCTATGCCGAACCCATCGAGGCGATGGATACCGCCGAAGTGGAACTCCAGGCGATCCTTGACACGGTCGTCTTCACCCTGCCGGAGACGGACTAACGCCGCCCCCCGATCATGGCTGACCGCGACCCGATCCTCATCATTGGCGCTGGTATCGGCGGCATGAGCGCGGCGATTCGCCTGGCGGCGAGCGGCGAGCGCGTCGTCGTCTTCGAACAGAGCGGCATGATCGGCGGCAAGATGAGCGAAGTGCGCGCCGATGGCTTTCGCTGGGATACTGGTCCCTCGGTGATCACTATGCGCGGCGTGCTCGAGGCGCTATTTGCGGCGGCGGGGCGAAAGCTGGACGACTACCTGACGCTGCTGCCTGTCGATCCGCTGACGCGCTACTTTTACGCCGACGGAACCGTCTTGGACGCCGCCCGCGACCTCGCAGAAATGATGCGGCAGATCGGCGCACTGGACGAGCGCGATGTCGAAGGTTATCTCGGCTACCTCGCTTATGCCGCACGCATTCACCGCATCACCGGCGAGAAATTGAT
>JAEURA010000279.1 GCA_016789005.1 Anaerolineae bacterium
GATGCTCCTCGATGCGCGCCAGGGCGACCTCCTGGAATTCAGCGCCGAGGGCGACGGCGCAGCGGCGGTCCTGGACGCCATCGGCAGGCTGGCGCTGGACAATTTTGGCGATCAGGATGAAGACACTTCTCCGGCAGCCGATCAGGCTGTGCCGTCCTCCCCGCTGACCGATGCCGGCGGCGGGATGCTGGCAGGAATCAGCGCTTCGAATGGGCTGGCGGTCGGGCGGCTCTATTCGCTGAACGAAGCGCGCCCGACGATCCCCAGGGCGCAGATCGGCAGCGGAGGCGACGCCGAAGGCGAGATCGCCCGGTTGGCGGCGGCGGTCGAAGGGGCGGCGCAAGCCCTGGAGGCGCTGATTCGGCGGTCGAGCGGGGCGGAAGCGGCGATCTTCCAGGCGCACCGGCTGATGATGCGTGACGAGGCGCTGCTGGGGGCGGCGCGCGAGGGCATCGCGGGGGCGCGGCTCAGCGCCGAAGCGGCATGGTGGGACGCCATCGAGGCGACGGCGGAACGCTGTCGGCAGTCGGATAATGCATACCTTCAGGCGCGGGAGTCCGACGTGATCGATGTAGGTCGGCGCGTCCTGCATCTGCTGATCCCCAACGCCCCCGCCCTGACCGATCTGCCGGCGGGCTGCATCCTGGCGGCATCCGATCTGACCCCCTCGGAAGTCGCGCAGATCGATCCGCAGCAGGTGGCGGGAATCATCCTGCGCTACGGCGGGGCGACGGCGCACGCCGCGATCATCGCGCGCGGGCTGGGCATCCCGATGCTGGTCGGCGTCGGAGCGCTCAACGACCTGGGTGAAGGGCAAGTGATCGTCCTGGATGGCGACGCGGGCTGCCTGTATCCCGATCCGACCCCGCAGCAGATCGACGCCGCCCGCCGGACCATGCAGGAACGCCGCGACCATGCCGCACGTCTGCGCGAAGCGAGCCGGCAGCCCGCCATCACCCCCGACGGCAGACGCATCGAGGTCGCCGCCAACATCGGCGCGCCGTCCGACGCCGCCAGAGCCTTCGCCCTGGGCGCGGAAGGAGTCGGTGTGTTCCGCACCGAGCTGCTGCTGATGAACCGGCAGGCTCCGCCGGACGAGGAGGAGCAGGTCCACGCCTACACCGCTGCCGCTCAGGCGATGCCGGGACACCCGATCATCGTGCGGACCTTCGACATCGGCGGCGATAAGCCCATCCCTTACATCGACATCCCCCGTGAAGAAAACCCCTTTCTCGGCTATCGCGGCGCGCGCGTCTGGCTGGATCAGCCGGCGCTGTGGGGACCGCAGCTGCGGGCGATCTGCCGCGCCAGCGCCGATCACAATATCGGCGTCATGTTCCCGATGATCGGCACGCTGGAAGAACTGGACCATGCCCGCGAGCTGCTGCTGCGGGTGCAGGGACAGCTCGCCGCCGAAGCCATCCCGTTCAACGCCGCGATGCCGGTCGGCGTCATGGTCGAGGTCCCGTCGGCGGTCACGATGATCGCATCGCTCATCGAACGGGTCGATTTCGTCAGCCTGGGGACCAACGATCTGACGCAGTACCTCCTGGCGGCGGATCGCGGCAACGCCCGCGTCAGCCATCTGGCAGCGCACACCCAGCCGGCGCTGCTCAGGGCGATTCGGCAGGTGGTCGAGGCGGCGCAGGCGCACAGCAAATGGGTCGGCGTGTGCGGCGAGATGGCGGGCGATCCGCATCTGACGCCAGTCCTGCTCGGTCTGGGGGTGGACGAGCTGAGCATGAACGCGCCCGCCATCCCGGAGGTCAAAGCGGTCATCCGCCGCACCGATTACGCACAGGCGCAGGCGTTGGCGGCGCGGCTGCTGACCCTCGCCAGCGCGGAACAGGTCGAAGCGGCGCTGGCGCAAATCCCACCGGTTTCTGGCTGAAGGCTGTTATTAGTTTCTCTCCCCTCAGCCCCCCTTCTCCCCGTTTTTGTGGGAGAAGGGGGAGTCAACCCGCTCGCCCCGCGTGCGCTGAGGAGAGGATGTGCGCGCAAGGCTCACCTTGGGGTAAAGTGAACTCCTGCCGAAAAGTGCACAACAGGTTCTAGAGGCTGTTTGAAAATTGCCCTTGGTAGGGGCGCGTCGCGACGCGCCCGCCGTAACCGTGACGATCTTTCAGGCAGCGCGGGCGGGTCGCGAGCCGCCCCAACGAGAGCGTTGGTGAATTTTAAAATACGCGCTAGGGACGCGCCGGGCTGGCGTCGGGCCGGCGGGGCTGCGTCCCC
>JAEURA010000309.1 GCA_016789005.1 Anaerolineae bacterium
CCTTCATAGGTCGCCGTCTGGCACACCCCTGCCAGCGCCGAGACGGCGTCGAACAGCCGCCCCATGCTGGAGGTGTACGGCGCGTTGACGCCGCGTTCCATCTGGATTCCGATGGTGCGCGTTTCGGCGGGGCTGAGCGCCGCCATGAACGGCAGCCCTTCAGGATCGGCGCCCGCCGCCAGCGCATACGCCAGCGCGATGCGGGCGGGTTTACGGGTGGCGGCGTCGCCGCCTGGCAGACGGATCGGGCGCAGATGGGCGGCGCGCTCGAAGCCGGCGTAGTCGGCGATCAGGAATTCGCCGCCCCAGATCGTGCCATCTGTGCCGTAGCCAGAGCCGTCGAAGCACACGCCGATCACCGGTTGACCGCCGCTGTGTCCGTGCTCCGCCAGGACGGCGGCGATGTGCGCGTGATGATGCTGCACCGCCAGCGCCGGGAGATTCTCCGCCGCCGCGCGCCGCAGGGCGTAGCGCGTCGCCAGATAGTCCGGGTGCAGATCGTGGACGAGACACGCCGGCGCGATGCGGAACAGCCGCTCGAAGTGAGCGACGCTCTCCTCGAAGGCGACCAGCGTCTCGTGGTTGTCCATGCTGCCGATGTGCTGGCTCATGAAGGCATAGCCGTCGCGGGTGACGCAGAAGGTATTCTTCATCTCTCCGCCGACCGCCAGCAGGGGTGGCAGGTTGAACGGCAGGCGCACCGGAAAGGGCGCGTAACCCCGCGACCGGCGGACGGGCAGTTCCCGCCCCGCGAAGACGCGCATCACCGAGTCATCGGCGCGGACGTGGATGTCACGGTTGTGCATCAGGGCAGCGTCCGCCAGAGGCGACAGGCGGGCGCGGGCATCGTCGTTGGCGATCACGATCGGCTCTTCGGAGTGATTGCCGCTGGTCATCACCAGGGGCGGCAGCCCTTCGTCGAAGAGCAGGACGTGCAGCGGCGTATAGGGCAGCATCACGCCGAGCGCCGACTGACCCGGCGCGATGTCGGGGGCGATCCCTTCGGCGTCCGGGCGTTCGGCGCGGCGCAGCAGGACAATCGGACTGGCGGGCGATGTCAGCAGCTTCGCCTCTTCTTCAGAGACGCTGCACCAGCGCCGGATCGTCTCCAGGTCCGGCATCATCAGCGCGAAAGGCTTGGCGACGCGGTGCTTGCGGCGGCGCAGCTCGGCGACGGCGGCGGGGTTCGTCGCATCGCAGGCGAGGTGAAAGCCGCCCACGCCCTTGATCGCCACGATCCGTCCGGCGCGCAGCAGATCGGCGGTCGCCCGCAGGGCGTCGTCGCCTTGCAGCGCAGCGCCGGCGGGGTCTGGCGCGGCGTCATCATGCCAGCTTTCCAGCCAGATGTGCGGTCCACAGTCCGGGCAGGCGACTGGTTGGGCGTGAAAGCGGCGGTCCGCCGGGTCCTGGTAGTCATTGGCGCACTCGGCGCACAGTGGAAAAGCCGCCATCGTGGTCAGCGGGCGGTCGTAGGGGATGTCCTTGATCAGGGTGAAGCGTGGTCCGCAGTTGGTGCAGTTGATGAAGGGATAGCGGTAGCGCCGATCTGCCGGGTCGCGCAGTTCGCGGAGGCAGTCGGGGCAGAGGGCGATATCCGGCGAGATCGGCTGGAATGCGCCGGTCTTCGCCTGGCTCTCGCGAATATCGAAGCTGCTGAAGGCTTCCGGGCGGCATGCTGCCGCCG
>JAEURA010000002.1 GCA_016789005.1 Anaerolineae bacterium
CCGGCGGCGGCAGCGGATCGAGCGCCTGGTACGGCGGCTCTATGCCGAAGCTCATAGCGGGAAAGTCCCCTCCACCAGGTAGATGATCGCGCCGGTGACGAAGACCATCGCCGGCAGCACGCCGTACGCCAGGACCGACCGCGCCGGGGCGTCGGCGGTCGGGCGCAGGCGCGGCTCCAGCACGACCGCCGCCAGCAGCAGCAGCAGGACCGGCGCGCCGTAGCGGATCAGATCGACGAAGGTTGCGGCATAGGATACCCAGTTGCCGGCGGCGGCGCGCCCCAGGATCAACCCCGCCGCCATCAGGAACCCGCCCAGCCGCACGCCGGAGGCGTCATCACGGTGCATGGTCACGGCGTAGTCGATCTGCGTCAGCGTCGCGTACACCCACCAGACGGCGGCATAGGCGATGGTCGCCAGCCCCGCCGCGTACAGCACTGCCTCCGTGCCGGGTCCCTCGCCGATGTTGCCGCCGCTGTAGCAGAACGACAGCCCGAAGAGCGCGCCGGCGACCGCGAAGAAGGCGGCGCGGTTGGCGCGTTCCAGCACGTCGAAGATGGCGCTGATGCCCATCAGCCGGAACAGCCACTCGCCTACGCCGATCCAGGCGAGACCGAGCGCCAGATACATCGGCAGATAGAACGAGTCGTCGCGCACGTCAGAGGCGGCGAACGACTTCAGCGCCAGGAAGATGATCGCTGTGCAGAGGAGCGGCACGATCATCATGGGGACGAAGACGGGATTCGGGCGGATGCGCCGCAGCCGGTCGGAGAAAAACGGCAGATACCAGCGAATCCACAGATACGCCGCGCCGAACGGTGATGCAATGAGCAGGAAGTAGGCAAAGTCTTCCATAGGCACCTCTGCTTTGTACTATGTGCCCCATCTCTATTCAGGATAGAAAGAAATTTCTTCACTGACAATTTCGGTGTTGCGCATTGGGGCACACAAATCAAGGGGTGGTATTGAATCAGTCGAGGCTTCCGTGGCACAATAGGCGGAGATGAAGGCGCAACAAGCTTCCAATTTCAGATTCCTTTCTGAATTTCTCCAGTATCATGCGGCTCAGGTTGTCGCTCTAGGCTATGGGGAAGATGTCTGATGTTCTTTAGCCGCCTTATCAAGCCATTGAAACCAAGACGGGTTGATACATTTCTTTATGAGTTAAACACAACATCCTTCTCCCCACAGAGCTTCGTCGAGGAGCCGCTCTCTGTCGAGAAGCGAGAGGACGAAAATAGAATACACTATATCGCGTATTTTGACGGACATGTTGCCCATCGTGCAACCCTTTTTTTGAGGGTCAGATTGCCCGCTCAGTTTGGTTATGGACATCACCCTGTCATTGGCGACTGCGTGACAGATCCAGCCTTTCGTGGGCGAAAGCTATATCCGCACATGCTTAACTTCATTGTACAAGATGCCTATGCTACGATGGGTACACCTATTGTGCAGATACTGGTAGCGCATGATAATCTTGCGTCCATTCGTGGCATTGAGCGTGCAGGTTTTACCCGTATTGCTCGATTGAGGGGCATACGACTTGGACCATTTGTCCTCAATCGAAAGCGAGCTTGATCTTGTCGATCACGATTCGAACAGCCACAACAGATGCCGATCGCTCGGCATGGAATTCGATGATCCTAAGCGGAAATTACGGATCGTTCTACATTACGACAAGTTGGCTCAATGCCTATACAGCTTTCGGAATGTCGACACAATATTTGCTTGCAGAGGACTCGCAAAGAAACCTCGTTGGCGGTGCAGCACTTGTCATCTATCGCATAGGTCCCCTCAGTTGGCTTTATGTACCGCACGGGCCTATCTCAGTTCATTCCGATGATGCTGTTGTTGATGCCCTCCTAGATGCGATAGAAACCAGGAGTCGCAAGATGCGGGCGGCATTTATTCAGATTTCTCCCTTTGAACGATCAACCTTTGATCAGCGCTGGCAAGTTATTGCTGACGAAAACTCAATTCCATATGCACCTGACCGACCAAAGCTGGCAAGTCATCGGGTTTCGGATCATCTGCTTAAGAGAGGCTATACGCAAAGATCTTTATATAAGCTCTTGGCGGCTCCAAATAACGGTCAGATTGTTGATTTGGGCGCAGAGGATCTGCTGAGCACATTTCGGAAGCGCACCTCCGACTATATTCGGCGTACTCAGAACAGCACAATTGTCAGCATCCGCCAGGTAGCAACGCTAGACGACCTGCATCTAGCCTATAATCTGATACGTGGTAATACCGAACGCTATGGCAGTATCTACCGCCCATGGGAAACTTTCAAGTCTGCGACATGGGAGGGCATTCAGGAAGGCTACATGCTCGTCATGCTTGCCTTTTTGAGTGAGATACCAGTCTCTGCGATTCTAGTAGGATTTGGAGGAAATATCGGTTCTTACATCAGCGGGGGAACGGAACGTGATGCCGATTTTGAAGGATTGAGACCTGCTTACCTCCTCCACTATCTGGCTATGCTGGAAACAAAAAAAAGAGGTTATGGGGAGTATGACTTAACTGCTATCGTTGGCGATGGTGTAGCACAACTAAAACGAGGATTCCGCCCATCATACTATCGTCTTCAAGAGCCATTCTCGTTGGTTAGAAACCCAACAATGTTCAGAATCTATAAGCTTGTCAACGACAACTTGATGAGCAATCGCGCACGAATGCGGCTGATTGCGAATCTTATACACGCAGGAAAATCGATACTGCGTAGGAAGTAGGTCACGCAATAGTGTTCGCTATCGAGTCCAACACTACGGAACTACGCATCGGAGTAGACAATCAGACGCTTTGGTCGCTCATGGTTCCTCAGATGATTGATGAGGCAGGTCAGGAGCATACGGGCGGGTCATGGTTCCATTCTGGTGGCGAGCTCGTCAGCGAGAATGCTTCTTTTCGATGTCAGGTTTTTCAGGAACCACACCCTCACTATTCCCTGTTTAGGTTTGTAGTGACTTTTTCTTCGCAGATCGCCGTTGATCGGTTTTTTATGCGTCAGAAGCTTCTGGCGCATGACTTATATTTTTCCGATCGACACTATAGATGGAGACCACAATCGGAAAGCCTAGAGACGTTAGACTCATTGACCCCGGCTCAGCTGGCGGGCAATACAGAGATAGGACGAATCGGTCTTCAGTTTCGGCGGCATGCGATGCTGCAATTGGAGGAGACTTCCGGTAGTTTCACGGTGTATTTCGATCACATGCTTACGCATCCACGCGTAGCATTCGAAAAAGAAATGATGTATCGGCGTGATACGTTTCCGGCGAAACCTGACATAAGGCTGATCCTCGAAGCATATTTGTTTATTCGCACCAGAACAGCGAATAGTCTGATATCTCCTCTACCATGGCGTTTTCCAAATAGAGCTCTCTCGTGTATGGTGATCACCGACCATGCCGACTGGGATACCGCTGAGAAAATTGAGGCACTCTACTCAGATTCATCAGGAATCAGGGGCACCAGGGTAAAAACAACAAAGTCAGTGTTTTACGCTACTGTGGGTCATGAGTCCATAAACAAATCGTTTCAACCCGACGGTCTGGATGTTCCCGCTTTCGCCACGCAGATTGATAGCCTACACGAGGCTGGACATGAAGTCTGTCCTCACTCATTTTCCGTTCGTCCAAAGCGTGATGTGAAAGACCTTCCTAGAGAGACGGCGCTAAGTGTGCTCGATCTATTTGCAGAACGTTATCAAAGCGGCACATGGATCGATCATGGGCGGTTTGAGAGGTTCAACTACTCTCAGCTCGGATGGGATTCCAGTAGTCCCTGGTATTTGGTCGATTTGCTTCACCAACGCGGGTTTAGTGCCATATGGTCTTACTATGACACGCTACGCTATCCAGTGAACCATATCAACCAACTGGGCACCGGCGATATGAGTAACGATCTCCTCAAATATGCTGCTCGAAAAGCCCTGACTGCCGAATTCTGGAAAGCAGTAAATTACGGCAAACTGTCCTTGGACTTACGACTAGGCAGAGAAGGGAGAAAACAAGTGCTCGAGCTTGCGAACTTCTTGAAAATTGCTGTATCAACTGACCTTACCAAGTCAGCCAAACTAAGACGTCTTGTGCGAAGAGGTCTGAAGTTGCCGCGCCTGATCTTCACTTTGCCCTACTGGTTATCCGTTGAAGGAGGGGAATATCGCAAGGCGTCGCTACTTCCCAGCCTTTTCTCTAGTAAGGCGCTGCCATTTGGACAGATAACTGACCAGGATATGGTTATGTTTACATCAGTTCTCGTGAACAACTTCTCAGATGCATGGCGTAACTTAACGAACTTGGTTGCCGAGCGCGGAATACATATTGCACATACATATCTTTGCAACACAACATTAAAATATGGCGACCAAACACTCATCAAGCGTGAGAATCGCTGGGTACTCACCGATCTCTTCGCCGAACGATTATCGGAGATCGATGAGCGAATCTCGCGCAATGAAATCTGGAATCCGACTATGAAGGCATGTTCCGACTGGTTCAAGTTGTGGATACAAATCTATGTTGAGCCAATCGGACCAAACGCTATCAGGGTGACGAATCCGACCTATCAACCGGCTGTTGGCTACACCCTGCTCTTTCCTGACACGGTGAGGCAAGTCGTCAGCGAAGGACATGTGCTCGAACCAACATCGGAATCGCTTTCCCTATTTAGTATTACCATTAACCCCAACTCATCTATAGAGATGAGTTGGGGTTAACGAAAAGCAATGACTCAACAACTTGGGATATGAAAGAGATCTTCGGACATCCGCCTAGTTTTCCGGCACATTGATGATACCCCCTACTCGTTGGCGGCTTCGACCACCGCCGCCAGGATGTCCAGCGCCACCGGACCACCGCTGTAGGTCAGCCCTTCATACTCGATGAACGCCGCTTCGCCGTCGCCATAGCGCGCGACGACTGCCGGTGTGCCGCTGACTCCCAGAGCGGTCGCGAAGTTGTAATCGGTGACGATCTGCCGCGCCCGCCAGATGCAGCCGAGCATCGCCAGATAGTCGATGCCCAGGTCGTCCGCCACGATGCGCCCCAGAGGCGCGTTATAGTCGCCGCTGCCCGCCAGGTCGTAGAGCATCTCCGAAGCGTGCCAGAAACCGCCCTCGTGCAGCCGACCGGCGCATTCCGCCACCCGCGCCGCATAGACGGTGCGCCGCCCGCCCGCCGTCGGGAAGACGCGCAGTTCGAAGCGCGCCTGCCCGGTGGAGACGTATTCGGCGATGAACTGATTGATCGTTTCGCGGTAGTTCAGGCAGTGCGGGCAGGCGTAATCGGAAAACTCGATGATGGTGATCGGCGCTTGCGGGTCGCCGATGATGAACGCGCCGTCTTCGGTGCGGGCGAAGGGCAGCGTCGCCAGCAGGGCGCGGAATTCCTCGTCCTGCGCCCCGGCAGAGCCGACGCCCACCAGCAGCAGGATCAGCGTCGAGAACAGGACGAGCGGGCGGGTCAGGGATCGGGTCATGGTGGGGTTGGTCTCATCTCGATGATCGAATGCCGCTATTGTACCCGGTTTGGAGCGATGCAAAGCGCAGAAGAGGAATGAGAAGAAAAGGACTGAGTGCTGAGATAATTCATCAACGCTCTCGTAGGGGCGGCTCGCGAGCCGCCCGCACTGCCTGAAAAATCGTCACGGTTACGGCGGGCGCGTCGCGACGCGCCCCTACCAAGGGCAATTATCAGACAGGCTCTGAGTCGACTTTGCACATCTTCATTCGACCCTGTCCGCCTGGGTAAGACCCTTACGTTGAGTTTTCGCGGATCGTTGTGACAGGACGATGTTCGAAAACCCTGATAGCTTTTGACAGCTTTTTCTTCGCTGTGGGAATGAATGTACCGTTGCGATGTGCAAAGTCGAGCTGAGGACTGAGAAATGAGGAAATGTGTTCGGTGTTGGCGCTTGTCGTCAATGCTCAGTCCTTCTCCTCCCTCATTCCTCAGTCCTTCTCCTCTCATCCCCACGCAGCCGCCTGCTCAGCGCGCGCCAGCCGCATGCAGGTCCTTGCGAAGCTGCTCCACCAGCGCTGCCCCTTTGGCGGCGGCGTTGGTCGCCCCGCGCTGCTTGAAGCGCCGCAGCACGTGGCTGACCTGGGTCAGCAGGAATTTCTCCGGCATTTGCGGCGGCAGGCTGGCGATGGACTCCGCTTCCAGCGCCGCGCGCTTCAGGTAGCGGCAGGCGGCGAACCACAGGACGTGATAGCGCATCATCCCCCGCGCCGCCGGTTCGACGTTGCTGCGCAGCAGCGGCGACGCCAGCATCCGCTCGATCTGCAGGCTCAGCGAGATGGCGGTGAAGTAGACCTGGAAGGGCATACGCGGATCGAACAGGATGCGGTAGCTGGCGTCTTCGGCGAGGATGTGCCCCGGACGGCTGTAGGCATATTCCGGGCGACCGAACAGCGCCATCAGCGCCTGAGCGAGCTGGCGCACGCTGACGATCTGCTCGACGGGCATGCGTTCGTTGAAATAATACTGGTCGCGGCGGTCATAGTAGATGCCGTAGTCGAGCAGGAACAGCTCGATGTCGCGCTGGATCGGGTCGAGCGCGCGGAAGGCATCGGGCGGGATGGGCGTCTGGCTGTTGGTCGCCCGGATGATCTGCTCGTGGCTGGAATCGTCGCGAGGGGCGATCACCCGCACCAGCAGGGTGCGCGCGTCGTCCGGCGCGCCGCCGCGTCGGGCGCAGTACTCGTGAAGGGTGAACGAGGTCTGCAAGCCGTTGACGATCTCCGGCTTAACGATCTGTAAGCCTTCGTCGGTCAGCGTGGCGCGCCGGGCGATGATCGTCACGCCGTTATTCAGCCACCAGAAGTCCTCTTCGCCGGGGTTGTTCAGCGTTTGCAGGATCGCCTTGTTGGCGGTCTTGCGCCCCTGGTAGTCGCGCACGTTGGCTTCAAACAGCCGCCGTTCCAGCACCCCGCCCCGCGTGATGAAGCGGTAGTAGTCGCCGATGCGCACCATGCACACGAAGCCCCGCCCGTTGGAGGCGCGAATCACGTCACCGCTGATCTTGAGCAGCCGCCCTCTGGGCTGTTCGGTGAATGCCTGCCACAGCGCCTCCGCTCCGACGAATTCGAAGTCGAAGGTGGCGCGCGGCAGAACCGCCTGGATGCTCTGCTGCATCTGATCGACCCGGCGGCGCAGCATATCCAGCGGCGCATCGCCCTTGCAGGCGTAGACGATCTGCACGTGCAGGCGCACCTTGTCGGCGCCGATCTGGCGCATGAGCTGGCGAAAGCGCTGCGCCAGCAGGATGGCGCGCGCCGAATAGACGCCGCGAATGGCGTTCAAGTCGCGGTTTGGGCTGAAGAGGTGTTCGATGGTGAGGAAGGCGCGTTCGATAGCGCGCAGCTCGAAAGTCGGCTGGGGCTTCGCCAGCAGCAGCAGCAGTTTCATGCGCGTCGCCCCACGCCCGCGCGAAAACCAGCCATCCTGGCGCATGATGGCGTCGTTGACGAACAGGTAGAGGGCATCGACCCCGGCGGTCTCGCTGCGGTGCTTGATGATCCCTTCCTGCAAATCGTCCAGGCGCAGCGCGAAATCGCGGGTGATCCACTCGGCGGCGAAGAGTGTGAAATAATCTTCCGGGGGCAGCGACGGAGCGACTGCCTGCCGCTGCGCCTCGATAAAATCGTCTAGTGCGTTAAAAGAGTCCTGACCGTCCATTCGCGGGTTTCGTCTCACGCCTCCGGGCAGCGGCGACTGTTTCGCATTATACCCGCGCCAGACGTGTGAGTCGGTTATTGTTCTCTGGCGCAGGGAAACTCCCGCCTTCAGGCAGGGATGAAAGCGCACATTTTTTCTCGCTCCTCCAGTGTACAATACGATGGGATGGACTTCAAACGCGCTGGAACGCGCCGTGATGGGTGAAGCGCATGATCGTGCATCGAGCTTTCAAGTTCAAACTCGACGCCACCTCAGAACAGGAACAGTCGTTTCGTCAATACGCTGGCGCGTTGCGATGGGTCTACAACCGGATGCTTGCCGAGCGTCGAGAGGCTTTCAAGGCGGGGGTGAAAGCGCCGCCGACCAACGAGCAGATCAAGCAGCTTCCGGCGCTGAAACGACAAGAGGAAACGGCATGGCTGAACACGGTCCACTCGCAGGTGCTTCAGGATGCGGTGCTGGACTTGGACGATGCGTTTGCGCGCTTCTTCAAGCGGCAGACGCGCTATCCGCAGTTCAAGCGAAAGCACGGCAAGCGGCAGTCGTTCAGCTACCTGCAAGGGGTGAAGGTGGACGAGGATCGGGTCTGGCTGCCGAAGATCGGTTGGGTGGCGTTTCGACGGGCGCACCAGGCGAAGCGTTACCGGGAGATCGTCGGGACGATCAAGCGGGCGACGGTCAGTCACAAGGCAAGCGGCTGGTATGTCTCGCTGTTGACCGAACAGACGCTTGAAGACCCGCAGCCCGTGCCGATCAGCGCCGACAACAGCGTGGGGGTGGATCTGGGGAGTATCGATCTGGTCGTCACGTCGGCAGGCGTGAAGCTGGCGAATCCTCGCCACTACCGGACAGCCGAGCGCAGGCTGAAACGGGAACAGCGCAAGTTGTCGCGCAAGCAGCGTGGCTCGCACAACTGGCACAAGCAGAAACAGAAAGTGGCTCGTCTGCACGAACGGATCGCTAACCGTCGGTTGGACAGCCTGCACCGCCTGTCCTGTCAGTTGATCCGCGAAAACCAAGCGGTCTTCTGTGAGGACTTGAACGTGTTGGGGATTGCCAGGCGGATGGGCAAGAGTGTTGGCGATGCGGGCTGGGGCGAACTCCTGCGTCAGTTGGAATACAAGGCAGCATGGGCAGGCAAGACGTTTGTCCAGATTGGACGTTACTTCCCCTCGTCCAAGACCTGTTCCGCCTGCGGGTATCAGCACCGCGAGCTGACCCTGGCAGAGCGGAGGTGGACGTGTCCTGCCTGTGACACCTGCCTTGACCGCGATGTGAACGCGGCAGTGAACATTCACCGAGAAGGGTTGAAGTACGTCGCCGCTGGTCGAACGGAGACGCAAAACGCTTGTGGAGAGACGGTAAGACCTGCCAGGCGGGCACGGCTCCGTGAAGCAAGAATTCCCCGCCTTTAGGCGGGGAAGTGTCAAAATCCTGTATTGTGAGGAGGGAGCAAAAAGATGATCGACTCTGCGCGGCTGGAACGCGCGCTCATCGCTGTGGCGCGGCGCTACGCCCCGGCGCTCGTGCCTTCCGGCTGGATGAGCGCCGGCGATTACCCGTTCGGTCTGCCCAACCTGGCGCGGCGGCTGGCAGATCAAGGGGCGCTGGTGCTTGCCGTCGAAGTGCGCCCGAACGTCCCCGATGCCGCGCTGTACACCAAGGATTGGGCGGACACCTACGTCCGTCTGTACGTTCGCCTGTGCAGCACGCTCTTCCCATCTTTCATGCAGATCGGCGCTGCCTACGTCGATCAGGCGGAGCCGCCCATCGCCGTGCTGACGGGGGAGTGCGCGCCGGTTATGGGGGCGCTGGGCGGCTACATCGCCCCTTACGTCGCCGCGCACGGCGGCACGCGCCCCAGCGACATGGAGCTGCGCGGCGTCCTCGACGTGATGCTGGACGCGCTCGAAGCGGGCGACCTGTCGCGCGAGGAGTACGTGCGGCTGCGCGATGAGGCGGCGGCGATTGCTCGGCGGCTGCTGGACCTGCCGGTGCGCCAGGTGCGCATCACGCCGCCCGCCCGCGCCATCGTCGGCGACGTTGAGTCGGACGATGCTGCGCCCGATGCCGACGCCGCCCCGCCTATGCCCGAAAGCATTCCCGAAGCGCCGGCGTCTGCCGCGCCGCCGCCCACGCTGCCGGAAGCGGCTTCCCCTGAAGCGGCTTCCCCTGAAGCGGCTCCGCCATTTCCCCCGGACGCCGTGCCGCTCTTCTTCCGCCCGGTGAAACCGGATGATGATCTGCCGCCCCCCCCGGTTCCGCCGCTGCCGGGGGCGCTGCCTTCATGACCCACCCGGCGGCACCGCCTTCTGTCAGCGCGCCGCCGGATGAACGTCACCCCCTGCGCATGATCTTCGTCCAGATCAGGCGGGTGCGCGCGAAATGCCGATCACCCGCCGCCGCTTCCTGAGTTACGATCAACGTAATCCGTTTTGTAATCGGGCGCATGGCAAAACGTCATCCGCCCGGTTTGACAGCGATTCTGCTGCTGAAGGTCTCATCATGATCAAAGTGCTGGTGACGGTCGCGAGCAAGCATGGCGCGACGCGCGGGATTGCCGAAGCAATCGCCGAAGAACTGACCGCCGAACACCTGAGCGTGGAGGTCAAACCTGCCGACGAAGTCAAAACGCTCGTCGGCATCGACGCCGTTGTATTAGGGAGCGCCGTATACGCCGGCAGCTGGCTCCCAGAAGCGCGGGCATTCGCCTTCAGGCACTATGAGGCGCTGGCGCTCATGCCGATCTGGGCGTTCAGCAGCGGACCGCTGGGCGACGATCCTGCGCCGATGGATGAACCGGAACGGCTGATCGCGCCGCTGAGCGACCTGAAGGTGCGCGAGCATCAGGTGTTCGTCGGCATGCTGAACATGGCGGACCTGACCATTCCTGAGCGGCTGGTCGCCAAGGCGGTACACGCACCTCAGGGCGATTTTCGCGATTGGGAAGAAATCCGCGACTGGGCATGCACCATCGCGCGCACGCTGCGCGCCGAGCTTGAATTCGACCGCGCCTGAAGCATTGGCTTTGAACGCCGACTTCCACTATCCTAGAGGGCAAGTCCATCTTCAGGAATTGGTTCGAGCGAATGCATGGGTGTTGACGCCGCCGGGCTGCTGCGCCGGATAGCCAAACGGGATGATGCTGCCCTGGCGGTGCTCTACGCCGAGTTCGGCGCGCCTGTATACAGCCTGGCGCGCCGCGTGCTGCAGCACGATGTGCTGGCGCAGGAGGTCACCCAGGACACCTTTCTGAAGGTGTGGAATAACCCGCTGGCATGGGAGGCGTCCAAAGGGCAGTTCAGCAGTTGGCTGCTCACCCTGGCGCGTAATACTGCCGTCGACCGGCTGCGCCGCGAAATGCGCCGGACGGGCAAAGATGTCGCCCTCTTCGACGAGATCGAATCCGGGGCGGATGATGACCCGCCGCCCGACCTGACCCCGGAGGAGATGCAGGCGATGCTGCATGTGCTGCCCCCGGAACAGCGGCAGCTGATCGAACTGGCGTTTTATCGCGGCATGACCCACAGCGAACTGGCGGCGGTGCTCGGCTTGCCCCTCGGTACGGTCAAAACTCGTATGCGGCTGGGGCTGCAAAAGCTGAGAAATCTGCTCTCTGATGCATCCTAAGCGCCCAGATTCGGCGATATAGTGATAGTGAGAGCTGGTAAGACGAAGGTGACAGGACAAGGCGGGGCGGTGGCAAGACGCGGATGACCACGACGATGAACTGTGATGAACTGCTGGACTTGATCCCGGCGTACCGAATCGGCGCGACCGACCCGGATGAAACGCGCCAGATCGACGAGGGGCTTCAGCGCTGCCCGCAGCTCGCCGCCGAACTGGCGCGCTACGAGGCGGTGACCCTGGCGCTGGCGCGCGGCGTCCCTCAGACCGCCCCGCCGCCCGAACTGCTGGGAAACCTGATGACGGCGGCGCGCCAGACCCGCCCGCGCCGGCGGATTCCGGCGGCGTGGCTCGCGGCGGCGGCGCTGCTGCTGGTCTTCATCGCGCTCAACAACCTCTACTGGATCACCCGGCTGAATGCCGAACGCGGGCGCGAGCTGCGCCTGCCGACCGCAGCCGAAGGCGCAGCGACCAGCGCCACCGCGCGCGTCCTGTGGTCGGCTGACGAAGGGGAAGCTGTGCTGATCGCCGTCGATTTCCCCCCGCTGGCGGCAGATGCCAGCTATCAGGCGTGGGTGCGGCGCGGCGAAAACGTCGCCAGCCTGGGCGTGTTCCGCGTCGATGAGCAGGGCGCAGGGACGCTGACCTTTGCCGCTGAAATGCTGCGCGAACCGTTCGACATCGTCGGCGTCACCCGCGAACCGCTCGGCGGCAGCGCCGGTCCCACATCGCCGCCGGTGGTGCGCTGGCAGAAGCAGTAGCTAAAGCCATGTCTCGCATCTTTTCAACGGACGAGCCGGCGGCTCGCCCCTACGGCACGTTGGTTGTAGGGGAGACCCGCCGGGTCTCCCGTTCGTGGTTTTCTTTCAAGATTCCGCTAAAGCCATGTCTCGCATCTTCTCAACGGACGAGCCGGCGGCTCGTCCCTACGGCACGTCGGTTGTAGGGGAGACCCGGCGGGTCGCCCGCTCATGGATATCTTTCGAGATTCCACTTTAGCCGGATCGTCTGCCAGACCGTCGGTTCTGATCCTCTTTGGTGATCCGCGCCAGACTGCTGAGGATGGTCTGATCGCTGGTGGTCTGCACCTGAATCGCCAGTTCATACCATGATTTCCGCTCCCACAGCAGCACATCCTCAATGCGCGCGGCGAACGCCGCTTCGGCGGCAGCGCGCGCCATTGGCTCGTCCAGTTCCGGGTTGTCCGCCAGCGCCAGCCAGGCGACCAGCTCATCGCTCAGACGCAGCGCCGCCGCCTGGAACAGGCTGTAGGTTGCGCCGAACATGCTGACGTTCGCCGAGGTGGTCAGCGCCACCGACACGGCGTTGGTGATCGCCACTAACCAGAGCACCTGAACATCGATCAGCCCGGCGAGAGCACTGATCAGCGCTCCGCCGAGGAGCGCGCCCTGCGCCAGCCGGTAGGAGTTTTTCAGGCGTTTGAAGTCGTCCTGCACGCGCCCTTCATACCACTCACGCTGATCGAGCACGCGCCATTTGAGATACTGCCCCAGGGCGATCTCATCCAGCCCGTTGTCATCCCGCGTGTAGCGGTTGGCGGCGGCGATCACCGCTTTGATCTCCGCCTCGTCCTTCGGCTGGCGGATGTCGAAGGGGATCACCTCGTTGAGGTCGATTTCTTCGCGCACCTTGCGCAGATTGTTCCCCAGCAGGTCGTCGCGCTTGCGCACCGGCTCGGCGTCGTAGGGCGGCGCTTTCATGCGGTACAGGTAGATGTGCATGCGCATTGTCTCGGCGATGTAGCGGTACTTGATCCAGGTCGTGCCGCCGGTGAACTTGATGATGTCGTTCATCAGGTAGGAGCCGACGATGGGCAGGGTGATGCTCAGCACGGCGAAGAACGCCGTCAGCCATACCTGACCCAGCGCGCCGACCACGCCCGCAGCCACCGAGGCGACGGTGGCGATCAGGGTCAGCACGATCACCCAGTAGCGCTGGTTGATGAAGCGGCGTTTCAAGCGGGTGGCGGTTTGATCGTAGACCGAAAGCTGCGCCCAGGCTTGCAGCAGCACGCTGCGATTGAGCGTTGTCGGCTTCTCCTCGGATGGCGTCGCTGACATGGCGTCCCCCTTCAGGTGTTGGCGCTCACGAGTCCTACCTGTCATTGTATGCCGCATCTGCGGTTTCGGGCATAGTCCAGGCAGCGCGTCTATAATGGAGAGGCACATGTCGCACTTGTAAGGAGAGGTGACCGTGAAAAGACGACTGTTCGCGGCGGCGCTGTTGATCTGCCTGTCGCTTTCAAGCCCCATCCTGGCGCAGGATGCTCCCACCGCCACGCCGGAGGCGGAGCCGCCGCCCACCGAAGAAGCCGATACGCTCGGTTTGGAGCAGTCCGCCGCTTTGCCCATCCTGCTCGCGGCGCGGGCGGACCTGGAGATCATCGCCACCCAGGCGATCGGCACGGCGCAGCGCCCGCTCGGCTGGAACGGCGACTCTGACCCGACCGATCCCGATCTGCCGATCCACATCCGCCTCGACCTGGAACTGCTCGCCAGCACCGTCCTGGGCGAGGGACGCCCTGAGGGCTGGTTCGGCGTCGTCGCCACCGTGCCGATCGGCATCGCCCGCGACATCCGCCACGATCTGGAGCTGGTCGCCGACTCGGTGATGGGCGTGACGACCATCCGCCCGGCGGGCTGGCAGGGCGATAATCCCATCTACCGCTGCGGGCGGGCGACTCAGTCAATTCTGATCATGCTGGAAAAGGATGGCTTGACCATCCCGGTCGATCCGACGCAGCCCGACTACTGCCAGAGAGCCGAGATCGACACCGCCGTCTGGGTGGAGCGCAACGTCCTGCAGCCGCTGCGCGCCGGAGCGCTCAGCGTCGATACCAACGCGGCGTATCCGTTCCTCGCCGATTCGGCGTTCGTGGTCGCCTTCCTGGACCGCGACGCCCGCCAGAAGATCGGTGTGCTGCCGCAGGGGACGGGCTTCAACCCACTGGGGCGCAGCACGGTCGGCTTTTCCAACATGACGCTGATCGAGGGGGACGGTTTCCGGGTCTACGTCGATTGGACGACGACGCCGCTGACCCAGGGGCAGTTCGAGGCGCTGCCCGACTTCGACACGATCACCGACCCGGTCTACTGCGACGCCGACTGGTGCGGCGTGAACGTGGATTGACACTGCCTTTTGTCGGGGCGTCTGTGCTGTGCCGCTCGAGGATAGCCCAGGAAGGCATATCCTCGCGCGGGGCAGCGGTTTCTGAATTACAATCTCAGTGAATCACGAGTTTCAACATCCTCACCCCCAACCCCCTCTCCACTGCGTGGAGAGGGGGCGCACAACGGGTCAGGAAAGACCCCTCAGCCATGCAATGGGGAGGGGATTAAGGGACGGGGACGCACTTTCGTGATTCACTGAATCTGTGTTGAGTAGAGGAGAACCGACTATGCGCCAGGTCATCATCTATCAAGACGAAGATGGAATGTGGATCACCGAAGTGCCGAGTCTGCCTGGTTGTGGCAGCGAGGGAAAAACCAGAGAGGAAGCGCTGCGGAACACTGCCGATGCGATTCAGCTGTGGATCGACTGCGCCCTTGAAGACGGCGAATCCATCCCCGAAGACTACCCCGTCTACCTCGAATCTATCGCAGTATGAGCAAGCTGCCGCGCATATCAGGCAAAGATTGCCTCCGAGCATTGAGTCGGGCGGGCTTCGTTGTGCGCCGCCAGACCGGCAGTCACATCATTCTCAAGCACCCTTCTCCAGCCCGCTCAGTCATAGTGCCGAACCATGACGAACTGGCACTCGGAACTTTGCGCCGCATTATCAGGGATGCGGGGCTAACCGTTGAGGAATTCCTGACCCTGCTGAATCAGTGACATCGGACGACATCCCGGCAAGATGATACATCACTCCACCTTGTGACATTTGTCACATAGCCGCCGTGTCACCCTTCCTCCCCCGCTGATCTATCCGCGTCCTAGAATTTGAATATTCGGATAAGCGGATATAAGCCCATGAGCGACACGCCCACCCTCATCCCCGTTCACGAGCTTCAAATGCTGCACGACAACATCTGCCAGACCCTCGGCGACCCGAAGCGCATTCAACTGCTTTACGCCCTATCGCAGGGTCCGCGCAGCGTCAACGCCCTGACCGAACTGCTGGAAGCCCCGCAGTCCACCGTCTCGCGCCATCTGGCGGTGCTGCGCCAGCGCGGGCTGGTGGAGACGCAGCGCGACGGCACGACCGTCGTCTACAGCCTGGCGGTCCCCGAACTGGTCGTGATCATTGAGTCGATGCGCGGCATCTTGCGCAAGATGCTGGCGCAGCAGTTAGAAAGCCTGAGTCCAACATCATGAGAGATTTCCGTTATTTGTGGCTGGTCGGTCTGCTGATCACGGTGGGGGTCATCGCCATCCCCGTCGGTCTGCTGACCCTCGATCCGCCGCCGGCGGCTGCCGACCCCTGGGATCACGTCCCGGAGCGCGTCCCGGCGACCGATCACAGCACGCTGCTCGAAGGACCCTTCGAGAGCGGCAGCGATGTCACCCGCGCCTGCCTGGAGTGTCACGAAGACGCGGCGGAGCAGGTCTCGCATACCTCGCACTTCACCTGGTTGAGCGAACCGGTCCTGCTGGAAGGGCGCGACGAGCCGGTGCAGATCGGCAAGGCGAACCTGATCAACAACTTCTGCATCGGCGTTCAATCCAACTGGACGGGCTGCACCCGCTGCCACGCCGGCTACGGCTGGTCGGACGCCAGCTACGACTTCACGGACTCCGAGAATGTGGACTGTCTGGTCTGTCATGATCAGAGCGGCGGCTACGTCAAAGGGACCAGCGGGCTGCCCGCCGAAGGGGTCGATCTGCTGACGGCGGCGCAGAGCGTCGGCACTCCGACCCGCCTGAACTGCGGCGGCTGCCACTTCAACGGCGGCGGCGGCAACGCCGTCAAACACGGCGACCTGGACGAGAGCCTGTATTACCCGGCGGAAAGCGTGGACGTGCACATGGGGCGCTACGACTTCCTGTGCGTGGACTGCCACCAGACGGAAGATCACGTCATCGGCGGACGTTCGACGACTTCCAGCGCCAGCGAAGATCGTCAAATCGCCTGCACCGATTGTCACGAACCGACGCTGCACGCTGATGCGCGCATCAACGAGCATACCGACACCGTCGCCTGTCAGACCTGCCACATCCCGACGACCGCCACTCGCTACGAGACCAAGGTCTCCTGGGACTGGTCGCAGGCGGGGCAGGACCGCGAAGAGGACCCGCACGAGTACCTGAAGATCAAAGGCGAGTTTCTCTACGAAGGCGATGTCGTGCCCAGCTACGCCTGGTTCAACGGTCAGGTCGAACGCTACCTGC
The DNA here is from genome assembly GCA_016789005.1 of Anaerolineae bacterium. Taxonomy (GTDB): domain Bacteria; phylum Chloroflexota; class Anaerolineae; order Aggregatilineales; family Phototrophicaceae; genus Flexifilum. Next base: position 16,659 of record JAEURA010000002.1, read on the forward strand.
TGGGTGATGCTATCGACCCGGCAGCGGTCACCGTGTTGAACCCGGTCCAGGGCGGGATCGACGACGCCGGATCGCTGATCTACCCCTTCAAGATACACGACGCTCAGCAGCCCTACGACACGGTCTTCAACATCCTGCTTCAGCCCAATACCGTCGGCGAGCTGGGCTACTGGACGACCTTCGACTGGGATTCCGCCCTGCAGCGCGGCGCTGAAGCCGCCGGCATCCCCTACAGTGGGCAGTACGACTTCGCCGCCACCCGCATGTACTGGGTGCAGTCGCACATGGTTGTGCCGGCGGAGCGAGCGCTGACCTGCACCGACTGTCACGGTGAGAACAGCCGCATGGACTGGCGGGCGCTCGGCTATCCCGGCGATCCGCTGGAATGGGGTGGGCGCGACCTGCCGCAGGTCATCGCCGACGACTCGGCGCAGATCGCCCAGGCGGCGACACCTGTCGATGCGGAGGGTGGATCATGAGTCTGAGAAGACGGTCATTCATCGGACACGCAGAAACCGGACGCGCAGGAACGCGTCCCTACGGCGCGTGGCTGCTGACGCTGAGCGCTGCCGCCTTCATCCTCGCCGCCGTCCTGCTTTTGGCTCCAGCCGGCGCGCAGGCGCAGGAATCGCCCCTGCACCCGACCTTTCCCCTGCTCGACACCGAGGGCGGGAACGTCATCACCAGCGGCGCGCCGATCTCGACGCTGAAGACCTGCGGAAGCTGCCACGACTCGGCATTCATCACCGAACACGACATGCACGCCGCGCTGTGGAGCGCCGAAGCCGCCGCCTGGGACCCGCTGACCTATGGACAGCGCGCCCGGCAGGGCGACGAGATCAACTGCTTTCTGTGTCACAGCGGCGACGCCAACAACGCCGCACGGCTGGAAGCCCTGGCGGCGGGCGAGATCGCCTGGGCGAACACCGCCACGCTGATCGTCGAACCGGTGGAGGCGCTGATCCCGGCTGAAGCAGGCGAGGCGTCTCCGGAGGCGACTGCCGAGGCGGAAGTCCCGGCTGAACCTGCGGCGGCAGCGCCCGCCGGCATCGTCGTCGCCACCGAGTTCGGTTACGCTTACAACCCCGACGCTTTCGCCGCCGACGGCAGCCTGAAGCCGGAATACGTGAACATCCAGGACCCGCGCAGCGACGCCTGCGGAAGCTGTCACGGGCAGGTCCACGTGCAGACTCAGACGCCGCTGGCGCTTTCGGTCTGCGATGACAGCCAGACCCGGACGTTTACCACCGGGCAGGTCGTTTCGCCGCAGCGCATCAGCAGCAGCGGCGCGAACGTCTCTGACCGCGATACGCTGGCGCGCCCCTGGGACATCCACGCCGAGCGCGTGCTCAACTGCGTGGACTGCCACTACTCGGTCAACAACCCGGTCTATACCACTAACACGCCTTCGGGTGACCTGGAACACCTGACCTTCGACCCACGCCGTCTGGATTTCGGCGAATACCTGGAGCGCCCATCGCACCAGTTCGCCAACGGCAGCGAAGGATCGCCCAGCTGCACCAACTGCCACGACGCGAGCGTTTCGCACACCTGGCTGCCTTACCTGGAGCGGCATACCTCGGCGCTGGCGTGCGAAAGCTGCCACGTGCCGCAGCTTTACGCCCCGGCGCTGGCGTCGCGCGACTGGACGGTCCTGACGGCGGAAGGGTCGCCGGTCGATACCTGTAGAGGCATCGACGGCGGCATCGCTTCCCCGCCAGACAGCCCGGCGGCGGCGCTGATCACCGGCTACCAGCCGACCCTGCTGCAAGACGTGGACGCCGATGGCAGCAGCGCACTTTCGCCCTACAACCTGGTGACGGTGAGCTACTGGGTCGCCGGCGATACCGCTCAGCCGGTCGAACTCGACGCGGTGCGCGCGGCATACCTTGACGGGGACGCTTATACAGCGGACGTGCTGGCGGCGTTCGACAGTGACGCCGACGGCGCGCTGAGCAGCGCCGAGCTGATGCTGGACAGCAGCGCCAAGACCGATCTGATCGCCGCTCGGCTGGCGGGACAGGGCATTACTGGGGCGCGCATCAGCGCCGAGATCGTGCCTTACCCGATCCATCACGGCGTCATCGGCGGCAGCTATGCCACCCGCGACTGCCAGGCGTGCCATCAGGAAGACTCGCGCATCACGGCGGCGTTCCCGCTCGGCGCGGCGTCCGGCGGCGCGACCCCGACCCTGGCGGAAGACTCCGGCGTGCGCTGGAACGGCAGCGTCGGCGCAGATGGGGAGGGTCTGCTGACCTTCCAGCCGGAGACGCAGACGCCGGCGGCGCAGCTCTACATCTTCGGGCGCGACAGCCAGCAGGTCATCGATCTGCTCGGCGTCCTGATCCTGCTGGGGACGTCGCTCGGCGTCACCGCCCACGCCAGCCTGCGCGTGATCACGGCGCGGCGGCGGGCGAAACAAGGAGGACAGGCGCATCACGGCGTCCAGCGCGAATACATGTACTCGATCTACGAGCGGCAGTGGCACTGGCTGCAAACCGCCGTCATCTTCGGGCTGACCTTCACCGGTCTGGTGATCCACCGTCCACAGTATTTCAGCGCCTTAAGCTTCGCCTGGATGGTGGACCTGCACAACGTGCTGGCGCTCATCCTGGTGATCAACGCGGCGCTCTCGCTCTTCTACCACCTCGCCAGCGGCGAGATCAAGCAGTTCATCCCGCGCCCCTACGGCTTCTTCGACCAGGCGATCCAGCAGGCGCTCTTCTACCTGCGCGGCATCTTCCGGGGCGACCCGCATCCGTTCGAGAAGACGCGCGACCACAAGATGAACCCGCTTCAGCAGATGACCTACTTCGGCATCCTGAACGTGCTGCTGCCGCTGCAAATCATCACCGGCGCACTGATGTGGGGTGCGCAGCAGTTCCCGGCGCTGACCAACCTGCTTGGCGGGCTGCCCTTCCTGGCGCCGTTCCATACGCTGATCGCCTGGCTGTTCGTGACCTTCATCATCGCCCACATCTACCTGACCACCACCGGTCATGAGCCGCTGGCGGGCATCAAGGCGATGGTCGGCGGCTACGATGAGGTCGAGACGCCAGAGACCGGCGCAGCAACCAGCATTAAACCGAGCGCGGAAACAGGAGACTGAACCGATGGCTACCTATGCAAAAGCAAGCCCCAGCCGGGCGCAGAGCGGCGCAAAAGCCGCCCGCGTGGCGCGCCCCTACATGCATCCTTATCTTGCCGGGACCCTGCTCGGCGTCGTGCTCTTCCTCGCCTTCTTCATCACCGGCAACGGCTTGGGCGCTTCCGGCGGCATGAACCGCATCCTGGTTGTGTTCGAAGACGCTCTGCTGCCGGCGCACATCGACCGCACGCCCTACCTGATTTCGATGGCGGGCGGCGACCGCAACCCGCTGGAGAGCTGGGTGGTGTTCGTCACCTTCGGCACGGTCATCGGCGGCTTCGCGAGCGGCTGGTTCAACGGACGTCTGAAATTCGAGACGGTGCGCGGTCCCCGCACCCCCGTCAAACTGCGCTGGGTGATGGCGTTCGTCGGCGGCGCGTTCATGGGCTACGGCGCGCGGCTGGCGCGCGGCTGCACCAGCGGTCAGGCGCTCAGCGGCGGCGCGGTGCTGTCGGTAGGGAGCTGGGCGTTCATGTTCGCCGTCTTCGCCGGGGCGTATGCGCTGGCATATTTCGTCCGTAAGCTGTGGAACTGAAAGGGAGCCGCGATCATGACTTTTCCACTTCCTCTTGAATCGCTGCTCGGTCAGTGGGGCGCGTACGGCGTCTATCTGCTGATCGGCATCGCCTTCGGCGCAGTCCTGGAGATGGCAGGCTTCGCCGTCTCGACCAAACTGGCGGCGCAGTTCTATTTCAAAGACATGACCGTCCTCAAGGTGATGTTCACCGGTATCGTCGTCGCCATGCTGCTGGTCTTCCTGGCGACCGGCTTGGGGCTGCTGGACTACAACCTGGTCTACGTCAACCCGACCTATCTGTGGCCCGGCATCCTCGGCGGGCTGATCATGGGCGTCGGCTTCATCCTGGGCGGCTTCTGCCCCGGCACGTCGCTGGTGGCGGCGGCGACGCTCAAGCTGGACGGCATCCTGTTCGCCCTGGGCGCGTTCTTCGGCATCTTCCTGTTCGGCGAGACAGTCGGTTTCTACGAGCCGTTCTGGAATTCGTCCTACATGGGGCGCTTCACCCTCATGGAACTGTTCAACAGCGAGACCGGCGTGATCGTCGTCGCGGTGGTGCTGATGGCGCTGGCGGCGTTCGCCCTCTCTGAAGTGGCGGAGCGGGTGATCGGCAAGCAGGGCAAGGCGATTCGCCCGCGCTGGCGTTATGGGCTGGCGGGCGGCGCGGTGGCGCTGAGCGTGGCGGTGGCATTCATCGGGCAGCCGAGCAACGCCGACCGCTGGAACATGCTGGAGGCGGAAAAACAGCCGCTTCTCGATGCCCGCGCCGTCTACGTACACCCGGCGGAGATGCTCACCTGGATGAACGATCCCAAGATCGTCAACATCCTGGTGGACGTGCGCAGTGAAGCCGAGTACAACCTCTTCCACATCCGCGATGCGCGCCACGTGCCTTACGCCGAACTGGACGCGGTGGTCGAGGAGTTCAACGCGCTGCCGGATAACGCGCTGGTCTTCGTGATGAGCAGCGACGAGGTGCAGGCGACCCAAGCCTGGAAATACCTGATCGCCGAAGGGGTGGTCAACGTCTACATCCTGGAGGGCGGGGTCAACAACTGGATCACACTCTATGGCGAGGGCGCGTTCGCGGCGCTGCCGACGCCGGCAGCGGATGCGCTGGCGTATGCCATCCCCATCGCCTACGGCGCGTCGCACCCGGCGGCATCGCCGCACGCCGACCGCTTCCTGTTCGACTTCGAGAAGAAAGTGGTGCTGACGCTCAAACGCGGTCCCGCCAGCGGCGGCTGCGGCTGACCTTCCGCCCACCTTTCGCCGCTCTACGCGAAACGCACCCTGCCCATGCTTCGGCTGGGCAGGGTGCGTTTGTGTGGCGGGACGCACCGGCGGATGACCGCGCCCCGACGAATTAGAAGGACGAGGCAGGTCTACAGTTTCGCCCACACCGCCGGGCGAGGGGTGACGAATTCCAGCCGCTCCGCCCCCACGAACGACGCCAGCGACTCCAGCGCGGCGCGCAGCGGCTTGGCGGCGCTTTTGGGCGCGCCCGGCTCGGCGTAGAGCGTGTTGACCTTCAGCGCTCCCGCCTTGCGATCCGTCTGCAGGTCGGCTCGCCCGACCAGCCGGTCGTGGTGCAGGATCGGCAGGACGTAGTAGCCGTACTTGCGCTTGGCGGGGGGGACGTAAATCTCCATTGTGTAGTCGAAATTGAACAGCGCCTTGGTCCGCGCCCGGTCGCAGATCAGGTTGTCGAAGGGCGACAGCAGGACGGTGCGCCCCACCCATTCGCCCCGCTCGATCTGCTCCAACAGCGGCAGATCGTCGGCGTGGACGTACCACGTTCCAGCCTGACTCTCCACCTGCACCGGCACAATCTGCCCCTCGGCGTGCAGCGCTTTCAGCACCTCCGCCAGATGGGGGTAGCGTCGGCGGATGAAGTGGCGGGTGATGTGGGCGTCACGCGCCGCGCCCAGCGCGCGGATGGCGACCTGCGCCGCCCGCCGCGTGGTCTCGCGGTCGTCGAGGGCTTCGCGCGGAGTCCAGTGCGGCAGCACGCGCTCGCTGAGGTCCCACTGCTTCTGCCCGCCAACCCGCCCGGCGACCATGATCTCGCCGCGAATCCACATGAAATCAAGCATCCGGCTGACGTTGCGCCCGCTCGTCCAGCCGCTTGAAACCCAGCCTTCCGGGTCAAGACCGTCCGCCTGAAGCTGACGGGAGAGCGCCGCCCCATGCTCGCGCAGATGGCGCAGAATGTGATCGTAGAGCGGTTGATTCTCGACGATCCAGGCGCGGACGCGCTGCGACCAGCCGTGATCATCCTGGACGTAATGGCGCATGTGGTGATGATGCAGGGGATAGTCTTCGGTCAGCACGATGGATGCTTCGTGCGCCCAGTACTCGAACAGCCGGCGCTCTTTGAACAGCAGGTCATCGACCAGTTTGGGGTTGTAGACCCCGGCGCGGCTCCACAGCACCAGCAGGTGGCTGCGGGCGACGGCGCTGATCGGGTCGAGCTGGAGGCAGCCCAGGTCGCGGACGATGCCGAAAAGCGACTCGGCGCTGGGTTTGGCTGCCGGCTTCCCGTTCTGGCTGAGGCGCTGCCGGGTGATCGCCAGCCGCCGTGCCGTCTCGGTGGAAATCGTGCGGACGGTCATAGCGGCGCGCCGGCTTCCGGGTTTTGCGCGGCGACCCAGGCGTCGTAGTCGGATTCATCGACCAGCACGCCGCCGGAGACCTCCTTGTTGATCAGCTTGCGATTGCGGTCGAAGGTGAGCGTCAGCTCGGCGCGCTGGAAGCATTTCACGCCCATGACCGTCTTGTGGACGAAGTAGCCGCCGGACTCATCCAGCGAGGGATCGTTCATCATGTTGATACGCACGCGCACCACCTCGTCGCAGCCGCGCGGCTGAATGTAGAAGTACAAGCCATCGCGAAGGTTCTGGCCCCCGCCGCCGAACAGTCTTTTCAGGAAATCCATCGTCACGCCTCCTCGAACACACTTCTATTTTAGCACACCGGTTCTTAAGCGGTGGATGATAGCTTTGCCACTTTCTGCCCAGGTCAGATTATCCTTGCAGTGTGTTTTATCGTGAGTGCGATTCGGAAATACAGGAATAACGACAACCATGCTCAACACACTGTCGGACAAGACGATCCTCATCACCGGGGCGACCAACGGCATCGGCAGGGCGGCGGCGCTCAAGCTGGCGGAGATGGGCGCAACGGTGATCGTGCACGGGCGTAACCGCGAAAAGGTCGATGCGGTGATCGCCCAGATTCGAGCGGGCGGCAGGGGCGAAGGGCGCGCCGCCGTCGCCGACCTCTCGTCGCTGGATCAGGTGCGCGAACTGGCGGCGCAGATCAACGCCCGCTATCAGCGGCTCGACGTGCTGGTCAACAACGCCGGCGCGATGTTCATGAGCCGTCGCGAGTCGGTCGACGGCATCGAGATGACCTTCGCGCTGAACCACCTCAGCTATTTCCTGCTCACCCACCTCCTGCTCGACCTGCTGACCGACAGCGCCCCGGCGCGCATCGTCAATGTCGCTTCGGAGGCGGAGCGCGGCGGCAGGCTCGACTTCGACGATCTTCAGCGCCGCAGGCGCTACACCGGCTTCGAAACCTATTCGCAGTCGAAGCTGGCGAACATCATCTTCACCTATGCGTTGGCGCGCCGGCTGACCGAGCGCGGCGCGGGCGTGACGGTCAACGCCATGCATCCCGGTTTCGTCGGCACGGGTTTCGCCGGCAACAACGGCGGCGTGGTCAAGCTCGCCATGATGGCGATGCGTCCGTTTATTCTCACCCCGGAACAGGGCGCGGATACGCTGGTCTGGCTGGCGTCGTCGCCGGAAGTTGAGGGGGTGACGGGCGGCTATTTCGAGAAGCGCAGGGCGATCCGCTCCATCGACCCGTCCTACGACGAAGCCGTTCAGCGGCGTCTGTGGGAAGTCAGCGAAGCGATGACCGGGCTGAAGGAAGCGGTGCTCGCGCCTTAAGATGACAAACGACATTCCCGGAGGGTGATCTCCTGGTCTCGCCCGCCGGCGCGGAACCGTGCCATGATTCACCTTAGGGTTTTTGGGCAGTGAGGCACGGGGCAATGGCATTCTTCAACGATGGCGCGGGGGCGCTCGACCGCAAGGTGATGAGCGTCCCCGTCGTCTTAATGCTCGGCTGCTGGGCGGTCGGGCTGGTCTACTGGTGGGCGACGCGCGACCTGAGCGGGCTGTTCGTCCTGGCATACGTCGGCATGTTCATCGGCGTCGGAGTGGGGTCGTTCCTCGGTCTGCCGCCCAACAAGCGCCCGGTGGCGCGCCGCGTCATGATGTTCATGGTCGGCGCGATGCTGCTGGCCTTGGCGCTGATCACCGATCACGGCAATATGCAGATCGAGGGCTTGTTCTTCGGCGTGCTGGCGGGCGCGCCCTGGATCGTGCTGCACTATGCGCTGGCGAAGTTCGCCGGCCCGCTCATTTTCGGGCGCATCTGGTGCGGCTGGGCGTGCTGGTTCGGCATGGTCTTCGATCTGCTGCCTTACAAAGCCAGCCGCTACCGCATCCCCGGTCGCTGGGGGGCGCTGCGCTACGCCCATTTCTTCCTCAGTTTGCTCACTGTCGTCGCCCTGTGGTTCATTTTCGGCTATCATGACGGCGCGACGGGTTCGAGCGGCATCATGTGGTTCGTCGGCGGGCTGGCGCTGTACTATGCGCTCGGCATCGGCATGGCGCTGGCACTGAAGGACAACCGCGCTTTCTGCAAATATCTCTGCCCGATCAGCGTACCGCTCAAGACGTTTTCGCGCTACGCGGCGCTGAAGATCGCCGGGGATGCGCCGAAGTGCGACGCCTGCAACGTGTGTGTCGAGCAGTGCCCGATGAACATCCGCGTGCCGGATTACATCCTCAAAGGGGAGCGGGTGCTTTCGACGGAATGCACGCTCTGCCAGACCTGCATTCACGTCTGCCCGCACGATGCGCTCAAGCTGTCGTTCGCCTTCGATGTCGGCGGCAAGGAGTTGATCGACTTCACGCCGCCCAGGAGCGCGCGGGGGAACGGGTCCGCCGGGGTTCAGGATTCAGCGCAGAGGGCAGAACAGCCCTGAGGAGGAAAAAGACATGGCACGGCAGGTTTCGGCAAAAGGGGCGGCGTGGTTTCAGGATGCCCGCTTCGGCATGTTCATCCACTGGGGGCTGTACAGCATCCTGGCGAAAGAAGAATGGATCATGCACACGGGGCGCATCCCCGTGCCGGAATACGAAAAACTGGTGGGGCAGTTCAACCCGACCCGCTTCAATGCCGACGAATGGGCGCGCCTCGCCGCCGACGCCGGGCAGAAATACATGGTCATCACCAGCCGGCATCATGACGGCTTCAGCATGTACGATACTGCCCTCAGCGACTACAAAGTGACCAACACGCCCTTCCGCCGCGATCCGCTGCGCGAACTTGCCGAAAGCTGCGCGCGGCACGGCGTCAAACTGGGCTTCTACAGCTCGCTGCTGGACTGGCATCACCCCGCCTACCGCTTCCGCCAGGAAAGCGGGCTGGCGTGGTCGGATTACGTGGCGTTTCTGCACGGGCAGGTGCGCGAGCTGTGCACGCAGTACGGCGAGATCGCCTGTTTGTGGTTCGATGGCGACTGGCCCGCTCATCCTTATGACGAGACGAACGCCTATTTCCGGGCGGGCGGCGCGTTCCAATACGATGCGCTCTACGACATGATCCACACCCTCCAGCCGGATGCGGTGGTGCTCAACAACCATCATCAGTCGCCCCTGCCGGGTGAAGATGTCCAGGGTTACGAGCAGGACCTGCCCGGCGCGAACACAGCGGGCTGGAACACGACGCCCGCCTCCGGCTTGCCCCTGGAAGTCGGCATGACGCTGAACGATCACTGGGGCTACAGCGCCGGCGACCCCAATCATAAGACGACCCGCCGCCTGATCCACGTCCTGGCGCGCAGCGCCAGCGCCGGGGCGAATTTCCTGCTCAACGTCGGACCGACTCCGCAGGGGGAAATCCTGCCCATCCACGCCGAACGCCTGCGCGGCGTCGGGGCATGGCTGAAGACGAACAACGAGGCGGTCTATGGCACGCGCGCCGGGGTGATTCCACCATCGGAAGGGGCGGTCAGCACCCGCCGGGGCGATACGCACTACCTGCATATCCTGGACGAGGTGAGCGACTGCGTGATCGTGCGCGGCGCGCCGGAAACGGTGACGCGGGCGGTCCTGCTGGCGGATGGCGCGCCGGTCGAGATAGAACAACGCGGCAGCGACCTGGTCCTGACTGTGCCTGAAGCGCGGCGTGACCGTTACGACACCGTCGTCGCTCTGCTGTGACTGCGTGACCTTTGCCCGGCTGCGAAATCGAACCGACACGAAGGTGCGAGCGAAACCTCAGAGGGGCGCAACGGGTGCATTTCAGATTATTGGGGATACGGGCGGACAACGCGGGCGTTGTCCCAACAAAATGGTCCTCCGTAGGGACGATGCCTGCATCGTCCACCCAAAATATTGAACTGCACCCGACGCAACCCTAAACTTGACGACATGCGCACTCTGACGTTAAGCTATGCATTCGAATACAGTTCGATCAGGTCGCCTGATTTTTGACCGAGCCGCTGCAAGGAGCATCGAAAATAATGTCTCAACGTTCCAAAGCCCAGATTTATCTGGATACGAACCGGACCATCAGTCCCATTTCGCCGCTGCTCTTCAGCGGTTTCCTCGAACACATGGGGCGTGCCGTCTACGAGGGTATTTATGACCCGGCGTCGCCGCATGCCGACGCCAGCGGTCTGCGGACCGATGTCCTGGCGGCGCTGCGCGAGATCAACTACCGCTCCATGCGCTATCCGGGCGGCAACTTCCTGAGCGGCTACCGCTGGCTGGACGGCGTGGGTCCGCGCGATCAGCGCCCGCGCCGGCGCGATCTGGCGTGGCAGTCGGTGGAGACCAACCAGTTTGGGACCAACGAATTCATCGAATTCTGCAAGCAGATCAACACCGAGCCGATGCTGGGCGTGAACCTGGGCACAGGCACGATTCAGGAAGCGGCGAATCTGGTGGAATACTGCAACGCGCCCGCCGACACCCAGTACGCGCAGATGCGCGCCGAACACGGCTATGCCGACCCGCACGGCGTGAAATACTGGTGTCTGGGCAACGAGATGGATGGTCCCTGGCAGATCGGACACCTGGAAGCGGCGGAATATGGCATGAAGGCGCGCGAAGCCGCCAAGATGATGCGCTGGCACGATCCGTCCATCGCGCTGATCCTGTGCGGCTCGTCGAACTCGGTCATGCCGACCTATCCCGAATGGGACCGCGTGGCGCTGGAACTGTGCTGGGATCAGGTCGATTACCATTCGATGCACTACTACGCCGGCAACCGGACAGACGACACCGACAGCTATCTGGCGCTGGCGGCGGAGTTTGAGAACTTCGTCGATACGCTCAGCGGCGTGCTGCGCTACGTCAAAGCCAAGCGGCGCTCCAGGCACGATGTCCACCTGTCGTGGGACGAGTGGAACGTGTGGTACAAGGCGGCAGGTCCCGAATTCAACCGGGGCGAGTGGACCGAAGCGCCGCATCTGAGCGAAGAAGTCTACAACCTGGAAGATGCGCTGGTCGTGGCGCAGTGGCTCAACGTCTTCCTGCGCCGGGCGGACGTGCTGAAGATCGCCTGTGTGGCGCAGATCGTCAATGTCATCTCGCCGATTCACACCACGCGCGACGCCCTTCTGAAGCACACCACCTACTACCCGATCCTGCTGTTCAGCCGGCTGGCGAGCGGCGCGGCGCTGGACGTGGCGGTGCAGTCGCCGCGCCACGAGACGAAGCAGTTCGGCGATATGCCGCTGCTGGATGTCTCGGCGTCGTACGACGAGGGCAGCGGCGCCAACACCGTCTTCATCGTCAACCGCAGCCAGACCGAAAGCCTACCGGTCGAACTGCGCTGGCAGGCGCGCGCCCCGCAGAGCATCCGCGCCGTCCATCAGATGTCGGGGAGCGATCCGAAGGCGTTCAACAGTCTGGCGCACCCCAACCAGATCGTCCCCGTCCAGGTCGCCGCGCCGGTCGTGCAGAACGGCGCGGCTGAACTGCTGCTGCCGCCGCTGTCCTTCACGGTCGTCGAGACGCAGCTCTAAGAGGCTGTCTGCAAGCTGCTCACCTCACCCCGTTTCGCTGCGCTCAACCGCCCCTCTCCAATTGGAGAGGGGACGGAAACCTGACGGTTTCCGGGGTGAGGTTGTGTGAAAACCGGCTTTGCAGGCACGCTCTAAAGTAAATTCTCGAAAGAAACCCACGAGCGGGAGACCCGGCGGGTCTCCCCTACAACCAACGTGCCGTAGGGGCGAGCCGACGGCTCGCCCATTGAAAAGATACCAGACATGGCTTAGCCCAGCGCGGCGCGGCGATTCCCTCTGCACAGCCTCTCGCGCAGCCCGGATCGTCGATCTGGGCTGCGCTGTTTCTGCGACATTCGCCGCTGTTTTCCGATTTATAGACAGAACCATTCCACACACTGGGAAAACAGAACATGTCTATGAACCGGGAAGAGCAGGAACGCCAGCGGGTCGCGGCGCTGCGCCGGCAGCAGGTCCGCGATCGCGCCCCGCGCGCCAACAAGGCTCTGCGCGGGCAGCCCGGACAGAAAAAACAGCGTCCTCTCTTGATCGAACTGTTCGACCTGCTGCCGGCGCGCTGGAAAGGCGCGCTGATCGGTCTCGCCGTCGCCCTCGTGCCCAGCTTCGTCATCTCTGGGGCGACCAGCGGCGATCAGCGGCTGCTTTCGGTGATCCCGCTGCTGGGATTGATCGCTGTCGGCTTCGTCGGCGGGACACTGCTGCAAAACCGCCTGGAGGACCGCCCGCGCTGATCCGCCCCGCGCTGCCGCAGAACCCGATCCCCATCCTCACCGCGGACCCTCCTTGGACCTGAGGGAGATAGGGGCGGGGATGAGGGCTTGAACCCCGATCTGCGGTTGTAGTACTAAAGTGAAGTCTCGAAAGAAATCCACGAACGGGAGACCCGCCGGGTCTCCCCTACAACCCACGTGCCGTAGGGGCGAGCCGACGGCTCGTCCGTTGAAAAGATGCGAGACATGGCTT
>JAEURA010000008.1 GCA_016789005.1 Anaerolineae bacterium
CTTCATCATACTAACTCCCTATGCGAATAATGGACCAAACGCCAACAAGGGGGTGTTGAGTGACGAACCCGATGAATGCCGATATATGCTTTCAAGCGCCTCCTTTCGACGCGGTTCTTTGAGAAGAAAGCGCGATTACTCACCCACCAGGGGTGCTAATCTCCAATTTTCCGTACGCTGTCGCGCAGGATGAGTTGAGTCGCGACGACAGCGGTGATCGACGACCGATCCGGGTCGGAATGGCGGTCACGCAGGAGGCGCAGCGCCATCGTGCCCATCAGCACCTTGTCCACATGCACCGTGGTCAAGGCAGGCACAACTTCCTGCGCCAGATCGATGTCGTCGAAGCCGACAATCGACAGATCCTCTGGCATGCGATAGCCCATTTCTCGCGCGCCGCTCATGACGCCGAGAGCGGTTTCGTCGTTGCAGGCGAAAATAGCGGTGATCTGGGGATAGCGGCGCAGGAGTCGAATCGTCGCCTCGAAGCCATCAACTCTACTGAGTGCGCCTTCTTCGACGTACGTCTCACGAATAGCCTGCTGGGCAAGGGCTGACAGATAACCCCGGCGGCGCTCCAGCACACTTGGATAGGAATCGGGGCTGCTGCCGATCAGTCCGATGTGGCGGTGTCCGTTCTGGATCAGATGCGATACTGCGCTGACCGCACCGTTGAAGTTGTCGATCACCACGCTGTCAAAGCCAGATTCCTGTGCCGTGTAGGCATCGACCAGCACGATGCTGCTCTTGGCGCGGCTGCTGATGTCGGCGATTGCCTCTTCGAGGAAGGCTCCCAGCACGATCACCCCGTCGACGGCTTCGTTGAGCAGCATAGCGGGCCAGGTCTGGGTGTGGTTGCGTTCATCAACCTCGACATTGGCGTACATCAGATTCATGTTGTGGCGCTGACATTCGCGTTCGACGCCGGCGATGATGTACGAGTAAAAAGGATTCACAATGAGCGGCTGATTGTTATGCCGCTTGGTCAGCAGTCCAACGGTCGAGATCTCTGGAATGAGTTGGGCGTTGGTGAAGACCTTCTGCCGGTAACCAAGTTCGCTGGCGGCGCGCAGTACGCGGTCGCGCGTCTCGGCAGAAACGTTGGCACGGTTGTTTAAGACCTGGGACACGGTACTCAGTGCCACATCCGCTTTGGCGGCGATATCGCGAAGTGTCGGGTTTTTAGCCATAATACCGAATCGAACAAATCGAACTTGTACGAAAACTAGTTCAAGATTAGACTCGAATGAGTACTTTGTCAAGCAACTCTATTGAAGGATGTTGCGCCAACTATGATTACCCAAATGAATTCTCCTCGTGTTCGGATGATCGGCAGCTCGCTGCCCAATATTCCCTGGGAAGATCGTCCCAAAGAATCCAGCGCGGTCCTCTGGCGCTACAGCGGCAATCCGATCATCCGCCGCGATGCTACGCCGACCTCGAACAGCATTTTCAACAGCGCTGCCGTCGCGCATCAGGGGAAATTCGCAGGGGTGTTCCGTGTGGACGACACCCGGCGCATCATGACGCTGCACGTCGGGCGCAGTGAGGATGGCTTCAGCTGGCAGATTGGGGATCGCCCCATCGAATGGAAATTCAAGGACGCCGAACTGAGCGAGTTCGTTCATCGGTATGATCCGCGCGTCGTGCGGCTAGAAGATCGGTACTACGTCACGTGGTGCAATGGCTATCACGGACCCACCATCGGGATCGGCTATACCTACGATTTCGAGGAGTTCCACTTCATCGAAAATGCCTTTCTGCCTTATAACCGCAACGGCGTCCTGTTTCCTCGCAAGATCAACGGCAAGTACGCGATGTTCAGCCGCCCCAGCGATACCGGACACACGCCGTTCGGCGACATCTTCTACAGCGAAAGCCCGGATATGATTCACTGGGGCAGTCACCGCTTCGTGATGAAGCCCAAGCCCTGGCGCTGGGAAAGCACCAAGATCGGAGCGGGTCCGATCCCCATCGAGACCAGCGAAGGGTGGTTGCTGATCTATCACGGCGTGCTCACGTCGTGCAACGGCTACGTCTACAGCATGGGAGCCGCACTGCTGGACCTGGACCAGCCCTGGAAGGTCATACACCGTGCCGCGCCGTATCTGATGTCGCCGCAGATGCCCTATGAGTGCGTCGGGGATGTTCCGAACGTGGTTTTCCCCTGCGCGTCCCTCTTTGACCCGGAGACGGGAAGAATCGCCATCTACTATGGCGCGGCGGACACCGTGACCGGGCTGGCGTTTGCCTATGTCGACGAACTGATCGATTTCGTCAAATCCAACTCGGAGATATGAGCGCGGAGTGGATAGGGGAGGGTGAAGCGCCAGAGAATGACGCCGGCGCTTCACCTGAGAAGCTACTGCGAAGCCTGCGAGGCGAGATAGTCCAGCACCAGATCATGCCGAGCGTTGACGTGCGCGATGAGTTCGGCGACTGAGCTTTCGAATGCCTGCGGAGAGCTGAGCAGGGTGTGTTCGGCGATTTCGCCATCTTCGCCCACGACGTATGGAGCAACCAGGTCGTGCAGAGCGCGATAGGTCGCTTCCATCCTCGCCGGTTCGAACGCGCCCTGAATGATCTCTTCTACATCCTCAACGTAGCGCCCCTGATAGACCGGATCATCCATCAGGAAGCGGATCAGGGGCCAGCTGGCGTCAACAGCAGATAGATCGAGCGAATTGGTGGATGGCGAATCGCTCTGCCTGCCTCTGCCGAACCCACCGCCAAAACCCTCGCTCAACGCCATATTGTTATCCCAGGGAATCCAGGTCAGCAGTCCGTCGGCGGGGTCGTTATAGAGATAGTAGTTGTGCGCCATTCTGCCATAGGTATCCCAGTTCTGGACCACCGTGTTCACTGCCAACCAGCGCAAGAATCCGTCCACATCGAAGACCGTTTCAAGCTGTGTGCGCCAGGATGCCGGATCGCTGCTGCGGGTTTCGGCGTGCAGCGTTTCGAACAGGGCGAGGATATCGCTGTAATCCGCCTCGTCTTCGTTTGTCTCCTTGTCGAAAGACTCCTCGCTGAACGCTCTCAGCGCGAAAGTCGCACCGCTGCCTTCAGGTTTGTAGAGGTTGCCGTCGTCATCGGAAAACTGCGTTTCAATGACGGTGTCGTCGACGACTTCAACGGCGGTGTACAACCCGAAGTAAGTGGGTCCAGACCCGTGATCGATGGTGACCGCATAGAAGGCAGTGTGGGAAGCGGGAACGCCGGCTTCGCGGAAGATGTCGGCGGTGACCCGTTCGCGCAGCAGAGAGTCGTCGCTCCAGTTGCTCGAAAAGCTCAGCTTCTGGAAGCCGAAAAATCGCTGATTCTCAATTTCCGGGTAGTCGTCTTCGAACTGGTCGAAATCCAGCTTGAACGGCAGTTTGTAGACGCCGCCAGACCATGAACTCATCAGGCTTGAATTACCCTTGAGGCGAAAACCGACATTCGTCCAGACTTGTCCGTTGAACTCGATAGTCGCCGTCACCCAGATCGGATTCTGATCGATCCCGAGGATGCCGCCCCCTGCGCCGCCGGGAGGGCGAAAGCCACCTGGCGGCGCGAATTGTCCCGGATCGGCTCCTTCAGGCGGTTCAAACCCTTCGGGAGGCTGAGCGAATCCGTTCCCACCCGGCGGCTGGAGGCGTCCTCCTGGAAAGCCGCCGCCGATGCGGTCTGCGCCGGGGCGCGACCCAAATTCGCCGTATAGTTCGGTCATGTCATCTAGAATCGCCTGCCAGTTGTCGGGCGAGATAGTGATGGTGATCGTGTTCACAGCATCGGTCGGAAACACTACCGCATAATCCGGATCGCCCTCGCTGCCGTGCGAGTCTTCTCGCCACCCCTCCGGTCGGGCAGCGGTGTCTCCTTGCGCCAACGATAAAGGGGTTTGCGTCGCCACCATGACGAGAAGAATGCTGGCAGCGAGGGCGAGTAGGCGCTGTTTCATGGGGCGTCAATCCTTGTGTGTGATCCGGGTACAGTGTGTGGCAGTCGGCGGTTCAGTCATCATCGGCGACGGCGATGGATGCTACGGAGAAGCCAACTGATGTTGGGTTCACAGCGCGGGCGTCAAAATAGATGGTGATCTGTGCCGTGTCGCGCAGAAAGTTCAGCTCGCCAATCTCGACACGTTTGATCGGCAGCCCGGTTCGCTCCTGAAGATCGGCAAGCAGCAGGGACCAGTTTTCCGGGCGGGTTAACTCGATCCGCTCGTAGACGATAGTCTTGCGTACATCGAAGCTGAAGCCCCATCCTTTTTCCAGGACGAACAAGACGGTGACGACAGCGATGTTGACCAGCGCAAATTCCTCGTAGGCTGCGGCGGGCAGCAGGATGGAATTCATGACCGGAAGCGCCGTCAGCACGAAGAGGTAGGTCATCTCGCGGATAGGGATGGTATCGGTGCGGTACCGGAAGATCGAGAAGATGGCGAACAGTCCGAACCCGGCGCCGATACTGAGGGCGGAGTCGTTCAACAGACCCATCACGAAGAAGACGACGGTGTTGAACCCGACAAATGTGAAGACGAAGTGCTTATCGCGCTGCTGCGGGTAGTAGATGAACCTGACGATCACCACGACGATGACCAGGTTCAGCAAGAAACCTACCAGGGCTTCAGTGAGAGCATTCATGACTGAACTCGCTTTGCATGAGCTTGGCAATACGGCGGATCTGAGGCTTGAAAGCGTTGTGTTTCACCTGGTCATACAGGGTGTATACACCGGCGGTGTACTTGCTGAATGAGGTGGGGCGCACTCCCAGGCGGGTCATCTGCTGGACGAACTCAGAACTCCGGGAAAGATGCGCCTGTTTGACCTCGGCGATGGCGACACCTGGCAGTATGCTGTACACACCGTTCCATCCGAAGGCGACATTCAGGTCGAGCGTCAGCCGTTCCAAATCGTTCTTGCTCACCAGGGTTACACGCATGTAGTCGTTCCACAGCTTCGGCTCCAAAGCCTGCCCTTCGTAAGGCGTGTTCGCCCCGACGAATTCTGCAACGCGGTCTTCGATCTGAAGGCTGATGTCGGGGATGGTGATGCGGGACTTGATGGTGCGCTGTCGGTTCGTGCGATGCTTGATCTCGAAGAACGTCACATCTGAATCGACATACCTGCGGGCGCGCACCTTGTAGCGCGTTCCAAGCCCGTTGTGATGCTGCTGATAGAGGGTGAAATCGTTGGTATCGAAGTAGACCGTCTGGTAGCGATTCAGCCGGACGCCCTGAATATCGAGAACCCAATAGTGACGCGGCATCGCCTCCAATGCCTCGCATAACTGGCTGACCCCCATGATGTATTTGGTGTCCACGCGGTCCAGCAGCGCCGCACTCTGGATGCCGGCGAGACCGATCGGCTGAAACTTCGCCAGCAGGGGAGTCAGATGTGCGACTGCCCAATCCAGTTGATCAACGGCTCTGCGTTCAACCGGGACATTCAGCAAGTCAGTCATAAAGTTGTGACTCCATCCGAAGCTGTTCTGCTAAAGATGCGCCGCTCAACTGGCGTCAATTGCTAAATAGTAGTTAGGAAATGTGGAGAAATTTCCGGGCTATCCTTAACAATTCGTTAAAGACTTGTTCAGGAAATATGAAGGTGCGCCGCGATGTGCCTGGAGCCGTTGAACGAGAGAGGGCGGAGCAGAACGCTGGATGTAGCGTTTCATATTTTCAGAAGAAGAACGATCAAGCCCGATCCTGCGCGGCGCTGTAGAGCAGCCCTCGCCCGCGTTTCCCGATGACCTGGATCAGCCCCATCTCACGCAGGCAGTACGCCACCTTCTGCGCCAGCGTCCGCTGCTGACGAATCGCTCTGGCGAGTTCGCCGGTGTCGAATTCTGCGGGGAGGTTTGAGGGGATCAGCGCCGTGTAGTCTGCGCGTGCTGCCAGCAGATGCGTCCCGGTAACGGCGAGCAGCCGTCGGTCGTGAATGCTCCAACGCTTACGCCGCCAGCTTCCCTGTCCGTCGTCGATCCACACTTCCTCGTCGTGGACGAAGGCAATCTCAATAGACAGGTTCGGGTGAGCGAGAAACGGTGTCAAACTGACCAGTTCCGGGAAGATGTGGTACACCCCGCCGCGTTTCGGTGACTTGCGCCGGTTCTGAATCACGCCGTCGCGGTCGATGCGCAGGATATGGCGTTGCTGTGCGATGGGATGCACCACCCGAACCAAATGCTGGTCCAGCAGCGCCGCCAGTTTTGGCTTCATCGCCGCGAGATGTTTCGTCTGAATCTCGATGCACAAGGGTGGATCGCCAGCGCTGAGGGGAGGGCGCAGGATGTCGATGAAATAGCCGTGCAGACGGCTCTCCAGCAGATCGCCCGGCTGCGCGTAAAGCTGTTTGAGCGCAGCGTGCAGCGATTTTTCGGTCAGTGTCCCGATGCGGCTTGGCATAGTACTCGTAAGGGGGAACGAAAACACCTCGGCGCGGCGGGGTATCAGCCGCCGCGCCGACTAACCCATTTGTCACCAGCCGCGCTGGGCGATCTTGTCGCTTTCGGGCATGCTGCTGACGTTTATGCCCTTCAATGTAATGTCAGACCAGGTTCCAGTTCTCTTGAGATTCGGAGCTTGGAGACATGTCAGTGTATCGCGACGCGCCACTTTCCCAGATCAGGCTGCTCACGCAGGAGGAGCGGCAGTTCGCCTATAGCGCTGCAGAAGAAGCGGTTCTCCGGGATATTGGCGACCAACCGCAACGTCACCACTACAACCAATATACATCAGACCGCTTTCCTGCGCATGTCACACGTCTGATCACCGGACTCTGCATTGCACTGCTGCTTGCAGCGTTCACGCCGTCGGCCATCCGGCTCTACGTCATCGGCTCCTCCACTTTTGGCGCAGCCATCCCCTCTGAGCTGGCCATGATCGCTGTTGGTATCGCCACCGTGCTCACTGCCGAAATCGGGCAGGTCGTGTTCTCGCTCGCCCTGGCGACGCTGGGCACTTCCATCAGTGCCAGGCGGCTGCTCTATGCCAGCATGGGGATTGCCACGGCAATTGCCCTGGTGGGTAACGTGCAGGTCGCGTTGCCCGGGCACGCCGAAAGCCCGTTCGCGTGGCTGGAGGCTATTGCCCCGCCACTGCTGGTCCTCTCGACCGCCTACGTCCTCAAGGAACAACTGCTGGTCACCATCGAGCAGCGCCATGCCAACGAACGCGCTTACCAGGAAGCACTGCGCGATTGGCAGGCCGCCGCGTTGGCTCCACAGGCGCACCCTCAGTGGATGCAGTTTCAGGCGAACGCACTGCGCGATGCCCTGCGCAGAGCGAACAGCCGCCGGCGGGACGTGGTCGAGCGCCTGACGACAGCGGACTGGCGAGCGCTGGTCTACCGCGAGCTGCAGTCCGATGCCTGGTACGAGACCCCCACACAGCCTGTGTCGGTCGAGGTCGAAGCGGAAAGGCCGTTGGACGAAGCTCCAGCCCCTTTAGCGCTCCACCTGAACGGAAACGGCCACAACCACACGGAGCAGGACGCGTGAAAGCGTGTCTCGTGTGCGGATCAGCGCTGTCCCGTTCAACCTACTACGCCGGACGTCCGC
>JAEURA010000031.1 GCA_016789005.1 Anaerolineae bacterium
TTTAGCTGGTTTCATCGAGATGACGCACTGCCGCCTCCAGGATCGCGTCTTCAATTCCGAACAGGGTCTCCTCGTTCACCGGCACGCGCACCGTTGGCACGACGCCTTTACCCTCGATGTGGATTGCGCCATCGGCGTCCAGGGCACGTCCGGCGGTGAACTGAAAGAAGATGCCCGGCGGCAGGATGAAGTAATTGATGCTGCCGCCCAACCCTGCCGTCGGATACTGCCCGACGATGGCGGCGCGGTCGTTCAGGGTCAGATCGTAGCTGAAGAACTCGCAGGCGCTGTTGCAGTTAGGACCGACCAGCACGGCGACCGGTCCCTGGTAGCGTTTCTCCGGTGTCGGCAGATAATAGCGGTCGACCCCGCGCGGATCGCTGTAGAACTCTCCGCTGAAGCGATCATAGTGCGCCGTCTGCCCCAGGATCAGCGGCTCATCGAACAGGTAAGCCGCCATCTGATCGGCGAGGAAACCGCTGCCGCCCAGGTTCTCGCGCATGTCGATGATCAGTCCGGGTGCGCCCTGAAGATTCAGCGTCTGCATCAGGCGCTCCCACAGCTGAATGCTGAGCAGCCGGTTGTCCTGAAAGCTGTAAATCTTGGCGACGACGTAGGCATCCGGGCGGACGTAGTAGTCGAGCGGCAGCTCGTAACCGGTGAAGCCCTGTCGGACGCCGATGGCGGAGGCATCGAAGCTCTCCATTTCGCGAGTGCTGCGCAGCGTGATGGTAGTCGGCTCGGCGACGCCGGGGTTTCGAAAGGTGACCGAGACGTCTGTGCCAATCGGCGAGCGCAGCAGATAGCGGAACTGCTCCAGGCGTCGCACATGGTCGCTGCTGAAAGGTGAGTTCCAGGGGATGACTGTCGACGCCGCCTCGCCGATCGGCACGCCATCCAGGGCGATGATCTCGGCGCGCAGCTGAATTCCGGCTTTTTCGGCAGGAGAAGCGGCAGACAGGTAGGTGACCACCGCACGCCCATCGTCCAATTCACGGACTGCCATGCCCAGACCACCAGTGATATCGCGATCCCTGTGCTGGCTCAGATAGAAATCAGCTCCCCAGCCGACATGACCATCGGGAATCGACCAGTTGAAATCGCGCAGCGCGAAGAGATACTGCTGGATGTCGCCGCTGCGTTCCGCCTGCTCGATGCGTGGACGATAGGCGGCGACCAGGGCATCCCAATCGATATTCTTATATTCGGTGAAGGCGT
The DNA here is from genome assembly GCA_016789005.1 of Anaerolineae bacterium. Lineage (GTDB taxonomy): Bacteria > Chloroflexota > Anaerolineae > Aggregatilineales > Phototrophicaceae > Flexifilum. Next base: position 1,219 of record JAEURA010000031.1, read on the forward strand.
ACTCATTCCGCAGTTTCTCGATCATGGCGTCGAAACCTTCGACCAGCCCCATGTCGCTGTAATCAACCAGCGCCGCGCCTTCCGGTTCGATCAGGTCGATGGTCACCTGCCTGGAACGGTCAAAAGTGAATGGAAGGGTGTCGAGGTTGACCACCGTCCAGCCCTGCGGCAGCCCAACGATAGGATCGTCGGCGGTGAACAACCTGCCGTCGCCGCCGAACTCCGACGGGAAGCCCTGTTGATCATCCGGCGCGTAGACGACCAGGATGCCGCCGACGACTTCCCATTCCTCCGCCGGATCTTCGCTGATGCGGGTGGAGGCGTAAGCGCCAGACCAACCACCGCCGAAGAGATCGCGTTCTTCAAGATAAGGATCACCGAAGATGTTTTCCCAGTAGGCGACCGCGAAGACCTGCACGCCGATGTCCGGCGCGCCATCCTGGTCGACATCGCGCTGCCCGCCGCGCGGGACCTGGGGCAGGGTCAGGCTGTAGAAGACCGGCGACTCGTAGAAGTCGGTGGTGAGCTGACCAAGCGCCTGCGATTCGACGGGCATCAGATAGTAGCGGTTGCGGTCGACGAATCCCGCCTGGTCTTCCAGGATGATCACCGGCTGCGCCACGCCGTCGGTGAACAGGGGATTAGTATAGGAAAGGATGCCGTCGATGACCACCGTTCCGCCTTCGTCATTGACGATAAGGGCGGGGGGAAACGACTCCTGAGCGGCGATGCCGCCGGCGAGCAGCAAGGTCACGACGAGGGCGAGTGCCGCCAGAGTGCGCATCGATTTTCCCCTTCACTCAAAAACCCGTCCTCGAAAGTATAGCATCTGCGCTATATAGTTCACATCAACAGACGATGTGACACTATTGAAGACAACGAGCGAAAAATGGAAACACTTCTTCCTGCTGTAGCGACATTCATCTGCGCCTATCTGCTCGGTTCGATCCCGACCGCCTACCTGATCGGCAAGCTGCGCGGTGTCGATATTTTCGCCATCGGCAGCGGCAATATGGGCGCGACCAACGTCATTCGGGCGACCGGACGCATCACCTGGGGTGGGCTGGTGTGGTTCTTTGACAGCGCCAAGAGCGTGATCGCCGTGCTGGTTGGGCTGCGGCTCATGCCGGACGCGCTGGCGCTGGCGACGGTGATCGCCTCGGTGGGGGTGATGCTGGGGCATAACTGGTCGATCTTTGTGGCGATGATCACCGGAAAATTGAGGGGTGGCAAGGGCGCCGCCGCTGCCTTTGGCACGCTGCTGGTGGTTGCTCCTATCCAGGTGATCGCCGGGATGCTGGTCTTCTTCGGGGTGATCCTGGCGACCACCCGGCTGGTTTCGTTGGGCGTCCTCTCCATGTTTGGCTTGGCGGTGGTCTGGATGGTGGTGCTGATCGCCCAGCAGGCGATGCCTTCTGACTATTTGTTCTATCTGGCGGCAATAACGATCCTGCTGCTGATGAAGTTCCGGGAGAATATTGAGCGTTTGATCGCTGGAACTGAACGGCGACTTGGTGATCATGCCTGACAGCCCTTGTTTCGGAAATGAACTTATCGATAGAATGTTACGGTATAGTACATGGTGGTAATCTGGCGCTGCCGTTATGTGCTAGGATGCGTGGGCTTCCAAACGAATCAGTGAGGAGAACAAGCGTTATGACCAATTTGCGTAGAGTTGTCGGTGTCGCTGTGATCGTGGCGCTGACCCTGATGCTGGCGATTATTCCAACGTCGGCGCAGGGTGAGTCGGTGTTGACGGTCGGGTTTGCGCAGGAGCCGGACAGCATGAACGGCTTCTATTCGAGCATGGCGTTTGCCCAGTGGGCGAATGATCTGGTTCAGGCGAGCTTGTGGGATATCGATGAGAATCTTCAAGCCGTCCCCGTCCTGGTGGACGAGATTCCGTCCGTGGAAAACGGCGGCATCAGCGAAGATTACATGAGCTACACCATTAAGCTGAAGGAAGGCTTGACCTGGAGCGACGGCACGCCCTACACCGCCGCCGATCTGGTCTTCACCTATCAGATGCTTGAAGAATCCGGCAACAACTTCCTTCAGGGCAACGCCATCACCGAGGCGGTGGAAAGCATTGAGCAGATCGACGATCTGACCTTCAGGCTGACCTTCAACAGCCCCAAGCCGTTCCCGGAAGACATCGCGGGTTCTCCGGGTCTGTCCACCATCCTGCCGGCGCACATCTTCCAGCCGGTCTTTGAAGCAGAAGGCTCGATTGAGTTCGCTGCCGAAAATCAGGACCCGACGGTCTTCAGCGGTCCCTACGTCCTGGCAGAGTGGCGTCGCGGCGAGCAGATGACCTTCGACGTTAACCCCAACTATGGCGGTCCTGCGCCGAGCATCAGCCGCGTGATCATCCGCTTCTTCCCCGATACCGACTCGCAGTACGCTGCCCTCCAGGCAGGGCAGCTGGACTTCGTGCCGAACATCAGCGAAGGCGACAAGCCGCGCGTCGGAACGTTTGAAGGCGTCTCGCAGGCGACCGTCTTCGGCGGTTACATCGAGAGCCTGTGGCTGAACGTGCGCACGGAAGAACACCCGCGCGCCGGTCACCCTGCGCTTCAGGATGTGCGCGTGCGCCAGGCGATCCGCTTCGCGCTCGACCGTCAGGCGATCTCCGATCAGCTGCTGGCTGGAACCGTCAGCCCGACCGACAGCATTTACGCCGCGTCGCCCTTTGAAGACCCGAACCTGGGTGTGACCGCGACGGACCTCGACGCTGCCAACGCCCTGCTCGACGAAGCGGGCTGGGTGGACAGCAATGGCGACGGCACGCGCGACAAGGACGGCGTCGAACTCGTGCTGCGTTACAGCACCACGACTGCCGGCTGGCGCAACAACATTCAGGCGGTCATTCAGCAGCAGCTCGCCGCCGTCGGCGTGGGCACAGTTCTGGAAGCCTACCCTGCGTCCGAGTTCTTCGGCGCGTGGGCGAACAGCGGCATCAACGCCGTGGGCGAATACGACATTGCGCAGTACGCCAACAACACCGCGCTGACCAACCCGGCGAACGTGACGGTTTACGAAGCGCTGAACTGCGAGCAGATCCCCAGCGAAGCCAACCCCGGCGGACAGAACTTCACCGGCTTTTGCAGTGAAGAGATGGACGCAGCGGCTCAGATGACCCTGACCTCGCTGGACGCCGAGGAGCGCCTCGCCGCCGCGAACACCATTCAGGCGATCATGAAGGAAAACGCGCCGCTCATCAACCTGTTCCCGCGCGGCGACAACTATGCCTACCTGACCGCCCGCTTCGCGGAGACCCCGCGCATCGGGTCCGGCGTCGGCAACACGTGGTTCGACATTTCGAACTGGAAGCTCGCCAGCTAAGCTGACCCCCGCAGTCGTAGAGACGGGCACAACTGCCCGGCTCTATTTATTTCAGAAAGTGGCGGAGAACAGGCAAGGTTCAATACAAATTTAGGCGCGTCAACCAGGCGATTCCGCGGTTGTTCATAAACAGCATCGTACAGTTAGCCCAGACGCATT
>JAEURA010000229.1 GCA_016789005.1 Anaerolineae bacterium
TGGCGCGGCGACCCTCATGCTGCTGATCGGCGCGGGCGCGGTGCTGGCGGTCACCGGGCTGACTCTGATGCGCGAGAACGCTAAGAAGAAATAGCCGCGGTCACGCTGTACCCGGCGTAGACCACCGACGGCGCATCCGCCGCCGGCGAAACGATCAGATCGCTCCCCTCCAGGGCGTAGCGGTGCGCGCCATCCGGGCGCTGCGTCGGCGCGCCAAACAGCGCCGCGAAGTGCGCCGCATCTTCCAACGCAGGCGGCAGAATCAGCGCGGCGATGCCGGTCGTCCCGTTCAGCTGCGCGGTGACGGCAGGGTCATCCGGTACGCGCAGACGACGCGGCGTCACATCCTGAATCAGGATGGTCGGCAGTCGGAGATCGATCCACGCCAGCCGCCAGCGCAGCACTTCGCCATCCGCCCGCCGCCGCTGCCCTTCGGTGATCGCCCCAACCGGCACGCCGCGCGCCCGCAGCGCCGCCGCTTCGGCGTCAATGTCACGGGCGGCAATCGCCCATCCCACGACGCCTTCCGATTTGTCGCGCAGCAGCCACGCGAAGTCCATCGCGGCAGTCGGCTGCGCGGCGCGCCCGGTCAGCGCCATCAGCTCGTCGTAGCTGCCATCCGCGAAGCAGATCAGGGCATTGTGGGTCGTTCCAGCGGCATGGACGCCGCCGTAGAAGGCGTTGAAGCCCTGCCCCTGCGCGCCAGCGATCCCGGCGTCCAGGTCGCGCACGCACCTGATGATGTGATCCAATCTGAAACTCATGTTGTACCCCCTATCTATGCCCAGTCTCGCATCTTTTCAACGGTCGAGCCAGCGGCTCGCCCCTACGAGCAGGGCAAACGCATCAAATATCCCGATGGGGTCACAACAGACATGCTGGGTCTTGTAGGGGCGGTTCGTGAACCGCCCCTGAACCGCCCGCTATTTCGGGCGCATCGCGATGCGCCCCTACGACATGTTCTGGATGCTTATGAGCCAACAGCCGATTTTGATACGTTTGCCCTGCCCCTACGAGGTAGCGGACGTAGGGGCGACCCGGCGGGTCGCCCGCTCGTGGACCTCTTTCGCGATTCCTCTTTAGCCGATCTGCGCGTCTGCCAGTATCGGTCAGATGGAAGGCACGTCCTTACATAAGAACCCGCTAAATATTCCTTCAGCGCCCGGTGAATTCGCCGTAAGACCCGCCTGCCGTGCCCGCGTCAGTACGGCGTTCGACGAACTCAGCCGATTACCCGTAGCCCGTATGCAGCGACAGGAGTACTGGTCATGGTCAAGGCGATCTGGAACGGCGCCGTGCTGGCGGAAAGCAGCGACACCATCGTGATCGAAGGCAATCACTACTTTCCGCCGGAAGCAGTGCATCGCGAATATCTCCTCGACAGCGCCGCCCATACGATCTGCCCCTGGAAAGGTGTCGCCAGCTATTTCGACGTGCAGGTTGACGGCAAGGTGAACAAGGGAGCCGCCTGGTACTACCCCACGCCGAAAGATGCCGCCAGAGAGATCACCAACTACATCGCCTTCTGGCGAGGCGTCCAGGTCGTCGGCGAATAGATCAGTACACCCGTCCGCCGATGACCGGCGGCAGAGTCGGCGCGAGCAGCGAGACCGTCCCCTCGGCGGTCGGCACGCCCAGCACCAGGCATTCCGACATGAACCCGGCGATGTTGCGCGGCGGCAGGTTGATCACGGCGATCACCTGCCGCCCGATCAGATCCTCTATAGCGTAGTGCGCCACCTGCGCCGAAGACCAGCGGTCGCCGATGGTGTCGCCGAAGTGGATGCGCAGCTTGTAGGAAGGTTTACGGGCGCGCGGAAAGTCCTGCACCTCGACGATCACGCCGATGCGCATATCCACCCCGGCGAAATGCTCGTAAGCAACAGGCGGGGAAACGTCGCTCATCCCTGCACCACCTCACTCTTGATCAGCACGTCGATTTCAGCATCGCTGTAGCCCGCCTCCAGCAGCACCGCGCGCGTCTGCGCCCCAAAGCCCGGCGCGTCGGCGATCTGCGGCGGTGCAGAGTCATCGAAGCGGATCGGACTCCGCAGCCAGGGCTGCCCGGCGTCGGTCACGCCCAGCGCGCCGCGCGCCGCCACCTGCGGGTCCTCCGCCAGCGTCAGGGCGGTGTTGACCCGTGAAAAGCAGCAGTCGGCGCGTCCGAGGATAGCGTCCCACTCATCGGCGGTCTGCATGGCGAAGATGCCTTCCAGTTCGAGGCGCAGATAACGCTGACGGTCGGGTTTCTCGTAGCCGGCGATGAGGTCGGGGCGTTCAACGGTGCGGCAGAAGTTCTCCCAGAATTTCGGCTCCAGCGCCGCCAGGGCGACCGGTTCGCCATCGCGCGCCCGGTAGATGTTGTAACAGGCGAGCTTGCCCGCCAGACGCCCATGCGGCTCTGCGCCGGCGACCGCCTCCACCCAGGTCGCGCAGCCGAAAGGGAGCGCCGCGTCGAACAAGCCGCAGTCGATGAACACGCCTTCGCCGCTGCGTTCGCGGGCGAAGAGTGCCGCGCAGATCGCCCCGACGGCGCTGTAAGCTCCCCCCACGTCGGCGACCTGCCCGCCGAACGGCTGCGGCGCGCCCATCTCGCCGATCAGCCCCGCCGCCGCCGCATAGTTGAGGTCGTGCCCGCTGCGCTGTGCAGCCGGACCGGTCTGCCCCCATCCGCTGATGGCGCAGACGATCAGGCGCGGATTGACGGCGCGCAGCGTCTCATAGTTCAATCCCAGGCGCGCCATGACGCCGGGGCGGAAGCTTTCGATCAGCACGTCGGCATCCGCCGCCAGCCGCTTCAGCACATCGACGCCGAGCGGCTTCTTGAGGTCGATGACGACGCTGCGCTTGCCCCGGTTGGTCGCCTGGAAGTAGGCGCCCTGCCCGTCGATCAGCGGCGGCATCCAGCGCGCGTAGTCGCCGCCTTGCGGACTCTCGATCTTGATCACCTGCGCGCCCAGGTCCGCCAGCATCATCGTCGCCAGCCCGCCGGGCAGCAGGCGGGTCAGGTCGAGGATGCGGACGCCGGTCAATGGATTCTGCATGGAACAAGGCTCCGGAAACGTGCTATACTCAGGGTATCAGAATGATAATTCTGACGTATTCGGACGTGCGGCGCGAAATATTTACCAATTTCACTATGTGTCTCGCGTGCGCAAGCGCTTGACTCATGCCCACATCCGAATATATAATCCTTGATGTCAGGCTGTGATTCAATTGGGGAGTGAAATCATGCAGGAACAGAGCAAGAAGGCTTACACCTCACCGCAGGTCGTCACGTATGGTTCGCTCAACGAACTGACGCTCTGCACCGGCGGCAGCCCGTTCAACGATGTCATCATCCAGACGGGGCAGCAGCTTCCGGGTCCGGATTCGCAGATTTGCGGCGTTATCCGCTAATCTCCGGCACGACACTGACCAAAAAAGGCATCGTTCAAGCGATGCCTTTTTTGTTGCCTGCCCATCACCGCTCCTGACGAACGGCGGTCACGTCCCCGCTTCACCCACAGCGCGATCCACGAAGGCGATCAGCTCGCTGAGCCGATCATGCCCCTGCGGCGCGTGCAGCTGATAAAACGGAACCTGCTTGATCAGCCGGTTGGCTTGCAGCATCGCCCGCTTCTGCATGGCGATATCCATCAGAAACCATAGATAGATGTTGCGCATGACGTTGATCAGGGCGTTGACGCCGGTCATACCCTCCGCCCGGACGACCGGTTCGCGCTCCGCCAGCCAGTACACACGGGCGATCGGCAGGTACGCCGCCTGAACGATGCCGCCTTCCCCAGGCGGGTAGCTGTGAAAGCTGACGTTCCATTTCTGCCTGCCGTGCACCTCGATGAGCGCGCCATCCGGGCGGCGGGTCAGCGCGCTGGCAGCATCCTGAAGCAGGCGCACGCGCGCGTGACCGGGCGCGACAGTCAGGACACCGCCCTGATCGTGACAGGCGCAGATGTCGTCGGCGATCACCGGATAGCCCGCCTGAGCGAACGCCGCTACCGTGGTCGATTTTCCCGCGCCGGACGCCCCCATGAACAGCACGGCGCGCCCATGCACGCTGATGGCGCTGGCGTGCAGCGGCGTGATTCCCCGCAGGTGCAGCAGAAAGCCGAGCAGCGGACCCAGGATGTTGAAGGTCTTGATGTCGTCGTGCCCCTCGCCCGCCCAGCGGATCCACATAGCGGAACCGGACGCTTCAAAGACGACGGTGGCGGCGTGCCAGATGCGAAACTGGATGAACTGACCATCGGCGCTCAGGCGAATCTGCTGCGCCTGTTCTCCTTCCGAGGTCTGCCGGCTGTCGTCGAAGCGGTTCTGCGGCTGCCACAGCGGCGATTCGACCTCCAGCCCGTCGGGCATCGTCCCGTCGTAGATGCGGATGTCCGGTTGGGCGCGCACAGCCGCCTCCTGAATATCCTCCAGGGGATATTCCGAGGCGATCTGCAAGCCGTACAGAAAGTAGTGATGCAGCGTGGGCGTCATCGGTCTCCCACCGCGAGACGGTTGGCTCGCGTCTCATAATCCAGCCAGAGGTTCAGGTGCATCGGACGCAGATTGACCATGCTGGCGGCGAGCGACTGGTAATGCTCCCCGTTGACGCGCGGCACGAGATCGCGCACGACGTAGCGTTCGATCAACGGATGCGGCTGCCAGGCATCGATCCAGGCATTTTCCGGTTTGCGGATGAGGTGCGAATCGGCGTCGCCAAACGGGCGTTTGGAGCGGTAGACGATCTCCGGCGGCAGCCTGCCGATCATCGCCCGGCGGGTCATGAACTTGCCGTAAAACCAGGGCAGCGGCGGCAGAGAAGCGAAGAAACTCAGCACGCGCACATCGGCAAACGGATCGACAACGTCGCCCGGCGCGAAATCGACAGCGTCGCTTTCGTCGTAGCTGTTCCACTCGTAGGCGAGGACGAACTGCTCCATCTCGTTATGCTGTTTGGTCTCATCCTCGTAGGCTTCGTACCAGCGGTAGCGCCAGCGTTCGCGCAGGTCGAGCGCCCTGGCGATATCCGGCTGAAACCAGCCCGGAAAGGTGTAATCGACCCGCACGCGCGGCGCGCGCGGTCTGCGCCGCAGGAGCGCCGCCAGACGCGCTTTGACGCCCAGGCGCAGCGGCGGGCGCTTGTGATAAACCTGCCAGATGCGGCGGTAGGCGCGCGCAAAGTCCAGCGGGTTCATGAAACGCAAATACCAGGAGATGGGGTGCGAGCCGGAAAGGACTTCGCCCATGAAGGAGAAGATGATCTGGCTGCTGTGCTGCGACATGACCCGCCGGGCGTCGATGCCGCGCATCGCCTGCATCTCCATGCGCAGGATCGCCGGCAGATCGACGTAGGGCTTTTCAAGTTGGTAGCCATCGCTGGGAATGATCTGATGCCGCTGGCGAATCTTGAGCGCATCGACGACCAGGCTGGCGAAGTGCCCTTCCTGATCGGGCAGTTCGGTGGTGACGATGGTGTAGACCTTCGGCTCGGCGTTGATCTCGCCCTTGTTCAGCAGATCGAACAGGACGCTGTTGGTCGTCGAGGAATCCATGCCGCCGCTGAGGGTGACGCTGATCCTGGGCGTGCGGATACGATCCTTGACCGCCGCCCCGAACACGTTCAGGAAGTGATCGACGTATTCCTGTTCGGAACGATAGCGCAGGCTGCGCTCGAAGACCGGGAACTGCCAGTAGCGGCGGGTCTCGATGCGTCCGTCGCGCGCGCTGAGCTGTTCGGCTGGGGCGAGGCGGCGGATGTCGGCGTAGGGGGTGGTCGTCTTGTCCAGCCAGAACCCCTGACCGAACATCAGGTAATCGACGACGTGCAGATCATTCAGTTCCGCCGCCGGACCGAGCGCCAGCCGCAGGGGGCGGCTCTCGTTGGCGAAGAACAGCGTATTCCCGCGCTGCGCGTAGTACAACTGGCGCTTGCCGATGTGATCGCGCGCCGCGAACAGCCGGCGCTGGTGGGCATCCCAGATGGCAAAGGTGAAATCGCCGATCAGGTGGTCGGTGCAGCGTTCGCCGAATGCCAGATAGGCGCGCAGGATGAGCGCGGCATCCGGCTCGGTCAGGCTCGCCGCCGCGCTGCGCTCGGTCGCCCGCAGCCGCGCAACCAGGGCGGCGCGGTCGTCCACGCGGGCATCGGCGACGATGGTGCAGTCGTCGAGGGTCATCGGCTGGCGTTCGCCGACCGATTCCGGCGAGGCAATGAGCAGCGTGTGTCCCATGCCCACCCCATCGGCGCTCCACACCGCCCGGCGGTCCGGTCCGCGATAGACAAGGCGGTCGGTCATGGCGTCGAGCAGTGGAAGATTCACGGGGGCGCTGTCGAAATTGACCAGACCTGCGTAGCCGCTCATGTTCCTCTTTTCATGCCTGAAGCAACATTCAATCTTAGCATGTCAGCCGAACGGCTTCAATCGGCAGGGCAGGCGTGGGGTGCATTTCAATATTTTGGGTACTTGGACGATGCAGGCGTCGTCCCTACGGAGGACCATTTTGTAGGGACAACGCGGGCGTTGTCCCCCAATAATCTGAAATGCACCCGGCAGGGGTGAAACGGAGGAAAGGCGTAAATTTACGAAATGACGCCCCGACCCCGTCCAATTGTTTGAAAACCTAAACCCGAACGGAGCCTAGCCGTCAGGCGGTCGTGTGCGTTGAACCAGTCCGGTTTCTTCATACTATGAATAGTGATGTGTTTCTCCCCGCATGATCGAGGGATGGTCTTCATGTTTCAGATGATTCGCTTCCGCACTGAACGCCCTGCGCACCTCTGCCTCGTCCTGTTCGCCCTTTTCGGCATGATCGTCCTGCTGGCAGCGCCGACGCCCGCCGCCGCGCAGGGCTACTGCGTGCCCGTCCTGCCGGCGCGCCTGTTCGTCGGCGGATTGGGACAGGTGACGCCCGGTCTGCCCAACGTCCTGCGCAGCCAGCCTTATCGCGGCGGCGACAGCATCGTCCTGGCGGAAATCCCGGCGGGCGGGGTGTTTATGGTCGTCGGCGGTCCCTCGTGCTACGACGGCATGAACTGGTGGCTGGTCAGCTACAACGGCATGTACGGCTGGACGCCGGAAGGGTCTAACACCGGCGTCTACTGGACGGTTCCGTATTTCGTCAACCCGCCGACGCCGACCCCGCCGCCCTACTGCCCGCCGCTGACCTCCGCGCCGCCGCTCGGCTCGACCGGGCGGGTGACGCCTGGCTTGCCCAACCGCCTGCGCGCCACCGCTTCGCTGAGCGGGCGCTATCTGCGCTCGATCCCGGCGAACGATACCTTCATTTACGTCGGTGGACCGCTGTGCGCCGACGGCATGAACTGGTGGCAGATCGATTATCGCGGCACGATCGGCTGGACGGCAGCGGGCTACGCCAACGATTGGATTGAACCGGCGGTCTGCCCCGGTTTCACCACTTCCCGGCTGGCGGCGGGCAGGGCGGCGCGGGTCAGCCCCGGTCTGCCCAACAACCTGCGCGTCTACCCGACGGTGACCAGCTTCGTGCAGATCGCCATCCCCGGCGGCGCGGCGCTGAGCGTGATCGAAGGTCCGGTCTGCTCGGAAGGGATGGCGTGGTGGCGTGTGCGCTACGGTTTCTATGACGGCTGGACTTCCGAAGGGCAGGGCGCGACATACTGGCTCCAGCCGGGGTAGAATGACTTTCATCCTCGCACTCCGCGTTGCTGCGAAACGAGGGGCTGAAGCGAGGTCGGATTCTGCGACGGGGGGTGCGGCATGGGGGCAGTACAGCGTGTTCTGGGGTATCTCGTCCTGGTGACGGCGCTGAGCACGGCGGGGGTGCAGGCACAGGCGCTTGACTCGCCGCTGATCCTTTGGAGCCGGGGCGATCTGTATCGCGCCACCGCCCTTGACGCACCGCCGGAGCGGCTGACCGAGGACGGCACGATCTCCGGTCCGGCGCTGGCTCCGAATGGGCAATGGATCGCCTACAAGATCGCCTCGCCGGTCGGTCTGGAGGCGCTCAGCCGGGTACAGGTGGAGGGCTTCATCGCCGCCTTCGACCTGCCCGCCGACATCGTCCTCTACGATGTCGCCAGCGGCGAGGCGATCCCGCTCACCACGCAGCCCGCCGACGCGGCGCTCTTCGTCGAAGGCAAGCTGGATCGCGCCGTGCTGCGTTCCGCGCCGGCGTGGTCCCCAGACTCGACGCAGGTCGCCTGGGTCGAGGTCGATTATCCGAACGGCACGGCGCGGCTGGTGCTCTACGCGGTCGCCCAGGCGCAGAGCCGCCTGCTCGCCGCCCTGCCGCCGCAGCCGAACCGGCTCGTGCCGCTCAACCTCGTCTGGGGTGCGGGCGGAATCGCCGTCGATCTCTCGCCGGATGCCGCCAGCGCTCAGTACCACGTCGTCTACGATCCGGTCGGCGGTCAGCCGACCGGGGCAGTCGGAGTGGCGGCGGTGACCGGCAATTCCGTCCGCCTGACGACCTGGGTGGTCGATCCCGCCGGGCGGGCGCTGCTGGGTCTGCTGTACGAGTCTGGCGGCTGGACGCTGGTCGATCCGGACGACAACGTCCCAGCGCTCTATGCCGACCTGCCGGCGCTGCGGACGCGCGCCGAGTCCAGCTGGCTGCTGCGCTTCGGGGTCGATCCCTCGCTCGGCTTCTACTGGGAGATCGGCGGGTCCAATGCCGCCGCCGCCGGCGCACCCAACGGCGTCGCCCTCTCGCCGGACGGGGAAAAGCTCGCGGTCGTCGGACAACCTGCCAACGGCGTCGCCTCGATTTACGACGGCGCAGCCATGATCGCCCTGCCCGGCACGGGGAGCGGCGAGGACGAAATCCCGGTCGGCGCGGTGCTCTGGGGACCGATGGAGTGGGCGCTGGGCGGCTGAGGATGCGCCTGACGCATGTCTGCACGACGGTTCACCTACTGTTCCCTTGCGCCCCGCAAAATGGCGTTACGATAGCGGTATAAAGCAATGTGGAGGGATGGGTGATGAGACGCAGAGTTCTCGTGTTTGTGCTGCTGGCGAGCCTGTTGGTGCTGGCACTCGTTCAGCCTGCCGCCGCGCAGACGGGCGTAGTGTGGCGCGGGGAATACTACAACAACGCCACGCTGAGCGGCGCGCCGGCGCTGGTGCGCAACGACAACCAGATCGGATTCAACTGGGCGAGCGGATCGCCCGACGCCTCGATTCAGGCGGACGGCTTCACCGTGCGCTGGGCTGCCGATGTCAACCTCAGCGCCGGCGTCTACCGCTTCTACGCCCAGGCGGACGACAACATCCGCATCATCTTCAACTTCGGTTTCCAGCCGGTGATCGACACCTTCGCCGACCCGTCGAAAGTTGGGCAGCTGGTTACGGGCGATGTCAGCGTCCCGGCGAACGGAACCTATCACATTCAGGTCGACTACCGCGAGGTCTCTTCGACCGCTTTCGCCTATGTGACCTTCGCCAACCTGGCGACCAACCCGGTCTTCCCCGGCTTCCAGGGGCAGCCGCCGATCACCGGCATCCCGGTCACGGGCGGCAGCTGGACGGCGCAGTACTACCCGAATGCCACGTTGAGCGGCGACCCGACGGCGATCTTCACCGAAGGTGCGGTCACCCATAACTGGGGACAGGGCGCGCCCCTGGGTACGCTGCCGGCGGATTATTTCTCCGCCCGCTGGTCAAGCATCCAGACTCTGACCGGCGGTGCTTATACGCTGTCTGTGCGCGCCGATGACGGCGTGCGGGTGTACGTCAACGGCGTGCTGACCATCGACGAGTGGCACGGGGCGACCGGAGCGACCTACACGCGCAGCCTGAACCTGCCGCCCGGTTCGAACAGCTTCGTGGTGGAATACTACGACCAGACGGTTGACGCCTACATCGAATACACGCTGAGCCAGGCGGGCGTCGTCTATCCGACGGCTGTGCCGACCAGCATCGTCTCGCCGACGGGCGCGGTCGCCACCGTGACGGCGTACCGGCTGAATGTGCGCAGCGCGCCGGACGCCGCCAGCAGCGTCCTCACCCGCATCAGCCGTTATGAGCAGTACGCCATCACCGGGCGCAATGCCGCCGCGACCTGGTATCAGATTCAGGTCGGTGGGGCGCTCGGCTGGGTGTCCGCCCGCTGGATCAACGTCGCGCCGTTCGGCGTGAATGTGCCGGTAGTCGGCGGCGACACGCCGGCGCAGCCGCCCGCAGCGACGGGCAACGTGGTGACCGCCACGCCGTACAACGTGGTCATCCGCCAGGGACCGAGCACGGCGAACGCGCGCATCGGGCTGCTGCCGGCGGGCGCGATTGTCCCGCTGATCGGGCGCAACGCCAGCAACACCTGGTGGCAGATCAACTACAACGGCTTCGTCGGTTGGGTCAACTCGACCTATGCCGTCCTCAGCCAGTCGGCGAACCTGGCGACCGTCCCTGTGACGGGATAACAGCGAGATTCTCATCGGGCGGTTCCCTCACCCCCTCCCTTCTCCGGCGCGTGTGCACGAGAGGTGGCAGGGGGTGAGGCGTTTGATCACGGTGACTCGAACTTCCCCTGGTAGCTGATGCCGGAAGCGTCACCCCCGACCGGCTCCAGCGTCAGCCGCACTTCGTCAAGGAAGCGCAGGCGGGCGTCTTCGGTCAAGGCCAGCGGCGCGCCGGGCGCGGCTTCCCCCACGACGCGCTCACCATCGGCATTCTCGTACGAGACGCGCACCCTGCCGCTTGTGACGGTGAGCGCAATCTGGGCGCGCACCGACATCCCCAGCACTGAACTGTCGAAATCGAAGTCGAGATACCGACTGGCGCTCAGCCGGTCGATCTGCCCGCTGCAATCGAGCGAATGCGCCGGGCCAACACTGACGCGTGTGCAGTTCTGCGTAGTGCCGCAGCCCGAAAGGATGATCAGCATGCCCACCACCGCCGCTCTTTTGCGAAACATCATGCCCTCCCTGCTGAACCTGAGTGCGGCTCGAACCGGCTAGAGCATGACGCCAAAACGCCCACCGGGACATCCGATGAATCGGGGGGTGAGGGACCCGCCGGGGACGGTATGATTTGAACGGAAAGCCGGTCCTGAAGAAGGGGACGCACATGAAACGGCTGATCTTTCCGCTGGTCAACACGCTGGTCCTGGTCGCGCTGTTCGCCGTCATCGGCTATTACGTCGCCGACCCTGGAACCTGGATTCTTCTGGGGGCGGCGCTCGGCTTGGGGATCGGGCTGGCGGTCGAGTTCGGTTTGAGGGCGCTGGGCGGCTCGCTGTACCGCCGGCGCGCCTCGCTGACGGCGCTGATCGAGATGGTCCTGATCATCGCCTTCGTCGGTCCGTTCATCCTGGTCTACGTTCAGACGACGCCGCAGCGCTACCCGGTCTGCTGCATCGAAGACAGCGGACTGGGCGATCACGTAGAAGCGGTCGCCATCCCCGCCGCAGACGGCGAGACCCTGGCGGGCTGGTACGCCCCGCCGACGGACGCCGACGGCGCGGTCGTCATGGTGCTGCATGGCAGCCGTTCCGACCGCCGGGCGTCGCTGTTTCACGCGCAGGCGCTGCACGCCGCCGGCTATGGCGTGCTGGTCTACGATCAGCGCGCCTCTGGCGAAAGCACCGGCGATCGGCAGTCGGTCGGCTTGTATGACCAGCGCGACATCGCCCCGGTCATCGCCTGGCTGTCGGCGCGCCCGGAGGTCGATGGCGAGAGGATTGGCGGGGTCGGGCTGTCGCTCGGCGCGCACATCCTGGTCATGGCAGCGCCGACCACGCCGGACCTGCGGGCGATCTGGTCGGACGGGCTGGGGATCAACGGCGCGGAAGATCTGCCGCCGCCGAAAGACGCCGGGGAAGCCTTCATCGGGTTCATCAATGGTCAGGCGTTCCGCATGGCAGGCTTATCCCTGGGCGCACAGCCGATCCCCTTCAAGGCGCTGATCCCGCAGATCGCGCCGCGCCCGCTGATGCTGGTCGCCGGCGGATTGGACCCCTTCGAGGCGGCGTCCAATCGCGACTATGCACCGTACCTGGGGGAAAACGGCGAACTGTGGGTGATCGAAAACGCCGGGCATGTCGGCGGTCTGTGGGCTGCGCCGGAGGAATACCGGCAGCGCATGATCGCCTTCTTCGACGCGGCGCTGCGCGGTTAGCCCTTCTCCAGGGTCAGGCGTTCCAGGGTGACCGGGCGGCAGACCAGCGTCGGATCGAGGGCAGCGACGCAGGGCGGGTCGAGCGTCAGCGTGATGCGGTGGAAGCCCGCCTCCAAGCCGATGAAGACCGCCGCCTCTGCCGCTCCGCTGATCGTCCAGCGGGCTGCCGGCTCCGGCTGATCATCGATGCGGACGATCACGTCGCGCCCATCGGCGGCGAGGGCGGCGGTCAGCAGCGCGCCGGTGGTCGCCGGCGTATACACCGGGATGACAACACTTTCGGTGAACGCCCCACTGGCTGGCAGCGCGGCGGTGAAGGTAGACGGCGCGGACCCCGGGGGGATTTCTAAAGCGGCGAAAGCGTCGTCTTCGTCGAGCGGCGCGCCCAGTCGGGTCATCGGCAGCGGAGTAGATGTGCCCATGTCGAGCGCGATCCCCACTGCCAGCGCTCCAGCCACCGCCCAGCCGGCAAATCGATGGGCGCGCCGCCCATCTCCGACGGAACGGATGATCAGCGCCGCCCCATAACCCGCCAGCACCGCCAGCGACAGCCCCATCGGCAGGGCGAAGCGCGCAGGGGCGAGATCGATTCCCGGCAGGGCGGCAATCCACGCCAGCGGCAGGCTGATGGCGCTGGTCACGCCGTCGATGACGAAGGTCAGCGGGCGATCCACCGCCTTCAGCAGCGGACCCAGTCCCAGCAGGAAGGCGAGCGCGCCAAGCCCCAGCCAGAACCGCGCCGCTCTAACACGGACGACGCCGATCAGCGCCAGCAGCCCGCCGATCAGCCCGACGTAGGCGGAAATCGGCATAGAGTCTGGAGAGGCGACGCCCAGGCTGACGTCCACGAAAGCCGACAGCGCATGGTTCGGCGGCGGCAGCAGCGGCGAGATCAACGACAGGCTGTCGTTGATGATCTGCCCCGGAGCATGGAGAGCCGCGCCGGGCGCTCCAATCAGCCGCAGAGCGACCGTGACCAACAAACCGCCGAGGATCAGCGCAGCGATCCCCCGGCGCAGCGCTGCCCAGTCGCGCCGCCACGCCCAGCCGATCAGCACGATGGTACTGATCGGGGTGACGGCATAGACGATCTGGCGGGGGTCGCTCAAGCCGGAGGCGGCGAAGAGGATGACAGCGACGGCGATCCCGATCCGCGACACCGACGGCGCGCTCAGCCGCAGCAGCGCCAGCGCGTACAGGACAGGCGTCCACTGAAAGCGCGCGGCGGCATCGCCGGCGGCGAACGGTTCCAAGGTCGCGGGACAGAGCATGAAGATCAACCCGGCGAGGAAGGCAGCGCGCCCGTCAACCCCGCCCAGTGCGCGCTCCACCGGTCGCCCCGATGGCGGCGGGCGACCCGGCGGGTCGCCCCTACGCCCTTCACCACCTTCCAGCGGCGGGGCGGGTGGAACCTTTGCCTCTTCCTGGCTGTTTGCGGTTCTCACCTCTCCCTCCCCAGGCGGAGTTCTCCCCTCTCCCCGCTTGCGTGGGAGAGGGGTCGGGGGTGAGGGGTTCAGCCAGCGCATCAGGGCGAACGCCGCCAGCCCGTTCAGCGGCAGCGTGACGAGTCCGGTCGGGTCGGCAGCCAGCGGAGAAGCCAGGACGACGGCGACCAGCAGATAGACCAGGAATGCCGCCGCGTAGGCGCGGAGACTCGCCCCCCTGCCCCCGTGCCTGGTCCGACTCCCGCCGTCGCTGGTCACGCCCTGCTCCCGCGCCTGAGAAAAGCCCATTGTAGCAAAAAGGCGGCGTCGCAGCAGGCGGCGAGGTTGTAGGGGAGAGCCGGCGGCTCTCCCGCAGCGTCTGAGCGCCCGCCCTACGCCGCCCTGGGGTGGGCGCGGAACCAGTCGAGCGTGGCGCGCAGCCCGACCTCCAGCGGAGTGGCGGTCATGCCGAACGTCTGCGTAAAGGCGCTGCTGTCGAGGATGAACGGCTGCTCGAACTCGTACATCATCTCGACCATCTCGCGCGCCGCCGGCACGAACAATCCCGCCAGGCGCATCATCCCCCTGCCGACCGCGCCGATTTTCGGTGTCGTCCCGGCGAGCGCGAAGACTTTCCCCAGCAGCTCGCGCTGGGTCACCGCCGGAGCCGTCGGGACGTGCCAGGCGCGCCCGTCCGCCGCGTCGTGCGTGCCGAGGATCGCCAGCGCCCGCCCGACATCCTCGGTATAGGTGAAGCTGTGCGGCACATCCAGATTTCCCATGCCCTGGGCGCGCTTGCCTGCCAGCGCCGCGTAGAACACCTGATCTGCCGTCACCATGTAGGCGGGTCCGTAGAAGTCGGAGGCGCGTGCGCTGGTCACCCGCAGTTTGCCGGAGCGGTGCGCCGCCATCGCCTGTTCCGCCATCGCCGCGCGGACCCGTCCCTTGCGGGTGTGGGCGTTGTGCGGCAGTCCCTCGTGAATCGGCGCGCCGCCGGTGTCGCCAACCATGTAGAGGTTCTCCATCAGCACCAGCTTGGCGCCGTTCGCCGCCGCCCCTTCCAGGACTGCCGCCTGCAGCGGCGGGAATTTCTCCACCCACTGGTGATACTCCGGCTGAGCGCACTGATAGACCGCCGCCGCGCCCGCTGTCAATGATCGCACCGACGCGGCGCTGTAGGCGTCGCCGGCGCAGATTTCGACGTTTGCCGGCAGGGCTGAACCGGTCGCCGGCGAGGGCTTGCCGCTGCGGTTGACCATGCGCACCGCCTTGCCCTGTTCGACCAGCGCCCGCATCGCCGCCGCGCCGGTGGGACCCGTTCCGAAGATGACGTGCAGTTCCATGAGGTTTCTCCTTGCGCCGAGGCGCGCTGAACACAGCCCGCGCCCTGGCGGCGGGGCAAGTACTGACGATGAAGGATAGGGTTATGGGGCGGCGGGAGAGCCGGCGGCTCTCCCCTATGGGTGATGCGCTGCGCTCAGGTGTCGGTCACGCTCAGGTTCATCGACCGGCACAGGGCGATCACCTGATGGCGGCAGAACGCCTCCGGGTCGCCGATCACCGGCGGCGTGTGCCCGAAAAGCTCCAGCCAGACCGTGCCATGAATGAGGTTCCAGCCGTGCATGGCGATGGCGAAGATCTCTGGCGGAACCGGATACCCCCCGGCTTCGGCGAAAGCGCGCAGGTGACGCTCGACCGCCTCCGGCAGGTGCAGGAACTCAGGGGTCGGGCGCAGCGCGCCGGCGGCATAGGCTTCGGTCAGCGCCGTGATGATCGGCGCAGAGACGCGCGATGCCGCCGGCACGGTGACTTCGCGCGGCGCTTCGTAGCCGGGGATCGGGTTGCCGTAGATGAGCTGAAAATCCACCGGGTTCGCCAGCGCCCAGGCGCGGTAAGCGAACATCATGTGCGCTACCCGGTCGCCATAGGAAGTCCTGGCGCAGCGGGCGTCGGCGGCGTCGATGGCGTCGGCGTGCGCGAGGTAGGCATCGACGATCAGCGCCGTGATCAGGTCATCGCGGCTGGGGAAGTAGCGGTAGATCGCCGGGGCGGTCATGCCCATGTCGCGGGCGATGCCTCGCAGCGAGATGCCGGCGGTCCCTTCCTGCGCCATCTGCCGCCGCGCCAGCGCCTTGATTTCGTCTATGGATTCCACCCGCAGTTTTTCGCGCCGGGTTGCCATGTTTACACCGCTATTTTTGTTTACGCCGTTTACTGTAAACAGTGTAAACAATTCTTGCAAGCCTGTCAAGCGGCTGTTCTTTTCGCGCAGGTGGAAGAAAATCGAGTACACTGAGACTCAGTCGGACCGCCAGCGTGACAGGATGAACATCATGTCGATATTGAACCGCCGCCTCAATGACCCCAGCGGACAGCCGCCGGAAAAACGCCCGGAACCGCCCGCCGCCAGACCTGCCGCGCCGCCCAGCGCTCCCCCGCCCGACATCGGCGCAGACCGCTACAACCACCTGAGCGCGCAAAAACTGCGCACGTCTGGCAAGGTCGCCTATCTGCGCAAGATGCTGCGCCCGAAACTGCTGAAATCGGTCGAAGAAGCCGATACGTGGATGCGGAGCGACGCCGACAAGGTCACTGTGATCACTGAACGGCTGAAATCGGCGATGGAGAAGGTGAGCGCGGAAAAGCCGGAGTTCCGCCTGAGCCGCGACGAGTGGGAGGAACTGCGCACCGCCATGCTGGACGACCTGATCGGCTACGGCGGCATTCAGGCGCTCGTCGAAGACAAGACCTGTTCGGAAATCATGGTCAATGGACCAGAGCAGATTTTCGCCGAGCTGCGCGGCAAGCTGCTGGAGACAGCGCACGTCTTCGACGACGAGGAACACGTCGCCTGGACGGCGCAGCGCATCGTGCGCCCGCTGCACCGCACGCTCGACCGCAGCAACCCGATGGTGGACGCCCGCCTGCCCGATGGGTCGCGCGTGCACATCGTCATGCCGCCGTCGGCGCTGCAAGGCACGACCATCTCCGTCCGAAAATTCCCGGAGAAACGGCTGGACATCAATGATCTGGTCAACAATGCCACCGTGACGCCGGAAGTTGCCGAATTTCTGGAAGCGTGCGTCAAGTCACGGCTGAACATCGTGGTCAGCGGCGGGACCGGCTCCGGTAAGACGACGCTGCTGAACGTGCTGAGCGGGTTCATCCCCAACGACGAGCGCATCGTGACCATCGAGGACTCGGCAGAGCTTCAGCTGGCTCAGCGCCACGTCGTCCGCCTGGAAACCGCCCCAGCGATGCCCGGCACGACCAACCTGGGCATCCTGACCATCCGCGACCTGGTGCGCGGTTCGCTGAGAATGCGCCCGGACCGCATCGTCGTCGGCGAGTGCCGCGGCGGCGAAGCCATCGACATGCTTCAGGCGATGAACACCGGTCACGACGGGTCGCTGACCACCGTGCACAGCAACAACCCGCGCGACTGCATCGGTCGTCTGGAGACGCTCTGCCTGATGAGCGGCGTCGAACTGCCGATCTACGTCATTCGCCGGCAGATCACCGCCGCCGTCGACATGATCATCCAGATCGCCCGCATCAAAGACGGCAGCCGCAAGATCGTCCAGATGACCGAAGTGCAGGGCATGGAAGGCGAGCAGGTCACGCTGCAAGACATCTTCGTCTACAAGCAGCCGGGGCAGCGCAGCAACGAGCCTTCGCCGCTGGGCGGCGGCAAGCTGGAACCGACCGGCTTCCGTCCCAACTTCTACGAGCGCCTGGAGGAGAACGGCTTCCGCATCGGCGGGCGCATCTTCGGCGCCGGGCAGGGACGCATCGGCGAGCGCAACTAGAGCCTGCCCCTCATCCCCCCCTTCTCCCACAAAAACGGGGGGAAGGGGGAGTCAGGTCCCTACACCCCGCGCGTGGGAGACGATGCGCGAGCAAGGCTCGCCGGGGGTGAGGGGGACCCCTGCCGTTGACGTACACAATAGGTTCCAGGGCGTAGTTCACCCACCACACAGGAGTACCCACCATGCAGCTTGAGCATGCCATCGCCCTCGTCACCGGAGCCGCCAGCGGTCTGGGCGCGGCGACCGCCCGCCGATTCGCCGCCGCCGGGGCGCGCGTCCTCCTGGTGGACCGCGACGCCGAGCGCGCGGCGGAAGTGGCGCGC
>JAEURA010000084.1 GCA_016789005.1 Anaerolineae bacterium
CCCGGCGGACTGCGGTAAAATCGGCGGCGTACACCATCACAGCGAGGATCGACCCATGTCCGACATTGACCTGAACGCCCTGCGCGTCGTCAACAACTCCACCCACCAGCGCTACGAGATCGCCCTTGGCGACGCCATCGCTTTCGCCGAATACCACCTGAGCGGCAGGACCATCATCTTCACGCACACCGAAGTGCCAAGCATCTTCGAGGGCAAAGGCGTCGGGGGCAAGCTGGCGAAGGGCGCCATCGAGGACGCCATCGCCCAGGGCTACCGCATCGAGCCGCAGTGCCCGTTCATCGCCGCCTACATCAAGCGTCACCCGGAATACCAGCCTCACACGCGCGGCTACTGATGCGCATCGGCATCGACATCGGCGGCACGTTCACCGACTGCGCCGCCCTGAGCGAGGACGGCGCGCTGCGCACCTTCAAGCTGCTCAGCTCGCCCGCCGACCCGTCCGTCTCGATGCTGGCGGGCATCGCCCATCTGACGGTGGGGCATACCGCGCCACCGACCGCCATCCTGCACGGCTCGACCGTCGCCACCAACGCCATCCTGGAACGCAAGCTCGCCCGCGCCGCCCTGATCACCACCGCCGGTTTCCGCGATCTGCTGCTGATCGGACGGCAGAACCGCCCCAACCTCTACGCCCTGCGCCCGACGATCCCCGCGCCCGCCATCCCGCGCGAACGCTGCTGGGAAGTGCCGGAACGGCTCGACCACACCGGGCGCGTCCTGATCCCGCTCGACGAAGCGGCGCTTCAAGGGGTGATCGACGCCCTGATCGCGGTGGAGATCGAGGCGGTGGCGGTCTGCCTGCTGCACAGCACCGTCAACCCGGCGCACGAACAGCGCGTTGCCGAGGCGCTGCGGGCGCGCGGCTTCGCCGACTGGCAGATCGCGCTGTCGTCGGAGGTGATGCCGGAATTCCGCGAATATGAGCGCGCCAGCACGACGGCGCTGGAAGCCGGGCTGCGCCCGATCATGGACCGCTATCTGCGGCGGCTGGAGACGACGCTGCCCGTCGAAACACCCTTCCGCATGATGAAGTCGGACGGCGGCGTGATGGATGCGCCCGCCGTGCGCGCCCGCGCCATTCAGACGGCGCTGAGCGGACCCGCCGCCGGGGTGATCGGGGCGTTCGCGCTGGCGCAGGCTGCCGGTTTCGAGCGCATCATCACCTTCGACATGGGCGGGACCTCCACCGATGTGGCGCTGTGCGACGGCGCGCCAACCTTTCGAAGCGAGGCGGAAATCGGCGGGCTGCCGCTGCGGGCGCGCCTGCTGGACATCGAGACCATCGGCGCGGGCGGCGGATCGCTCGCCCGTCTGGATGCCGGCGGCGCGCTGCGCGTCGGACCGGAAAGCGCCGGAGCCGCGCCGGGTCCCATCGTCTACGGGCGCGGGGGGGCGCGCCTGACGGTCAGCGACGCCAACGCGCTCCTGGGACGCCTCGACGCCGATCACTTCCTGGGCGGGCAGATGCACCTGGACCTCGCCCCGGCGGCGGCAGCGCTGGACGCCCTGGCGGCGGCGATGGGCGTTTCGGCGGAGGACGCTGCGCGCGGGATCATCGCGGTGGCAGACAGCAGCATCGAGCGGGCGCTGCGGCGCGTCTCGGTGGCGCGCGGGCATGATCCGCGCGAGTACGCACTGGTGGCGTTCGGCGGCGCGGGTCCGCTGCACGCCTGTGCCGTCGCCGACCGGTTGGAGATGCGCCGGGTGATCATCCCGCGCTATCCGGGGGTGCTGTGCGCACTCGGTCTGCTCTCGGCAGATTTCGCCCTCGATTTCGGCGAGAGCCTGCTGGGGATATACACCGACAAGACAGCAGCGGACCTGACGACGCGGGCGACCCGGCTGATCGACTCCGGGCGGACGGCGCTGGCGGCGCGCGGCTTCACGCCGGATCAGATGGTGTTTCAGGTCGAGGTCGCCATGCGCTACGCCGGGCAGGCATACGAGCTGGCGACGCCCTTCGCGGTGGATCAGCCAGGGGCGATGCTGGAACGCTTTCACGCGGCGCACGAACGCGCCTATGGGCATCGCTTCGCCGACCGCCCGGTTGAGATGGTCAGCCTGCGCGTCCGGGCGGTCGGCGTGACGCCGGACAAGCTGAGCGCCATGCGCACGAGCGGCGGGGCGAAGCTGCCCGGCGGAGGAAGCGTGAGCGGCGGCGTGGAGCGCGCCCGCATCGGCGAGAAGACCGCGGGCGGGATGAGGCTGGCGCTTTACGACCGCGAACGCCTTCAGCCGGGCGACAAAATAGACGCGCCGGCGCTGATCTTCCAGATGGACAGCACGACCTATCTCGCGCCTGGGTGGTCGGCGGCGGTCGATGTGGCGGGGAATTTGGTCCTGGCGCGAACCAGCGAAACAATCTGCTGAGCGGGGTCTCAAATATCCATCATATAGATGCAGATGGTCTTGATGAGGATTGCGCGCGGCTCCAGCCCGCGCTCCTCCTTCTGCATCTTGTTCAAATCCAACTGGCGATAGATCTCCTCCATCTGTCGTTCGACCGTGCCTTTAGATAAGACAAGCGAACGAGCTATTTCGGCATTGGTCATACATTGGGCGACTAACCGTGCGACCTTGAACTGCGCTGCAGTCAATCGCGACACCAAACCAAGGCGCTCCACTACGTGGTCGCGCTCTGCCGCACCCAACTGGT
>JAEURA010000094.1 GCA_016789005.1 Anaerolineae bacterium
GGCGCAGCGCTCCTGTGGCTCGCAGGTCCCCTGCCTTACATCTTCCGCTTCCAGGGCACGCTCGCGCCGGGAATCGTCGAGGATCGCCCCGGCATTCCTCTGCCGGCGGGTTTCCTGCGCATGAGCGACAACTGGTGGGACTGGTCCGCCCCATCGGCAGGCGTGTGGTTCACACTGATCACCATCGCCGCCCTGCTGATCGCCCTGCGCGCACGCCAACAGGCAGCCGACCGCCGCTGGTTCTGGTTCGCATGCATGCTGCCGCCGCTGATCTTCGCCCTGGGTCCAACGCTGACGCTCGGCGATCTGGCGATCCCCCTGCCCTTTCGCGTCCTTCACGCGCAGACCAACGGCATGTTTCGCATGCCCTGGCGGCTGATGCCTATCGCGGTCATTGCCGGCATGACCTTCGCCGCGCTGGCGCTGACTCCATTTCTCCGCCGTTGGGGCATCAGACGTGTGTGGATCGCCGCCGCGGCGCTGCTGCTGCTGGCGGCGGATGTCCGCCTCTACGACTCTGCCCCGCTGACCGCGCTCCCGCCCGACTACAGTTTCTATCATGCCATTCGTCAGGAGACCGGCGGTGATGCCGATGATGAGGTAATCATCGAGATCCCGACCGGCGCGGCGTCCGGAGAAGTTATCTTCGGCGATCCCCGCGCGACTCAGCTTCAGTGGTATACGCTGGTGCACCAGAAGCGGATCGTCAACGGCTTCATCAGCCGCGCCCCTCTGGAACACTTCTACTATCTGGAGACGGACGATCCCATGCTGAGCTGGCTGGGACAGCGCCGCTTCCTGGAACCTGCCGAGGTCGAACGCCAGATGCGCGAACGCATCACCACCTGGCAGATCGGCTATTTCGTCATCCACCGCGATCTGATCGGGCACGACGCCCCCGCCGTGCAGGAGATCATCGGCTTCTTCAACAGCCTGGACGACCTGCTCTGCCCTTTCGCCGTCGAAGGGGATGCCGTCGTCTATCGCACGCGCCGCCATCCTGCCGGATGCGCGCCGCGCACGCCTCCACTGACAGGCAATGGCTACGTGATCGATGTCGGCGCTGAGGATGACGTACGCTATCTGGGAGAAGGCTGGTTCTATGCCGAAGATGTCTTCGGCGTCACCCTGCGTTGGGCGGGAGACCGTCCTCAAGCAGCCTTCTATGTCGATCTGCCGCCTGGCGCTTACGCCGTCGAGGTCGATACTCAGGCATATCACGAGACGCGGCGCATGTCGCTGCTGGTCGACGGCGTGAGCATCGGGGAGCCGGCGCTGATCGAGCCGGGCGCGCTGCAAACCGCGCGATTCGACCTGCCTGCTGAACTCGTCGGGGTGGGCGCGCCCCTGCATCTGGCGCTCGGCTACGATGATTGGCGCGTGCCGGCAGAGGTCGACGGCGGCGGCGATCAGCGCCGGCTGGCAGTGGCTGTCGACCAGATCAGGCTGATTCCGCAGTGAACATCCGGGTGCGGCGGGGCTTCGCGCCGCTGGTCTTCTACCTGTTGATCGCCTGCATCGCCCTGTCGCCGCTGCTCTTCCGCGCGACGACCCACACCGGCGGCGAGTGGACGACCGACTACTATCATTTCCACTGGAACTACTGGTGGATTCGCCACGCTCTGGCGACGCCGGGGCTGAACGTCTACGAAACCAACTTTGTGCTTTTCCCGTTCAGCACCAATCTGGCGCTGCACACTCTGACGCCGTTCTGGTTTCCTGCCTGGGCGAGCCTGGAACCCCTGTTCGGCGGCGGTCATCCGGGCACGCTCCTGGCGATGAACGTCATCATGGTCATCGCCATGACTCTGACCGGCCGGGTCTTCTATGGGCTGCTGCGCCGTGAAGGCGTTGCGGATGCCCTGGCGCTCCCTTTCGGCGTCGCGCTGCAAATCTGCTCCGGCATGATGCTGGCGGCGATGCTGACGACCATTAACTATCTCAGCGGTTTCTGGCTGCCGCTCAACCTGCTGACCTGGGGCGAAATCGTCCGCGCGGCAGGACGGCGTCGCTTCATCTTTGCCGGGCTCCTTGGCATCGCTTTCTACGGCACAGCCCTCACCGACTTGCAGCATCTCCTCTTCCTCAGTCTGCTCATCGTCCCCTACGGCGTCTGGGGAGTGGTCACTCAGCCGGGCTGGCGGGGGCGCTTCGAACTCCTGGCGGCTTCTGCCTTAAGCCTCGGCATCATGACCGTGCTGCTCTGGGTCGCCGGTCCACTGCCGGCGCTGCTCTCGTATGATTTCGCTTCTCTGTCTCCGCAGCCGATCACGAACGCGGCGTCCATCGCCTTTCCCGACGGCTTCCTCAGCCGATTTGGCACTTTTGACCGCGAGATCACCCTGGGCGCGCTGATCCTGCCGCTGGTAGCTCTGGGAGCTGCCGCCGCTGTGTGGCGGCGAAACCGCACCCATCCTGCCGAAGCAGTCAGACGGGCGTCGCCCTGGTTCTGGCTCGCACTCATGATCGCGCCGCTCCTGCTGGCGGCAGGTCCAACCGTGATGCTGTTCGGCACACAGTTCGACGCGCCCTATACCCCGCTCCATCGCATCTTCGGCGGTCTTTTTCGCAGCCCGGCGCGCTTCGACGCCGCCATCATCGTCGCGGCGCTCCTCTTCGCCGGCAAAGCGCTCACCCCGCTGATTCGCAGGGTCAAGCTTCACCCCAGCCTGATCGCCGCGCCGCTCCTCATCCTGGTGATCGCCGACGCGCACCTGTTCGCCCCGATGCCGGTGCAGCCGGTGACTCGCGACTATGCTGCCTATCACACCATCGGTGCGGAGCGAGGACCCGGCTACGACGATCTGGTCGTCCTCGAAGTACCGGTCGCCGGCGGCAGCGGCGAAGCCTGGGTCGGTGAGTTCAAGCCGATGGAAGCGCAGTTCTACGGCATGGTTCACGGCAAGCGGATGCTCAACGGGGCAGTCGCCCGCGCCCCGCTCAGCCACTTCTGGTACTGGCTGTACGACGACCCGATGCTGGCGTGGCTGGGACAGCGCCGCTTTCTGGAACCGGAAGCGGTCGAGGCGCAGCTGCGTGAGCGACTTCAGACCTGGAAGCTGGGGTACATCGTCGTTCACGGGGACTGGATCGGGCTGGATGGACCGACCTTTCAGGAGATAGTCGGCTATCTGAACGGGCTGCGTGATCTGGTCTGCCCCTTCGCCATCGAAGACGAAGTCGTCTTCTACCGCACCATCGCGCACCCGGCTGGATGCCCTGCCAGGACGCCGCCGCGTACGGACTCAGGCGACTACCGCATCGACGTTGGGTCACCCGAAGACCTCGCCTTCACAGGCTGGGGCTGGCATCGCGCCGAGACGATTTTTGAAACCACCCTCCGCTGGGCGGGTGAATATCCCCAGGCAGCGCTGTATCTCGATCTCCCTCCCGGTGATTACGCCGTCGAAATCGCCGCCCAGGCATTCCACGAGGCGCGAACGCTGCGCCTTCGGGTCAACGGCGCTCTACTGGACGAATCTGTTCTGGTTTCGGTAGACTCTCTGGGAACATACGCCTTTACACTGCCCGCAGGGGTGGTAGGCAGTGGCGCGCCGCTGAACCTGGAGCTGATCTACGAGGGCTGGACAGTTCCGGGAGACATTGGTTTAGGAGAGGATCGCCGCCGGTTGGCAGTCGCGGTCGATTGGATTCGCTTCGTACCGCGCTGAACAACGACACGGACTTATCGCCACGCGCCTCCGGCTTCGGCGCTGCCGACGGAGAGAGCGCGTGTTCAGAAACGAGGGTATGAAGATGTTTCGGCTGTTCTTTCTGATCGGTGCGCTGCTGCTGACCGGGTCGGCGGCGGCGCAGGACTCTGCGGAGGTCCCGGCTGTCCCGGTTGGGACGAATTACGTTTGGAACGAGGTTGTCTCCGGCTTCGACAATCCCCTCTATGTCACCCATGCCGGCGATGGCAGTGGTCGGTTGTTCGTGGTCGAACAGACCGGGTACGTCCTGGTCGTCGAGGATGGCGACTATCGCTTTGATCCGTTCCTGGACGTGAGTGGTCTGCTCTCCGACGACGTGTTCCAGGGCGGGTATACCGAACGCGGACTCCTGGGGTTGGCGTTTGCGCCTGACTATGCGAACAGCGGTGTCTTTTACGTCAGCCACACCGACGAGTTCGGCAACAATGTGATCGCCCGCTACCGCGTCAGCGCCGACGATCCCAACCGCGCCGACGACTCCAGCCGGGAAGTTATTTATCAGGCGCAGCAGCTCTTCTACGACCATAACGGCGGGCACATCGCCTTTGGTCCCGATGGCTATCTCTACATCAGCATCGGCGACGGCGGCTCGCTCGGCGACAATCCAGGCGTGACCTCGCAGAATCTCACGCTGCCCCTGGGCAAGATGATGCGCATCGATGTTCGCGCCCCTCAGGGTGACTTTCCCTATACCATCCCGCCCGATAACCCCTTCGTCGGACTCGCCGACGCCCTGCCGGAAATCTGGGCGTATGGCTTGCGCAACCCCTGGCGCTTCAGCTTCGACCGGCTGACTGGCGATCTCTACATCGGCGATGTCGGGCAAGCCGAGTACGAGGAAATCGACTTTGAACCTGCCGGAAGCCCTGGCGGCGTCAATTATGGGTGGTTCATGATGGAAGGACTGCACCCCTATCGCGGAGCCGAAGACATGGCGTCGCAGTTCACGCCGCCCGTCGTCGAATACCCGCACATCGTCGGCTGTTCGGTGACGGGAGGCTACGTCTACCGGGGTGTCCAGTTTCCTGAACTCAGCGGCGTCTACTTCTTCGGCGATTACTGCAATGGGCGCACCTGGTCCCTCTTCCGCGACGGTGCAGGGCGCTGGAAGGTCCAGCCCTTCATGGAGACCGGCAAGGTCATCAGCTCCTTCGGCGAAGACGAGACAGGTGAACTGTACATCGTGGATTACAAGGGCGGAGTCTACCGCCTGGAGCGCGCTCAGTGACGCCCATCATCATTTCGGCGCTCCTCGTCGGCGCGCTGCTGATCGCGCTCATCGTTCAGCGCCGCTGGCTGGGGCTTCGGCGGCTGGCGGGCGGCTTGCTCGTCACCTATATCACAATCCTCCTGCTGTCCGGCGCGGGGGAACTCTTCTTTCGCTGCTGCTTCGCTCAGTCGGAAAACACGGTGACCAGAGCGACCCTCAACTGGCTGGAACGCTACTGGCGTTCCAACACACTTGGCTATCGCGACCGAGAATGGACACCGGACATGTGGGAGGGGAAGACGACCGTCCTGGTCACCGGCGACTCCTTCGCCGCCGGTTGGGGCATCGATGACCCGGCGGATCGCTTTTCCGACGTGCTGGCGGGGCGGCTGGGTAATTCCTACGCGATGATGAATCTGGGCGTTTACGGCACTTCGACGCCGGAACAGCTCGACCGGCTCAGGGCATTTCCGCTGCACGACCCGGATGTCGTCATCATGCAGTATTTCCTCAACGACATCAACTACACCATGCTGGCGCAGGGCGTGCTGCCGGCGGCAAAACCAGCGCCGGCATGGGCGGACGAGTCCTATTTTCTCAATTTCCTGTACAACCGGCTGCTGGCGCGGGTGCTTGACCCGGAATACAACCGCGACTGGTGGGGTGAAAACTATGCCGCCTACGACAGCGCGCCGCTGTGGGAGGCACACCGGCTCGAAATCGAAGCCTACATCGACTACGTAGATTCCGTCGGTGCGCGGCTGATCGTGGTCATCTTCCCGAACATGCTCGATCCGGTGCGCAGCGTCGCCTACGTAGACCGCGTCGCTCAGGTCGTCGAAGCGACCGGGCACACCGATATCCTCAGGCTGTTCGACGCCGCCGCAAGCTGGGCACCACAGGATCGCATGGTCTCGCCCCAGGACACGCACCCCAGCGTTGCCTTTCATCACTACGTCGGCGAAACACTTGCCGCGCAGTTCTTCGCGGATAGCTAGCCCAGGAGGTGCGCGTGACGCCGGTCATCCTTGGCGCGGTTGGAATAGGTGTGATTCTTACCGTGGGAAGCGTTCAGCGGCGCTGGGACCGCCTGCGCGCAGTCTGTCGGAGCCTGCTGGTCTCCTTCGTGACCCTGGTCCTCCTGTTCGGCGTGGGCGAAGTCTACTTTCGCTACCTGCATGCCGATTCCGAAGGCACACTCGCCAAGAGCAACTGGATCGACCGCTTTTGGCACGTGAATTCGCTCGGATTCCGCGATGGCGAATGGACGGACTTCGACCTGACCGGCAGGCAGAAGATTCTGGTCATCGGCGATTCCTTCACCGCTGGGTGGGGCATCCAGGACCCACAGGATCGCTTCTCGAACGTCCTGGCGCGGGCGCTCAGCGAAGATTACCTCGTCTTGAACGCCGGCATCACGGGCACATCCACTGTCGAACAGGCAGAGACCCTGCGCACCTTTCCGATTCCGCCCGATGTCGTCATCTGGCAGTATTTCCTCAACGACATCGAATACACGCTTCTGCGTCTGGGGTTGTACGAACCACCGCCGCCCCTCCCAACCCTTGTCCGCGAGTCCTATCTCGCCAATTACCTCTACTCCCTCACCGTCATGGGGCTGGATTCGCGCTACTGGCAGCGCCTCTATGCCGCTTACGACAGCGCCCCGGTCTGGAGCCTGCACGCGCAGGAGATCGACGCTATGGTCAAAACGGCGCAGGCGCGGGGGGCGAGACTGATCCTGGTCATTTTCCCCAACATGGCGGATCCGTTGGGCAGCATCGCCTACGTGGATCGTGTGGCTCAGGCGGCACGCGCCGCCGACGTGGCAGACATCCTCACCCTGTTTGACGCTGCCGAGGCGATGCCTCTCGCCGAGCGCATCGTATCGCCCCGCGACGCGCATCCCAGTGCCGCCTTCCATCGCTACGTCGGCGAACGCCTGGCGGAGTTGTTTTTCGCTGCCCCCGCCGGCTGACCCAATCATGTGCCTACCCTCACTTGAGAATCCCCGGTGATTGCCCTAGAATCCCTGTGATCAGTACGGTAAGGAGTTTTCATTGACCGACATCATACGCCTCGCCTGGGCGCGATTCGGCATCATCACCGGCGCGATCGGCGACGTTCAGGGGCGCGCCGTCGTCACCCTTTTCTACTGGACCGTTTTTGTCCCGTTCGCGCTGCTGTCGCGCCTGACCAGCGACCCGCTCCGCCTTCGGGGCGAGCATGCCAAGCCGCACTGGATCGAAAGACCTCCGGTCGGCGTCTCGCTCGAAGAAGCGCGGGAACAGGGGTGAGTGATGGCGATTCTCGGCATTTCCTGCTTTTATCACGACGCTGCCGCCGCTCTGATCGGTGACGATGGCGCGATCATCGCCGCCGCGATGGAAGAGCGTTTCTCCCGTAAGAAACACGACAACAGCTTTCCCAAGAAAGCCATCGAATTCTGCCTGCGCTACGCCCATCTGAAGGGCGAAGACCTGGACTATGTGGTCTTCTACGAAAAACCGCTGGTCAAGTTCGAACGCATTCTCCTCACTGCGCTGAACACCTTCCCGCGCTCAGCGGATGTCTGGCGCGATGCCATGACCAACTGGCTGAAGGACAAGCTGTGGATCAAGAGCATCATCGCCAAAGAGGTCGGCGTGAAGTCCGACAAGGTGCTCTTCTGCGATCATCACATGAGCCATGCCGCCAGCGCCTTTTTCGCCAGTCCTTTCCGTGACGCCGCCGTCCTGACGGTAGACGGAGTCGGTGAATGGACGACCACTACCCTCGGAGTCGCCGAGTCGATCTGGGCGGGCGAGAGCGCCGGTCGCAATCACATCAACCTCTACCGCGAGCAGCGTTTCCCCCACTCCATCGGGCTGCTCTACTCGGCGTTCACAGCGTACCTGGGCTTCCGGGTCAACAACGGGGAGTACAAAGTCATGGGCATGGCTCCCTATGGCGAGCCGCGCTTCCAGGACAAAATGGCGAAGCTCTTCCAGATCAACGCCAGTGACGGCGGTTTCGCCCTCAACATGGATTACTTCAGCTTCCACCATTCTACCCATTCCACATTCAACGAGCGCTTCGTCGACCTGTTCGGGGAGCCGCGCGGGGCAGAATCTGATTTCTTCACGATGGCGACCAACCCCGAACGCGCCGGCGAAAAAGGGGCGATGGCGGAAAACCAGCGTTTCGCCGACATCGCCGCCAGCATCCAGCGCGTGACCGAAGACGCCCTCATCACCATCGCCAACGTCCTCCACCGCGAGACGGGCAAGTCCAAGCTGGTCATGGCGGGCGGCGTCGCCCTCAATACGAAAGCCAACTACCGCATCCTCAACGAGACTCCGTTCGAGGAAATCTACATTCAGCCGGCGGCTGGGGATGACGGCGGCGCGGTCGGCGCGGCGCTGTGGGCGCACCACATGGTCCTGGGCAAACCGCGCAGCTGGGTAATGCCCCATGCCTACTGGGGAGAGGAATACTCTGACGCTGAAATCCGCGCCTTCCTGGCGGACAAGGGCGTCGCCTATACCGATTACGGCAGCCGCGAAGATCAGATGCTCGATATGCTCGCCGAACGCCTGACCCGAAAGAAAGTCATCGGCTTCTTCCAGGGGCGCTTTGAATGGGGTCCGCGCGCCCTGGGCAACCGCAGCATCCTCGCCGACCCCCGCTCGGAAGAGATGAAAGAGGTCGTCAACACCAAGATCAAATTCCGCGAACCGTTTCGCCCGTTTGCTCCGGTCATCCTGCGTGATCGCGCCACCGAGTATTTCAACTATGCTGCGGTCAGCGAACACGAGGCGCCCCGCTACATGCTCATGGTCAGCCCGATTCACGCCGACAAACAGGACAAGATTCAGGCAGTCTGTCATCAAGGGACGGGTCGCCTGCAGACCATCGAGCGAGAGACCAACCCGCGCTACTACGGGGTTGTGGAACGCTTCGGGCAGATCACCGGCGTGCCGGTGCTGCTCAATACCTCTTTCAATCTGCGCGGAGAACCTATCGTCACGTCACCGCGCGACGCCTGGAATACCTTCCAGAACAGCGATATCGACATTCTGGTGCTAGGGACGCACGTCGTCGAGAAAGGAAGTTAGGTCATGCGCGACAGTGTGAGCCGCCTGGGAATTCTCGGCGAGCTGTTCGCCTTTCTGTGGAAGCGCAAGCTCTACTGGCTCATCCCGATGGTCGTCGTGCTGGCGCTGTTCATCGTGCTGATCATCCTCAGCAGCAATCCAGCGACCGCGCCATTCATCTATCCGCTCTTCTGAGGACGAGGCTATCTTATGGAAATCTGGCACCAGGCGCTGCTGATCGGGCTGGTCCTTGGCGGCTTGCTGGCGATCCTGATCGTACCCCGGTCGCTCAAGGAGGAGGCGGTTCGCGGCGGCGGCGGCGCGAAGTTCTTTCACGCGGTCGGCGCGGTCCTCGCTTCAGCGGTCTTTCCGACAGCTATCGTTGCGCTCATCCTGCGCGGAGGATTCGGCGTCGCCTTTCCGCTGGCTATCGGACTGGCGATCCTGGCATTCGTCGCGCTGATCGGCTATGCCGTGTTTGAACAGCCGGCGCGCGCTTCGGGGAAGTCAGAAGAAGAAGTGTGGACCGCCGAAAAAGCGAAGACCTCCGGCTTGTGAGGTTTCGAGTCGTCGATAGATCCCCACCGCATTTGTCGCAAAACAGACGGGCTGCGCAGGAGATTGCGCAGCCCGTTTGCTTTTTACATCTATTCTGATTGCTCTGGCAGGTATCGCGCCGCCACCATCGTGATGTCATCGAACTGCACGGCGTCGCTGATGTAGTTGTACAACGCGCTGTCGACTCGGTCGAGCAGCGAAGCGGCGCTCGGCAGCGGCGGGATGATCAGTTTGATCAGTCCATCTTCCTTGAACAGCTTACCCGCCGGGTTTCGCGCGTCCGTAACGCCGTCGGTGAAGCCGTAGAGCATGTCCCCTGGCTCCATCTTGTATTCGTTCAGCTCGAAATCCGCGCCGGGGAACATGCCCACCGCCGGACCCGTCGGTTCAAGCCGCGCGCGAATGGTCCCATCCGGCGCGATAATCATGGGCGGCGGGTGTCCCCCATTGATGTAGACCAGCGTGCCGTTGGTCGGGTCAAGCATCCCGAAGAACATGGTCGCAAACATATTCAGATCGAGATGATGCTGGGTGATGTACTCATTGGTGTTGACGACCGCCGTCTTGAGCGCGTTGGCGCGAATCGCCAGCCTGCCGCCGACGGTCTTCAGCGTCGCGCGCGGGTCTTCCATCTCGAACAGGCTTTCCGCCCAGTTGACGTTGTGCGCCTGCATGGCGAAGGCGCGCAGCAGGCTGCGCGTCAGCGACATGAACAGCGCCGCGCCCACACCCTTGTCGCACACGTCGGCGATGATGATACCCAGGCGGCGGTCGTTCATCATCAGGAAGAAGTCGTAGAAGTCGCCAGCCACATCGCGCGCCGGCTGAAACCGCCCGCCCAGCTCCCATCCGGGCACAACCGGCAGCGTGTTCGGCAGGAAATTGGTCTGAATGCGCCGGGCGATCTGAATGTCGTTCTCGATCTTCGCCATCTTCTGGCGGTGCTGCACCAGCAGATGGTTGTTCAACACCACCGCCGCCTGTGAAGACAGCGATTCCACCACCAGCCGGTAGAACTCGTCGAAGGGGATGATCGTCCCTTCCTCATCTTTGGCGTTGAGGAGCTGAAGTACTCCGATGACGTTGCCGTTGTTGTCCTTCAGCGGAACGGTCAGGCTGGAGACCGATCGATAGTTATTCTGCTTGTCGAAGATCTTCGTCGCGGAAAAATCGAACCCTTCCGCGGTGTAGATGTCCGGGATGTTGATCGACTTCCCGGAATGGGTGACGTACGTCGCCACGTTGTGATGGTTCGGTTGTCCCGTCGCGCGGTCGAACAGCGGAAGGGGCGCAAAATTCACGACCTGACCCGACGAGCCGCCGAGATGAATCCCCAGCGATTCCGTGATGACAATGGCGAAGCGCAGCGTGTTTTCGTTGGTGCGAATGTAGACCGAGCCGGCGTCCGCCCGGCAGATCGACCGGGCTTCGTTGACGATCCGCTCCAGCAGATGATCGAAATCCGTCTCCGTCGAAAGGGCAATGCCCATCGGCAGGATGACTTCTTCCATCATCCGCGCCATCTTTTCCACCCGTTCCACGTGCAAATGCTCGCGCTGCTTAAGCTGCTTCTTGAGCATGACGATGCGCACCCGAAGGTCGAGCGCCTGCGGCGAGACCGGCTCCTGTACGTAGTCGTCGGCGCCGATGTCGATCATGCGGCTGACCACTTCGACGTTGGAGACAGATGACACGACCAGCACCGGTATTCCTGCCAGCCGGTCATCCACCTTCATCGCCTTCAGCAGCTGCTCGCCGGTCAGTCCCGGCAGGTTCGCCCCGGTGATGACGAGATCGAAATCGCGCGCGCACAAGATGTTCCAGGCTTCCTGTCCATCTCCGGCAATCTCCACATCGATCCCGGCATCCCGAAAGTGACGCGCGTAGATCTCCCGGTTTTCAGCGTTATCGTCAACAACCAACAGGCGATTGATACGCTCCGTCATATCACATCCTTCTCATGCCTGCGGCGCGCGCAGCATGACGAAATGATTGAAGTTTTTCCCGTCGACATACTCGTACTTAAACTCGTCTACGTTCTTCACGACGAGAAAAATACCCCATCCACCGATCTCACGGTCGTCGATCGGCATGTTGACGTCGGAATCGGTGGGCATATCATGTTCTTCGAGCGGGTCAAATGGCAGTCCCTGATCGATGAGCGTGACGCGCAGTTTCGCCGCGTCCACGACCGATTCAATCCACACCACTCCTGTTTTTCCCGCATCGCGATACCCGTAAAGAATTATATTCGTCGCAATTTCGTCCACCGCCAGCCGAAGCCGGCTCGCCGACTGCTTGTCCAATCCGGCTGTTGCTGAAGCCGACATCACAAAATCGCGAATACGCTGCAAAGACTCGCCGAGCTGGTCGGCGTCACCAGAGACGGACAATCCGTTCGTGACAGGTTCTGCCATTTTCGCCACCCAGTTCCCTATTGAATTGAGAGTTGCGTTGCCCGCGCGCCCGGCGACAGAATCGGGCGGGCGCGCGGGGTTTCCAGCGGCAAAAATAGAGACTGTCTTATGCCTCGATGACCCCTGGATCGTACGTGTCCATCATGATCACGCTGTAGTGGAAGCCCGTTTGCTTGATGGGTTCGGAGACCGCCTCCGTCGCGCCGACCACATAAATCTTGACGCCCTGTCCCATTTTCTGCTTGGCGAACACCAGCGTCCGCAGCCCTGCCGAGGACATGTATTCCAGGGCATCCAGGATCAGCACCAGCTTGCTGACCTTCTGCGCGGCTGCCTCTTCAATCTTGGTGCGGAAATCGCCGGCGACGCTGGCATCCAGTTCGCCGCTCAACGTGATCTTGCCGATTCCGTTGGCGATCTCGAGCTTTGCATCAAACGCCATGAGAACTCTCCCTTGTGCGTGCCTTCAACGACCTACAAGTATCACTACGGAGCGACCGCCGAGCAAGATCTCGCCGCCATCCAGGACCGGTTCAGCGCCCTTTGCCCAGATATCCTGTGGGCTGGGCATGGCAGTATTGACCGCAACATGCCAGCGCATCCCGGCGGGAAGCGGCGGAGCAGTGAAATGCACGGCATCCCAGTACATGTTCATTGCCACGTAGATGAAATCGTCACGAACGGCGCCGCCTCTAGCATAATCGCCGTTCAGCATGAACGCCAGAGTCCGCGCGCTTCCGTCGGACCAGTTCGGCTGCCAGGGCTGTGTGCCGTGAAAGGTGATGTCCGGAACCCCCAGACCGAGGTAGTCGCTGCCGGACAGAAAGAAACGATTGCGAAGGATGGGGTGCGCGCTGCGGAAGGCGACCACATTCTGGAAGAAGTGCAGCAGATCACCAGCCTTCTCGACCTGCGCCCAGTCGAACCAGTTGAGCAGGTTGTCGTGGCAGTAGGTGTTGTTATTGCCCTGCTGTGTGCGCCCCACCTCGTCGCCCATCAGGAACATCGGAATGCCCTGGCTGACCATCAGGATGGCGGCGAAATTCTTGATCTGCCGCCGCCTCAGGGCATTGATACCAGGATCTTCCGTCTCCCCTTCCCACCCGCAGTTCCAACTGTTGTTGTCGTTCGCCCCATCGTTGTTGTTCTCGCCGTTCGCCCAGTTGTGTTTGTCGTTGTATGACACCAGGTCCATCAGCGTGAAACCATCGTGCGCCGTGATGAAATTGATGGAAGCGGTGGGACCTCGCGAGGCATACATGTTTGGCGATCCCTGAATGAGCTGCGCCACCTCGCCCACCAGTCCCGGCTCGCCCTTGACGAATTTGCGAATGCCGTCGCGGTATTTGCCGTTCCATTCCGCCCAGCGGTTGTATGCCGGGAATGACCCCACCTGATACAAGCCGCCCGCGTCCCATGCCTCGGCGATCAGCTTGCAGTGCGCCAGGATCGGGTCGTGCGCCAGCTGCTCCAGCAGCGGCGGGTTGGAAAGCGGCGCTCCGTTCGGCGCGCGACCCAGAATGGAGGCGAGGTCGAAGCGGAAACCATCAATGTGGAATTCTGCCGCCCAGTAGCGCAGGCAGTCCAGGACCATGTTGCGCACGATCGGGTGATTGCAGTTGAGCGTGTTGCCAGTGCCGCTGAAGTTGAAGTAGTAGCCTTCCGGCGTCAGCATATAGTAGGTCTTGTTGTCCAGACCTCGGAAAGAGATATAGGGTCCCTGCTCATTGCCCTCGGCGGTGTGGTTGAACACAACATCCAGGATGATCTCGATGCCAGCAGCGTGAAGCTGCTTGACCAGGTTCTTGAACTCATCCACCTGCATGTTGAACTTGCCGGTCGCCGCATAGCCCGCCTTGGGGGCGAAGAACCCGACGGTGCTGTACCCCCAGTAGTTGTACAGCCGCTCGCCGGTTTGGTCGTTGACCCGGCTGTTCTCGAACTCATCGAATTCGTACACCGGCAGCAGTTCGACGCAGTTGACGCCAAGGTCTTTCAGGTAAGGTATCTTGTCCACGATGCCGGCAAAAGTCCCGCGCGCCCGCTTGCTCACGCCCGATGACTCGTGCGCCGTGAAGCTGCGCACGTGCATCTCGTAGACGATCAGGTCTTCGATGGGAGTCTCCAGCGGCTTGTCGTGCTCCCAGTCGAAATCGTCAGCCACCAGCCGCGCCCGATGGTGATAGATGTCCGACCAGTCGGGGTCAGTTCCCCATACTTCTCGCCCACCGATCAACCGAGCATAGGGGTCCATCAGGATCCTGGTCTGGTCGAAGCGATAGCCGTTGCTGGGGTCCCAGGGACCATCCATACGATAGCCGTACTCGACCTCTTCCCAGTTCAGTCCGAACACCGTCATGGCGTAGACGTCGCCGATTCGAAACTCGTCAAAGAACGGAATCTCGATGAACGGCTCCCGCTCGTGCTTGTGAAACAGGACGAGGGTGCAGGAAGTGGCTGCGCTGGAATAGATGGAGAAGTTGATCCCCCCCGGCACGAGGCTCGCGCCGAAGGGGAGTGGTCGCCCAGGGCGCAAATCGAAACCCTGGTATTGATGCGTTGGATAGGTGTCGATCCGTTGATCCGGCATCGCTGCGGCTCACTTATTCAGCGCCGCAGCGCCGTCTTCCAGTGTGTCTGCAATGGTGAAGAATTTCAGGAAGCCGGTCGCCGCCATCGTCTCCTGAACATCTTCCGGCAGACCGACCAGGACCACCTTGCTGCCGGCATTCGCCGAAATCTGGCGATACAGCAGCAGCATCACGCGCAGTCCCGCGCTGGACATATACGCCACCTGCGACATGTCGAGCAGGAGGCGGCAGCCTGGACCGGCTGCCGCCAGCACCGCTTCCTGAAGCTCTGGCGCGGTGGCACCGTCAACATCGCCGACGACGGCTGCGATGGAATACCCCGGATGTTCTGTGACGTTGACTGAGAGTGCCATCGTTTGCTCCTTGTATCGGTCCTTGCTGTAACTACTTGACCGGCTCGATGCGAACCTTGATCTTCACGCGCGTATCGGACTTCGGCAGAGTCACTGTCAGCCCCGCCGCGTCGAACTGATCGTAGGGCTTGCCATCCACCTCGACCGAAGCGATGCGCAGCGATCCCGCCGGCAGCAGGTCCGGCGCGACGCGCAGGAGACCATCCGGGAAACTCTCGACCATCGGCTTGAAGTAGAAGTCCATGCCGACCTTGCTGATCAGCAGGTTCTGGTACACCGAGCCGAGGTAGCACAGTTCCATCGAGTGATAGCCGCTCATCGAGTGGCTGCCC
Organism: Anaerolineae bacterium; assembly: GCA_016789005.1. Lineage (GTDB taxonomy): Bacteria > Chloroflexota > Anaerolineae > Aggregatilineales > Phototrophicaceae > Flexifilum. Next base: position 15,251 of record JAEURA010000094.1, read on the forward strand.
TTCAGGCGTTCGTTGCCGAGCAGATACGGGATGCCGTTGGCGAGCGTGTTGAAGTAGACGCCGCCATCGCCCGTGTCCGGGAAGAAGGCGTTGTAGAAAGCTGCCGATTCGCGCGCCAGCTTCTTGTATTCCTCGTCGTGGTAGACGCCGTACATGATCAGGTAGGCGAGGATCGCCTGTTCCTGCTGCCACCACGCCTTACGATCGTGGAACACGTTGCGGTGGAACTTCTCACCCGGCGCGCGCAAACGCTCCATCACGTCGTACCAACCGCCGCGCTGCGTGTCCATGCCGACGGTCGGCATGATCGCGGCGATCCGTTTGGCAAAGTCGACATATTCCGGCTTCGCCATGAGCGAGGTCATGCGCGTGATGTTCCAGGCGATCTTCAGATTGTGCCCGACGACACCGCCGTTCTTCTGCCAGGCGTAGGTGTAATCGTGCGACCAGTCCTCGTGGAACTTCTCCTGCACGAACGGACTGTGCTCGTAGTCCTGGAAGTGCTGGGTGATCATGTCGAAGCAGTGTTCGAGCATGTCGGCATGCGCCTTCTCGCCCGACGCCAGGTAGAGATTGATCAGGAACGCCGGCGCGTGATCGCCGACGGAATTCCAGTTTTTGCGCGCGCGGTTGGGTCCGAGCATCTCGGCGCGCGGGTCCAGCGTGATCGGGTCAATGTGCGAGAAGTAGCCGCCCAGCGCCGGATCGTAGAAATACTTCTGGAACAGCTCGATAGTCTTGTCGGCATCGTAGCGAATACGCGGGTCGCCCGTTGCCCGGTAGGTCTGGATCGGTCCCGCCAGCGCGTAGATCTGCTCATACGCCGGAATCGAGTCGTAGTCGTCGCCAAACTCCGAGGTCAGGAGCTTCTGTTCCTGCGCCCCGCTCACCTGAATACCGTGATACCAGTAGATCAGGTCTTCATCCATATCGAAGAAGCGCATGTGCTCGCGCAGATACTCGGTGCCCAGCTCAGCCGCTTCGAGATACTGGTCCTTCCCGGTCATCATGAACGCCGAGGCGAACCCGTAAACCAGGCGGGAGATGGTATCCGTTTCTTGCAGGAAGTCGCCGCGCTTCGTGCCCGCCAGGTGCAGGAAAGTGCGGTAGTTGCGGTAGTCGATAGACTCGTTGGGCCAGTTGAACTGCCATTGCAGATAAGAGTTGGCGATCTGATCAACCTGCTTGATCCACCAGTCTTGTTCTTCGTGCCGGTACACCGAAGGTCCATCGCCTGGGAAGACGAAATTCTTGATCTCGAACTTGTTGCTGTCTTCCGGGTAGAAGATGCCATAGGCATAGACCAGCTGACCGGGGACGAGAAGCTGCCCCAGACGCCCTGTGGCATCGGGCCAGCCTTCACCCAGATTCTGCGAGAAGCGGGCGTAAACATTGTCGGTCAGCTTGCCCGTATACTGCCGCCCATCAGACGTCGTCAGCTGCACGGTACGGTCAGTGCGATTGAAGTGCGAGACATAGCCCGCAATCAGGTCGGAAAAAGTGAAGTTCAGATCGTTCACGTTATCTCTCACCCCTTGTCTACGATGCGCCTGTGTCAGCAAACCTAGACCAGCGGCGGTGGATTCTCTTGATCCACGTAGCCCTGGCTGATCTCCACAATGTTGCCTTCGGGGTCGGCGACCCACACGGTCTTCCAGCCGGGGATGAACGCGCTGAAATCCAGCGGTCCCAGCGTCACTTTGGCGTCGGCGCCCATGCTGGCGAGGACGGCATCGACATCGTCCACCTTGAAGGCGAGATGGCGCGTCCCCACATAGCCATAGCCGTCTTTTTCCGGCGACGACATAGGGCGATCATCACCCGTCTTGAAGATTTCGAGATAGACGCCCGGTCCCTTCAGAAAGACCAGCTGATTGTCTTCGCCCAGGGGAATCACACGCCCACGAGTGAAACCGAAATGCTTGGTATAGTATTTCTCGATGGCAATCGGGTCTTTGCAGTTCAGCCCGATATGATTGAATTCCATCAGCGTCCCTCTTCTTTCTCCAGCATGAGATCGATGATCTTTCGCGCGAACAGATGGCAGTGTCCGCCCGTACGTCCCGTCACCAGATCGCCATCGACGACCACATCCTGATCGATGTAGTTCGCACCCATGTTGCGAATGTCGCCCAGCAGGTTGATGTGCCCGACGACGTTGCGACCGCGCACCAGATGCGGAACAGGCGAAATCAGCCACATGCCATGGCAGATGATCCCCTTGATGATGGACGGTTCGGCAAAGGCACGCTCGATAAATTGTACCGCAGGTGACAGCTTATTGATGTCTTCAGTATAGCGCAGACGATCCGAAACGATGGCAGATGGGACGATGATCGCGCTGTAGCTGCGCAGATCTTCGTCCGACATGCCTTCGAGCGACTTGTGGCACTCGAAAGGCGCCTGATACTCGTGTCCTTTGAAGGTCAGGTAGGGCTGTCCCCACAGGCGGCTCAGGAAGTGCAGCTCGATTCCCTCTTCCGGGAAACGGTGCTCGTAGTAGAAGATTTCCTTCTCGTAGTAGTCGCTCTCGATGAGAATCGCGACTTTCTTGCCCTGTAATTTCATCTGTACCCCCCGGTCGCAGGTCTGAAGAATGGCATAGGGACGAGATTCCTCCCGTCCCTATTGAATGTGTGGATTGCGCGGTCGAAGCGGTCTACAGACCGTGCTTCTGCTTGATCAGATCGGCAACCTTCTCGCCCACCATCATGATGGCAGCATGGCAGTTGCCCGAAGGAACCATCGGGAAGACGCTGGCGTCGGCGACACGCACGTTGGTCGTGCCGTAGACCGTGCAGGTCGGATCGACCACCGCCATTTCATCCGACCCCATCTTGCACGAGCCGGACTGGTGATGATAGGAGTCCGCACGGCTGCGGACGAAAGCGCGGATCTCTTCGTCGGTCTTGACCTGCGGTCCAGGAAGCAGTTCTTCGGTCACATGGTGCGAGAAGGTCTTCGAGTTGAAGATGTCGCGCGCCAGCTTGAACGCCCACACCAGACGGTCTTCGTCCGACTTCGCGCCCAGGTAATTCGGGTTAATCGCCGGCTTACGCGCGGGATCGGCGCTTTGCAGCTTGATCGTGCCGCGCGACAGCGGACGCACGACGCCCGGAAGGATGCTGACGGCGTTAGGATTCTTCTGCCCGATGATGATATCGAACGGCGCGCCGATGAATGCCATCTGAATGTCCGGTCCCACCCAGCCCGGGTCGGACTTGCAGAACATGGCGCTTTCCGACATCTGAAGGTTCGGCGCTGTAACCGGATCGCGCGTGCCATAGATGACGCCGGTCAGCACGTGATTGTGGAAGTTCTCGCCTACGCCGGGCAGATCGATCACCACCGGCTTATCCCAGGCGCGCAGATGGTTCGCCGGTCCAATGCCGGAATTGAGCAGGATGTGGGGTGACTCAATGGCGCCACCGCAGATCACCACTTCCTGCCTCACCTGAACCTCGTGCAGTTGCCCGTCCTGGATGTATTCGACCGCCACGCACTCGCCGTCGTCCAGGATCAGGCGGGTGACCTGGGCGTTCGTCTTCATCGTCCAGTTGGGACGCTGTCCGATGAATGGCTCGATGTACGCCTCATTGGCGGCGTGACGGCGGCCGTCGCGGATATTCAGATGATGCCACCCTGCGCCGATCATGTTGGGACCGTTGAAGTCGTCGGTATGAGGATGTCCCAGTTCGACGCAGGAGTCGATGAAGATCTCGGAAAGCGGGTTCGGCTTATGATTCTTGGCGTTGATGAGGCTCATCATACCGCCATGCCCTGCCCAGGGGCTGGTGAAGTCTTCCTGATCTTCGACCATCTGGAAGTACTTCAGCACGTCCTGATACCCCCAACCGGGGCAACCGTTGTACGCCCAGTTGTCGAAGTCAGATTCATGCCCGCGAATGTGCATCAGGATGTACAGGTTAGACGACCCGCCGACCATCTTGCCGCGAGGTTCGTACACCCGGCGCCCGCCCAGCGCACGCTGCGGCTCGCTGTAATAGTCCCAGTCCACCGGGGTATGCCACAGCGTGGGCCACGCCGCCGGGATGCGCACATTTTCCGGAATGTCGCCGGTCCCTGCTTCCAGCAGCAGCACGTGAGTGTTGGGATTTTCGCTGAGCCGGTTGGCGACGACCGCGCCGCCCGCGCCAGCGCCGATGACCACGAAATCGAAGTGCGTACGTTCTGTCATGTTGTCGCGTCTACCCTTCGGATAACTGACGGAGAAAGGGGGCGAATGGCTTCGAGTCGTGGAAGTTCGCCATGTAGGAGATCTTGCCGTCCTGGAATTCGAAGAAGTTCATCGCCTCGGCTTCAATGGGTTCATCCGGATACTTCATGGCGCGGGCAGAAATATGCGAGACGACCGCGCCGCGATTGCCATCGACCATGATGTGCTTCGGGCTGTTCTTGAATACCTTGTATGCCTGCGGAAAGCCGCGCATGATGTTACGCAGCGTATCCATCCCGGTGAGACGCCCGGCGAGCTGCTCATCCATGACGTAGTCCTCATGGAACAGGTCACACCACGCATCCCAATTGCCCTCGGTGGCGTACTCGTAATACTTCTGGATGATCTCGTGTGGTGTTTGCATGAATCTGTTTTCCCTTCTGTAAGCCGGTAATCACGCCGCGCGCCCGGCACGATGCGCACCGGGCGACGCGGTCAAACAACAAGGTTGCGAACGGAACGATGACCCGATGATCACTTGTTCACGGGCCAGTAGCCCAGCTGCTCCAGGATGTAGAGGCTGTCGGAATTGAACCAGCGGGCAACGATCTTGCCATCCTTGATGCGGAAGATCGACAGCCCGTTCCACTTCAGTTCCTTGCCGGTCGGCGCACGCCCCAACCAGTCGGCGGAGTGTACCAGAGTCATCACGCCGCGCACACCGACCAGATCGCCCTCGGCGATCATATCCATCACCTCGACCGCCTTGACCGGGAACATCTTCGACATGTGGGCGATGCCGCCTTCCAGCATGGCGCGCCCGTGCGCGCTGCCGAAGAGTGCCTCGCCGTGATCCTCAAAACTCTCGTCCATGATGTCCTTCAGCTTCTCGACGTGTCCTTCGGTGAACACATGCTCGTAGAAGTAGCGGACAATCGCCTTGTTGCCTTCCAGTTCCGAGTTAGAGACCTGAGGACCGACGGGCGACGATGCCGGCAGATCCGTCTGCGGAGCGGCGGCGGGCTGAGCGTCTGCCGCCGGCGCAGGAGCGCCGCCGCCCATGGGCGGGAGCAGCCCCATGCCGCGCATCATGCCCATTTCATCGCTGTTGAACCAGCGCTCGACGATCTTGCCGTTCTCGAAGCGGTTGATCGCCATGCCGGTCCACTCAATGGTCTGCCCGTTCGGCGGCACGCCATAGACTTCCTGCGTCACCGTGCCGCGCCAGGTCAGGCGAGCGGCGACCTTATCGCCCTCGGCGACCAGATCATCTACGCTGACGTACAGGTCCGGGAAGACCCACTTCGCCCACTGGATGCCGCGCGCCACCGCCGCCAGATGATCCTTGTCGCTGGGGTCCAAGCCCATCGTCTCGCCGTGCGCCGTGAAATGCGGGTCCATGATCTCGTACAGCACGTCGAAGTTGTTGTGGTTCAGTTCGTCGTAGAGGCGAATGACCTTCGCCTTCAGTTCTTCGGGGTTCACCTGAGGTGCGCCTCCTGCGAATGCACTCATATCGAACTGCGGGGGATTCTTGATGAAGCCGCCGAAATCGCTGAAGAACTGGTCAGCACTGATCGGCTGGCGTCCGGTGATTCTGTAGAAGTCATAAGTGACATCGCTGTAGCGCCCGGTGCTGTAGGCTTCGTCCATGCCGACGACGAAATCGACAAACCAGGGCTGCATGCCCATCTGCATCATGCCTGCTTTGGTATGCTCCGGCGGCATATAGGAATAGGTGACGTTCTTGCCCATGACTTTGCCGATCTTCTCGGCAACCTGCACGTTCGTCAGGGCTTCAGGTCCCGTCAGCCGGTAGACTTTGCCTTCATGTCCCGGTTCGGTCAGGCAGCGCACGGCGACGGTGGCGATGTCCCGAATGTCGATAGCCGGCAGCGCCACGTTCGCCGCCAGAGAGGCATAGAAGCCGCCGGTCATGTTGATCGGATACACCAGCTGAAGCCAGTACTGATAGAAAACGTGGGGGCGAAGATGCGTCCAGGCGATACCGGATTGTTCGAGTTCGCGCTCGCTCTGCGCATGCCAGCGCATCAACTGCGTCGGCGCGTCAGGGGCTGCGCCGACGACCGACAGCTTGACGATGTGCTTGACGCCGGCAGCCTTGGCGGCGTTGATGAAGTTGCCCTGCTGATCCACCTGCCGGAAGTCGCTGGGCGTGAGGAGAAACGCGCGTTCCACCCCTTCCAGCGCTGCGGCAAGCGTCTGCGTCTTGGAAACGTCGCCTTCAACAATCTTGAGGTTCGGAATCGAACCGAGCATCGCCTGCGCTTTTGCAGCGTTGCGCACCATCACGCTGAACGGTTTGCCGGTCTGCGCCAGCTGCGTCACCAGTTCGCGACCGATATTTCCTGTAGCACCTGTCACGAGAATCATATCAATTGCCCCTTCAAGTCCGCCGATTCTATTAATTCACAAATTCTGCGGGTCGAGGTCATGCCCAGCATGCATCTCTGTTATGCAGATCCTCGCCCCGTAGAATTCCCCCCGCTACGTTTGTTCTAGCCGAAACGCGGGATGATACCAACCTGCTGAAGCAGCGTGAAGCGGTCGGTGTTGGTCCACATCTCGGTGATTTTTCCGTCATCGATGCGAAAGGTCAGCGCACCGCTCCAGTGGTACACCTGACCTGTGCCCGCCACACCCATATAGGTTCCGGCGTGCGTCCCAGTGTAGCGCACCCGCACCGACACCTTGTCCTGATACGCCGCCATCGTCTCGATCTCCACGTGCAGGTCGTGGAATGCACTGCGCAATACACCCAGATCGTCATTCAGCGCCCGAACGCCTTTCACCGGCGTCTCGGCACTTTCGAAGTTGGTCAGCACATCGTGCGCCATGAACCGAGAGTAGGCGTGAGGGTTGCCATGATTGATCTCATCGATCAGGCTGCGTACCAGCTTCTTGTGTCCCGCCGTATCGTAAACCACCGGCGGAGTCGGCAGGATGCCCATCTGCTGAAGGATGCTGACCTGATCCAGCTCACTCGTGCCGTCGACGAATTTTCCGTTGGCATAGCGCAGCACGCGCGTTCCCGCCCATTTGATGTGCTTGCCGGTCGCCGGCATCCCGAAAAATGCGCCCATGTGCGTGCCTTCGCCCCGCACCATCATGAACACGATGTCGCCGTCGATGATCAGGTCCCGCAGGCTGAATTTCACGTCTGGGAAAGACTCGTGCAGCATCACGTGCGCCAGGCGCACCGCTGCGAAGTCGTTGCCCATTGTCGCGCCGCCGGGGACCACCTGGTGGTCAATGAAGCTGTCGGCGAAGACGCTCATCACGCGGTCGATGTTGCCTTCGTTCATGCCCTCAATGTAATCTTCGGCGAGCCGGCGCACATCCTGTTCCACCGCCGCCTGCTGTTGATCCTGGCTTTCGCCGAACAAGCCCAAGCCGAGCTGCGCGCTCAGCTGGACGAAGTCCATGCCGCCCCAGTGTTCCAAAAAGTGCTCACCGGGCACGCGCTCGATCTCGATGCACTGCACCTTGAAGCGCTTGCCCGACGCCGGCACGCCGAAGAACGGCGCCCCGGTGTGTTCCCCGACGATCTCGAACACCACCGTCACCAGATCGCCATCGGCGATGACGTGCTGAATGTCGTAGTCGGTCCACGGGAACGAGGCGTAATTCATGTTGAGGAACATGCGCGCCCCTTCAACGCCGGACGGCAGTCCCGGAGGTGCACTGTGATCCAGCACGTTGTCCCCCAGGAAGAAGGGCATCCGGTCGATATTGCGGGGGATGACCATCTCGTTGAAATACTGGCGGATGCGCGCCCGCTTCTGGTCCGGGGTCGTCGTACTCGGAGCCGCTCCTGCGCGAGTCCCCATGGCTGGCTCTGCCCCGCCCGGCGTCTGCAAGGCGCGCAGCAGCGTCATGATGTCGAACCAGCGGTGCCGTTCGACGAATTTCCCATCCTTGACCCGAAACACTTCGACGACGTACGTCTTGAATGGATTGCCGGCAGCAGGTGCATTCAGGTAAGCCGCCCCGGTGTGGGTCCCCTGATAAATGCCGTGCAGCACAACCCAATCGCCCTCGGCGCTGATCGCCTCAAGCTCCAGGCGGAAATCAGGAAACGCGCCCAGAAACATCCCGTATTGCGAGCGCAGATCTTGCGTACCAGGCGTAACCGAAGGTCCCTGCGTATGATCGACCAGGTTCGGGTCAAAGAGTGCGACAGCCCCATCCAGGTTATGCTGGTTGATCTGCTGCTGAAATTGAGCGGCAAGCGCTTTCATTGCTGCGATTGTCGTCGTCATGATCCTTCCCGAAGAAACACGCGCCCTTCAGCGGCGGCGCACATCCGTATAGTTCAGCCGAAGCGAGGAATGATCCCCACCTGCATCAGGAGCGTGAAGCGGTCCATGTTGGTCCAGCGCTCCACAATCCGTCCATCCTCAACGCGGTCGATGACCATCCCGCTCCAGTTGTAGACCTGCCCGGAACCGGGCACACCCATATACTCGCCGCTGTGCGTGCCGGTGAAGAGCAGGCGCGTGGCGACTCGGTCGCCGGTCGCCGTCATGCTCTGTGCGACGATGCTCAGATCATGGAACGCTCCGTGCAGCAGCGCATCGTCCATCTTCAGCATCCGCGTCCCCTTGAAAGGTTCAGGGCTGCTTTCCAGATGGACGATCACATCTGGAGCCATCACATCGTCATAGGCATGAAAATTGCCCTGATTCAGTTCTTCCAGCAGACGACGCACGGCAGCCTTGTTCCCCTGAGTGTCGTAGACCACCGGCGGGGTCGGAAGGATGCCCATCTGCTGCAAGATGCCGACCTGATCCAGCTCGCTCGTACCTTCGACGAACAGCCCATCTTTGAGGCGCAGGACGCGCACGCCGGTCCAGCGAATATGCTTGCCCGTCGCCGGTATGCCGAAGAACGGACCCTGGTGCGTGCCTTCTCCACTGACCCGCATCACCACCGAGTCGTCTTCGACCAGCAGGTCTTCCAGGGCGAACTGCACATCCGGGAAAGCGTCCTTGAGCATGACATGCGCCTGCCGCACGTCGGCTTTGGTGCTGCCAAGCGTTGCGCCGCCGGGGACCACCTGGTGATCGACGAACGAATCGGCAAACACTTCCATCGTCCCGTCGACATCGCCGGCATTCATGCGGTCGATGTACTTCTCGGCGAGCCGGCGCGCCTCTTCGCTGTGATCGGGGGCGGCGCCCTGTTTGTCCATTCCGAAGAACGGCAGTCCCAGCTGCTCCGCCAAGCCGATCATGTCGATGCCGCCCCAGTGCTCGATGAACTGCACTTCGGGGACCGTGATGGCTTCGATGTTGGGGATACGGAACTTCTTGCCCGTCGGCGGCGTGCCCAGCAGCGGCTTGCCGGTGAACTCACCTTCGATGTAGCCGATCAGAACCAGGGTGTCGCCGTCCACCAGCAGATGGTGGATGTCGTACCAGAGCCAGGGAAACGATTCGAAGTTCAGCCGCAAAAACGCCTTCGCCGCTTCCGCCGCCGGCATGTTCATCACCGGCGCGCTGTGCTCGATGACATCCGGGTGAATGTAGCCATCGACCAGTTCCAGCTTGCGCGGAATGATGACCTCGGTGAAATATTTGATGATGAGTGCGCGTTTCTCTTCAGGGGTCGTCGCCATGATCTTCTTCCTTCCTAGGGCGCGGTAATTTCGCGCACAATCTTCATGGCGTCAAACCAGAAGTGACGCTCTACGAATTTGCCATCGCGCACTTTGAAAACTTCCAGGACATAGGTCGCGAACGGTTTTCCGGTCGCGGGGGTGTTGTAGTAAGGCGCCTGGCTCGTCCCGCGATACTGCCCGTTCAGGACGACCATGTCACCATCGACATAAAGATGGTCAATGCCGTACTGAAGGTCAGGAAACGAGGTCAGCAGCGTCATGTAGACCTGCTGGATGCCCTGTGCCGACACCGGGTCGCCCAACACGGAATGATCCACCATGCCAGGGTCGAGCATCCCCATCACCGTGCCGAAGTCGCGATGGTTGATGGCATCGGCGTACCGCCGCGCCAGGGCTTCCATTTCGGCGCGCGCAGGAGATGAGTCATCAACCGGCAGCGCCCGATAGTTGATGCCGCGCTGCTGCGCGTAGGGTTCGCTCGGCGCTACCTGGGACAGCTTCCACTCAATTTTGCTCTTGCTCTCGTACGCCATCGACTCAGTTCCCCCCCGGGATCATGCCGAACTGCTGTAGCAGCCCGAATACATCAGAGTTAAACCAACGCTCAACGATCTTGCCGTTCTCAACGCGATTGGTCGCTATCGCCGTCCAGGACATCTTCTTGCCCGATGCCGGGAGTCCCATGAACGGTTTAGTGTGGGTTCCCGTCCAGCGCAGACGCACCATCACTTTGTCGCCAGAAGCGATCATGTCTTCGATCTCGACCACCAGGTCAGGGAAAGCCTCCTGGGTCATCTTTGCACCCTGCTTGATCGGCTCCAGCCCTTTCTGATAGGGGTTCAGCGCGTCACCGTGCATGACGAAATCGGGCGACATCAGCTCGTCGACGATATCGACGTTGTGCTTGTTCTCTTCTTCATACAGCCTGCGGACCAGCGCCTTGTTGGCTTCGGGGTTCGGCGGCGGCGCGAACGATGGGACGATCCCCATCTGCTGAAGGATGCCCACCTGGTCAAACTCGTTCCAGGCTTCGACGAACATGCCGTTTTCCACGCGCAGGATGCGATGCGCCGTCCACTGGATGTCTTTTCCGGTGGGCGGGAAACCGTAGAAGTCCCCGGTGTGCTTCCCTTCGGCATGCACGCGAATAGCAACCTTGTCGCCTTCCACCATGATCTCGTCGATGCTGAAGGTCAGGTTGCTGAACGACTGATTGAGCATGTGATGCGCCATCACCACCGCTGCGACGCCCGGCGGCAAGCCCGCGACCTGGGCGTTGTTATGATCCAGAAAGTCTTTGGCGAACACGTCGCGCAGCGCAGTCTCGTCATCGTGGTTCACGCCATAGATATAGCGGTGAACCATCGCCGCATACTGCTCTTCTTTCGCCTTCTGGTCGGGATCGCGCATCGCGCCAAGCTGCATCATCAGCCCGACGATGTCCAGCCCGCCCCAGCGCTCCGCATACTTCCCATCGACGATGCGCACGGTCTCCAGCAGTTGGACGGCGACCTTCTTACCGGTCGCCGCCAGCCCCATCAGGTTACCGTTGTGCGTCCCGGCTATTGTCGAGATGACGGTCACCTTGTCGCCTTCCGCGACCAGATCGTGAATCGTGTTCTTCGCGTCTGACGATCCTTCAAAAAACATCTGAAAGAACATCCGCGTGCCTGCATGTCCGCGCGGGATACCGGGTGGCGCGCTGTAGTCGATGCCGTCTTCCGGGATGTAGTCGGCAAAGCGATCCAGAATATGATTGTTTATGACGTTCTCTATATAGTCCCGTATAAGGGCTTTGTTGCGTTCTTGTTGTGCGCCCATCTCGCCGTCCCCCCTGGTACTTGATCTTGGCTTGTGCCGTTCAGCGTTCAGATCGCAATCGCCGAGTGATAGGCGTCAGTTCTGAATACCCAGCTGAGTCCGGATTCCCATGCGGTCAACCCATTCCCAGCGTTCAGTGATCTTCCCATCGACAATGCGGAAGATGTGCATCGCCGAGACAGAAAACGACTTACCAGTGGGGGCAGCCCCCATGTATTCGCCCTGGTGCGTCCCCGAAACGGTCAGACGGCAGACCACTTTGTCGCCCTCGGCAGTCAGGTCTTCCACTTTGGACTGAAGATCGGGAAATGCCGAAAAATACGCCGCAAACGATTTTTTCACGTGATCGAGCGTTTCTGGAGCGCCCTTCGAGTCGCGATCCAGAAGAGGGTCGCGCATGAACTGCGCGACCTCGTCCAATCGGCGCTCGACCATGACAACCTGATGGAACTTGCTCACCAGCGTTTTGTTCGCATCCACAGACATGATCGGAGTCCTCTTCCCGCGTGAAGCCTAACCGCCGCCCAGTTTCATTTCAGGGATCATGCCCAACGCCATCAGCTGCGGCATCACATCCTGGTTCGCCCACCGTTCGATGATCTTGCCCTCATTGTTGAAGCGGTAGGTCGAAAGCCCTGCCCACTTGTGGACCTTGCCGGTCGGTTCCTTGCCCATGAAGGGTCCAAGGTGCGTGCCGCGCCAGGTCAGCCGCACGACGACGATATCGCCTTCCGCGACCATGTCTTCGATCACCGTGTGCCCATCGGGATAGGCGGTCTTGACGCCCTTGACACCCTGCTTGATCGCCTCGCTGCCGCCAATGTACGGGAACAGCGCATCACCGTGATGCACGAATTCACTGCACATCAGGTCATCGATGACGCTGACGTCGCCCTTGCCGATGACCTCATCGTAGAAACGCTGAACATTCTGCTTGTTCAGTTCGATGCCCATGAAAACTTCTCCTCCAAAACCACCCGTGCTGGATGTGAACACCTGCGACGATACAGTGATCCCTCAGCCGCCGAACTTGGTCGGCAGGATGCCGAGCTGCTGAAACATCGACATGAAGTCTTCGATGACGTACCGCTCGACCATGATGCCGTCGTCATTGAAATGCGCAAGCTGGGTCGCCGTCCAGGTCAGATACTTGAACGTCGGCTGGACGCCCATGAACTCCTTGACGTGGCGGGCGGTGACCTTCTGATGCGTCATGACCCTGTTGCCCTCGGCGAAGATGTGGATGATCTCGATCTTCGCGTCTGGGAAAGTGGCTTTGAACCCGCCGATTCCCCCCTTGTGCGCATCACGTCCGACCGCCTTGGGCAGAAGCGACTGCGGACCATAGGTCGTGAAGTCCTCCGCCATGAACTTATCCAGTTCCTGAAGCTGATCGTTGTTCGCCGCCAGGAAGAAGCGGATGACCGTGTTCTTGTTGTGCTCCGGTGTAGTTGGCACTACGCACCTCATCTGGATAGGACCGCCCTGCGAGAACAGCGGTCGCCTCAATCGAATGATGCCGCCACCGACCGAGGCGCGCTGCAAACACCCTCGGTCAGCGGCAAAGCGGCGCAGCAGCTAGCGGCTGGGCGGTCCGCCGAACGGCGGCAGGATGCCGAGCTGCTGAAGCAGTCCAAGCATGTCCCAGTAGCCATGAGCGACCGAAATCTTGTTGTCGTACAGGCGGAACATCATGTGCCCCGACAGGTTGATCGCCTTGTTGGTCGGCGGCAGCCCGCGAAAATCGCCGGTGTGGGTTCCGGTGACGTGATAGCGCATCGCAGCCTTGTCGGCTTCGCAGTAGACGGCATCGATCTCGTAGCGGATGTCCGGGAACGCTGTGTGCAGGGTGTCCAGCCAGCGCCGAACGCTCTCCTGCCCCAGTTCTTCACCGCCGCCTTCCTGGAAGAACACGTAGTTCTTGTTGTAGAACTCCGGAATGCGGTCCTGAGCGTTGACGTTCCAGACTTCCTCGACCACCTTGCGGATCACGTCGCGGTTGGTCAGCGGCGCGTCGTCCGTGTTCAGGCGCTGCCCGCTGTGCGAGGCGACCGGCGACCAGAAGAGATCATATTCGTTGGCGCCATCGCCGAAGATCGCGCCGCGCCCTTCGATCACCTTGCCGTTGCGCCAGCGCAGCAGATGAATGACATCGATATCCAGCTTGGTGTACGGAATCTGTCCGGTTCCCTCGTGCCCCGAACGGAAACCGACGTTGTGCGTCACGTCGGCGGACCAGTCATCGTTGACCAGCACGGTGACGCCGGTCATCCGGAAGCTGCCGTTCGACAGCGCACCGACCTGACCCATGAACGCCAGGAATGCATCCAGACCATAGTACCAGCCGGAAAGCGGGTTGTGTCCTGGGACGAGCCACTTCATGCTGTTGTCCCAGTACTTCTCAATTTCGGCGCGGTCGCCCGATGCCAGAGCATCGTACGCCATACCGACAAGTTCTGCAGTTACATGAGGCATGTTGTTTCCCCCAGCGAGATCGCTGTCAATGGATAAACGACCGTGAAGGCGGGACTACTCCGCGAGACGCGCCGGGATACCCTTGAGCCTGAACATCGTCCACATGTAGCGGTCCACCGTGTGCTGGTCGCCGGTGTGCACGCGCACTTCGAAAATCTTGCCGTCCTTGATCCCGTAGGTCGTGCAGGTGGGGAACACGAATTCTTCGGAACCGATCTTGCCGTGTCCGGTATGCTTCTCGACGACCGTGCCGTCGTCCAGTTCGCCGAAGTGGACGTTATCGACGGAGATCCCCGCCTGGAAGAGCGCGCCGAAGAACGCGATCACCGCGTCGACGCCTTCCATGCGCCCGGACAGCGGGTGGTGTCCCGGCATCGTCCAGCTCATCTCGGGGTGGAACAATTCGTTCTTGATGCCCGCCATATCGCCCTTGCTGAACAGGTCGTACATCTTGAGAACGAGATCGGTATTCGCCATGATGAATCACTCCTGAAATTGATAATTAGGTATGGAAACGGAAATGGGTGACTGCTTACAGACTCCACCGCGCACTAGAGAGGGACTCCGCCTTCCAGCTGCCGCAGCTCGTCCACGATATAAATGGTGATCGCCGGCGCAAGCGACTTCGGGCATCGCTTGATTTCCCAGGTCTGATAGGCGTCGAAGCGCAGACGCTCGCTGTTCGCCGCCGGCGGCTTCCAACGACTCGCTTCCCAGCGCACAACCAGCTTGACATCCGCCTTCGATCCGTCTTCCGACACCTTGACATCGAGCGACTGCATCGTGTGCACTTCATCGAAGAAGATGCGAATCACTCCCTGAAACCAAAGCTCGAATTCCGCCTGCGTGCGCAGCGTCGCCTCTGGGAAACGCATCTGCAGCTCGGTGCTGTGAATGTACTTGATCAGGTCCACCTGAGCGCGGTGGACATCCAAGCCCTGATACCAATCCACCACCATCGCTTCGATTTCTTCTTTCGTCAATGGCGCAAGCTGCGTCATGTTCTCCCCTTATTCCTATGCATATCCAGTAGACGGCAGCGACGTACCCTAGGGTACGTCGCTGCTGATGACCATATCGATCAGGAACGGACCATCGGTCGCCATCATCTGCTTGACCGCGGCTTCCACCTGTTCTGGGCGATCCACACACACCGCCGGCACGCCCATCGATTCCGCCAGGCGCGCGAAGTTGACCACCGGGTTCCCCAGGTCGAAGCTGTGCGGGAACTCGTGCACAGGGTCTCCCACCTGCTCATTCCAGTATTGCAGGATATTCAGCTTGAGCAGCATGTAGCTCTGGTTGTTGCAGATCACGAACTTCGCGCCGATGTTGTAGCGCGCCGCCGTCCACAACGCCTGAATGGTGTACATGCTTCCGCCATCGCCGGTGAAACCGATGACCGTCTTGTCAGGATGCGCCAGCTTGACGCCCAGTGCGCCGGGGATTCCCACGCCCAGCGAACCGCCGCGCGTCTGGAAGAAGTGTCCCGGAAGTGTCGGCGGCAGATAGCGCGTGACATCCGGCGAGGAAGTCAGCGCCTCATCGAACACCATCACATCCTCTGGCACATGCCGCGCCAGTTCCTCCATGAAGCGCGACGCCCGTAGGGGGTATTCTTCACGCCGCCCCTGATCTTTCGCCAGTGCCGTCCCCCGCGCTGCTGCCGACTGCTGTCGCGCCGCCTCAAGCCGCGCCCCAGCCGCCGCCTGCTGCGCGCCGCTCATCGACGCCGCCAGCGCCTCATCCAGCGCCGCAAGCGTCAGCTTCGGATCGGCGACGATGCCAAGATCGACCGAGAAGTTCTTGGCGATCTCGTAGGCGTTGAGATCGACGTGGACGATCTGCGTGCCAGCCTTGAAGGCGTCATACAGATTCGGGAAAACTTCCGGGAAAACGTAGGTCCCTACGACCAGGACAGCATCCGCCTTATGGGTGATGTTGGCGCTTGCCTTGCCAAACATGTGACCGGTCGTGCCCTTGTACAGCGGATGCAGCGCGCTGATGTTCACTTCAGATGAATCGACGCCGTACACGTCCGCGCCAAGTCTTTCGGCGACTCGCGCCAGTTCATCCTGGGCATTGCTGAACGTAATGCCGTCGCCCATCAGAATGAGCGGATGTTCTGCTCCGGCGAGCATCGCAGCCGCCCGGTTCAGAGCGTCTGGCGAAGGCGCAACGGCGGTGTCCAGCATCGGCGTCGGAAACACCTCTTCATTATTGATGGCATCGAGGATATCCGCAGGGACGCACACGAACACCGGACCCGAAGGCGGAGTGATAGAAATCTTGATCGCCCGGCGCAGCACGCGCAGCAGCGAATTCGGATCGACGACCCGTGTCGCCCACTTGGTCACCGGTTTCGCCATCGAGACGAGGTCCGCCGCCATCTGGGCATCCATCGCATCGTACTTGATCCCGGCTTCACCGGCGATCACCACCAGCGGCGCGTGACCACGCAGTGCCTGATACATCATCCCGATACCGTTGCCGAGACCAACACCGCTGTGCAGCTGCACGACCGTCGGCTTGCGGGTGGCGCGTGCATAGCCATCGCCGATCGCCACAGCAATGGTCTCCTGCAAGCCCATGATGTACTTGAAATCGGGGTACTGTTCCAGCGAATCCAGGAATCCTTGTTCCACTGTGCCTGGATTGCCGAACATATAGTCAATTCCGTCCGCGAGGAACTGCTCGATCATCGCGTAACGACCAGGTTTTCCGGGCATAATTCCTCCTCAGGGGGTGTGCTGCCGCGCGAATGAATTTGACGAGGAAAGGCGGATCACCTGTGGCGACCCGCCTTTCCTCCCTGAGAAGGTGACTACCAGCCGTAGCGCGCCAAGCCCTCTTCGAGGACCTTGACCATCAGCTGCCCAACCAGCTTCGAGTCCTGGGTCGAACGCCCAGTCAGGAATGGATAATCGAGAACGGTCGAACGTTCGTGTCCGACGCCGCCATGATACTGCCCGTTCGGAGCAGTCGCATCGCGCAGGATGTATTCCAGCGGGAAGAATGGCGGTCCGAAGTTGGCATCGATGCCGAGCACGCCGGTCCCGTCCTTATAGTCATATTCCAGCGCATGACCGGTCACATGCCGCCCAGAGATGATGCTCTTGCGCTCCGACCAGTCGCGCGCGAACGCCAGAATCGTCACCGCGTAGCATTCGGCGATGATCAGCTTGTTGAGTTTCAGGAAGCCCAGCACCAGATCGTGAAGGCGCTGATTGTTGACCATGTCGATCAGCGGACCGCTGCCGCCGACCATCAGCAGCGCGTCGTACTCCGCCAGCTGTTCCCAGCACTCTTCGCGCTTCTTGTGATAGGCGACCAGTTCGTGACCAAAGTTCTGATCGTTGAAGTAGGGGCGCTCCGGAAACCAGTCCTTCAGACTGAGCGGATTGTCCAGGCGCGGGGATGCGTCGATCTCGCGCGTCTTGGCGGCATAGTATTCGTCGGTGACCACTTTCTTGAGCGGCGGGTCGAAGTAGCCAGCCTTCGCGCTCGGCGGCAGCGCGTGGGCGCGCTTGCCAGTCGGCGTGATGAAGACCGTCTCATAGCCGGCGGCATCCGCTTCTTCCAGCGGTCCTACCAGTTCTTCTCCCCAGTACCCGTATTCAGACAGCACGCACAGGATTTTCTTCGACATCGTGTACCCCCGTAATGTTGACAGGATGCCCAACAAACCGAATGAAGAGGGAAAGTGTTTGATTGTTCGATCTGGCTACGGTAGATGATTATACTGCGAATCACCCATCTTGAAAATTAAGTGAACAATTCCACTACCGAAATGACTTTTTTTTCATCCGGTGTGGCGGAACCACTATCGAATTGTCAGCACTGTGTCATCAGACAAACGACTATATCTCAACGTTACATCAACGGTTACGGTTTTTGTCCTACACTTAAGTCTAGATTGTGTCATGATTCCGCTAGCTCAGGCTGCACCTGTCTTGGAGTGTCGCCATGTCAAACCGGCTTTTTCGCTTCATCCTCGGCGTTGGGCTGCTTGTGATCGCCGTCCTTCCCGCTTCCGCTCAGTCCGATCAAATCTTTGGGCTGGTCGATGTCGATCTGGCAGAAGTCCGTTCGGGACCCGATTTCGCCTACCCCACCATCGACCGCCTGCCGCGCAACTCATCCGTCGTCATCCTGGGGCGCGCCGGCGACTTCGTGACGCGCTGGGATGGGCGGCAGTGGCTGCAAATCACTTATGGCGGCGGCAAAGCCTGGGTCTATGCGCGACTGCTGCGCACCAGTATGGCGTTCAACAGCATCCCCCCGACCGGGCGCATCCTTCCCCGTGACCGCAATGGGCGCGTACCAGACGGTTTCGATCTGTCTTATGACATCTGCGATCAGTGGGGAGGATCGTTCTCCCGTGTCGGCGACTTCATGGCGGGAGATCGGGAACTGACGGTCACCTACCCTACGCTGATCGGCGCAAACGTCTACAGCGTCATCGTTATTTCGCCAACCGGGGTTCGCCGCGCCTTCGACAGCACCTCCGGGACGAGCAAGATCATCCTGGATCATCTGCCCCAGGAAGAGGGGACCTATACCTGGCGCGTCGCTCCCTACTGGACTTACAGCAACTACCGCTTCGAATGGCAGCAGGTCTGCCTGCTGCAGACGGGCGGCGTGTTCGACAAGCCCTACACCGGATTCACCCGCCCGCACCTCAGCGCCGGCGGGTAATGACGTGGGAACGATGGACCGCCGCGTCCAGCAGGAGCGGCACGCCCTGTTCAGCGGATTCGCTCCTCAACCAGGATCAGCGCGCCCAACGTGGCATCGATAGCGACGCGCGCGTTGATCGCTGCGTTGCGCGCTCGTCCTGCGACATCGCGGTCGAATACTCCACAGCGCGTCAGCGGTTCGATGGCGGCATTGATCAGTGCGCCAACTTCGTCGAGCCGGGGCACGTAGCGCTCTAGTTCGGGGAACTGCCGCGAATCGTCGGCGGTATACGGATAATCACGCACGAAGGCGGGCGGCTCGCAGGGCATGATCTCGCGAGAGACGACCGAGTACCACAGGTTTTCCAGCCCGACCGCGACCGCGCGGGTGGCGTTGAGATAGTCGCGCAGCCGGGCAATCTGCGCCCGCTGCACCTCCGGAGGAATCTGTTCGAAGGTGATCTCCGCCTCAGCCGCAAGTCCCGGGGCAACCGGCGCGTTTTCGACGCCAGGCGCGGGGCGGGTGTTGAACGTCGCTACCCAGCCCATATCTCCGCGAAAATTGACGAACAGCCACGTCCCGGCATGGTTGCGATACAGCACCGGCAGCACCGCTCCAGCGGGGATCGTGCCGATCTGCCGTCCGCTGCGGATGACCGGCGAGTCGCGCAGGATCAGGTTATCGATGGCGTACGTCGCGAATCCCGGATCGCGCGTCAGCGCCGACGCGCCCACCCACCCCGTCGTCAAATCGGTCAGGGGCAGTCGTTCCGGCAGTCCCTCATCATATTCCAGGAATTCCGCCAGCATCCAGCCGAGCGTGTAGCTTCGTCCAGGACGCCGCACTTCGAACCAGACGCCGTCGATGTTACGTCCGACGACATCGACCAGGTTATCCTCGAAAATTGAAGCGGTCTCGGCGGCATCGGTCGAAGGGAGGGCGCGGATGAAGGCGCTGCCGAAGACCATCTTGGCGCGGAAGCTGTAGCCTTCTTCCTGCGCCCCCGCCGGGATCGCCAGCAGGATCAGGCTCAGTGCCAGCAGTCCAACCCCCATTCTTCGCGCGTTCATCGGTTCACCACCCAGGAGTCGACGTTCCAGAAAGGATCGTTCTGGCGCGGCGCGAACCCGCTCACCCATGCCTGCGCCGCATAAAAGTCGTTGACGGCGAACAGCGGCAGATACGGGATATCCTCATAGAGGATGGCGCTCGCCTCGCGCAGCGCTTCAGCGCGCACATCGTAAGCGCAGTCCGGCGCGTGCGCCGCGCGGTCGAAGACCGCTTCCAGTTCAGGATTTACGTAGGAGGTGACATTTCTTCCCACGCCGAAGACAGTATCTTCAGACTGCCGGTACAGGCGGGCGCGATCCGCCGCTACCGGCTGCTGCTCGGCGACAGCCAGCAGGTACGCTCCGAAATCCTGCCGGTTGGCATCGTACTCGAGGCCGCTCGCCGCTTCACGCAGGCTGACCTGCACGCCGACGCGCCGAAGCTGCTCGGCGATGCCGCGCGCGGTGATGGACGCTACTTCATCATAACTGCTGTAAAGCAGTGAGAACTCCATGACGGCGTCCTCCTCTGCCGTCGCGCAGTCGTGGCACTCGCGAATCCCGTCGCCATCCCAGTCGCGCCACCCTAATGAGTCCAGCAGCAGGCGGGCTTCGAAGGGATCGCTCTTCGGTATCGTCAGGTCCGGGTTGTACGCCCACGACCAGGGGAGCTGATCGCTGGCGAGCCGGGTATAGTGCCCGGCGGTCGCCGACGCCCCCAGGGCATCGGGGTTCAGCGCCAGGCGGATCGCCTGACGCACCCGCAGGTCGCTGAACAGCGGATGCGCACCCTGATCCAGCGGTTCACCGGTGGCAGAGTCGAAGGCGCTGCGCGGATTCTGGGGATCGGCAAAGTTGAAGCCCAGCGCATACCACGCCCGCCCCACCTGCTCGACGATCTGCACGCCCGGCACGCTGCGCAGGTCGGCGCGCAGCGTGTATGATGGGTTGACGATCACATCCAGGTCGCCGCTGATGAACGCCTTCACCTCTTCAGAGCGGTCGGCGTAGTCGCTGAAACGGGTGGTGATCGCCAGATCGCCCACGAGCAGGCGATCATCGCTGGCTTCGACCAACCGATAGCCCGGCGCGATCACGTCAAACGCCGCTTGCGTCCCGTTCGATGCGCTGTCGTAGAGGAACTCAAGCGCTTGCGCATGCAGGTCGAAAACAGACTGGTCCGCATCCAGCCCGCCGGAGATCGCCCGGAGATAATCGGGGTAATTCCGGTGCGCCGCAGTGATCGGGAAATTGGAGCGCGCCTCGAGCGCAGCACAGGTCTCTTCAGGCACGAGTAGGAGGAGTTCGTGAGCGGCGCGCGGCGCATAGATCGCCGCGCGAAGTTCGTTCAGCGGTTCGATGACGCCTTCATAATAATAATCGCTGGCGC
>JAEURA010000096.1 GCA_016789005.1 Anaerolineae bacterium
CCTGAGCGCCGTCCCTTCAGTGGACGGGTCTTTGCCTAGCCGAGGTGTTTTAACCCTCGGCGGCGCATCCCTGGTGGCGGCAGACAGTCGATGCCCTAACCCGGCGTCCTGGATTGCGCTCAATCCCTACGTCGGGTGACAAGTAGAGCGTCCCTACAAGTCGCCCTCATTGTCAGATGCAGCGTTCAGCAGGCGGTGACATTTCGCTCATGCAGCCCCTTACCGTGTCGGTGGTGGTGCCGGTCTACAACAGCGAGCAAACCCTCGCGCCTCTGGTGGAGCGCCTCCGCGCCGTCCTTATCGATCTGTGCCCGCGCCACGAGATCATCCTGGTCAACGACGGCAGCCGCGACGACAGCTGGGGGGTGATCGCCGCGCTGGCGCAGCAGGTCCCCCAGGTGCGGGGTATCAACCTGATGCGCAACTTCGGGCAGCACAACGCGCTGCTGTGCGGCATCCGCGCGGCGCAGTACGACGTGGTCGTGACCATCGACGATGACCTGCAAAACCCGCCGGAAGAGATTCCCAGGCTGATCGCCAAACTGAGCGAAGGCTTCGACGTGGTCTATGGCGCGCCGCAGGAGATGCATCACGGGCTGATGCGCAACCTCGCCTCGCAGCTGACCAAACTGGCGCTGCAAGGCTCGATGGGCGTGAACATCGCCACCAAGGTCAGCGCCTTTCGCGCTTTTCGCCGCGAAGTCTCCAAAGCTTTCGCCGGCTACAACGGCTTGTACGTCTCCATTGATGTTCTGCTGACCTGGGGCACATCGCGCTTCTCGTACGTCGCGGTGCGCCACGAGGCGCGCCAGATCGGCGTCTCCAACTACACCGTCGGCAAGCTGATCCGCCATGCGCTGAACATGATCACCGGCTTCAGCGTGCTGCCCCTGCAGATCGCCAGCCTGATCGGCTTCGCCTTCGTGCTGTTCGGCGTCGGCGTGTTCGTCATCGTGGTCGGGCGCTATCTGATCACCGGCGAGAGCGTGCCCGGTTTCCCTTTCCTGGCGTCGATCATCGCCATCTTCGCCGGCGTGCAGTTGTTCGCCCTGGGGATCATGGGCGAATATCTGGCGCGCATGCACGTCCGCCTGCAGGATCGCCCTGCCTACACGGTGCGCGAAGCGACCGACGACGAAAGGCATCCTGATGACGATCCCGCCGGCTGAACTGCTCTCCTGGGATTCAGAATTCTTCGGGAGGCGCATCGCGCGGGCGAAGGGCGACCTGCTCACCCCGGAAACCATGACCGCGCTGCGGGCGTGGTGCCGTGAGCAGGCGGTGGAATGCCTCTACCTGCTGGTCGATCCGGGCGACCGCGAGACGCTGGCGCTGCTGCGCCCGCCGCTGTTCACTCTGGTCGATCTGCGCCTGACCTTCGAGCGGGCGATCCCGGCGGATGCGCCGCCTGTAGTTGAAACGACAGCGCGCGGCTGGCGCGAGGAAGACCTGCCGGCGCTGCGGCGCATCGCCAGCCGCAGCTACATCGATTCGCGCTTCTACTTCGACGGACATTTCCCGGCGGCGTTGTGCGACCGCTTCTATGCCACCTGGATCGAGCGCAGCTGCCGGGGCTATGCCGATATCGTGCTGGTGGCAGAAGATGACGACGGGCAGCCTGCCGGCTTCGTCACCGGACACCTTCACGAGCGCAGCGGGCTGATCGGGCTGGTCGGCGTCGCCGAGGCGGCGCGCGGGCGCGGAGTCGGGCGGCAGATGGTGCAGGAGGCGCTGGCGTGGTTCGCCGAGCGCGGCTGCGAACGGGTCAGCGTCGTCACCCAGGGGCGCAACATCGCGGCGCAGCGGCTCTATCAGCGCTGCGGTTTCCTGACCGAATCGCTCAAACTGTGGTATCACGGCTGGTTCGACGCGCCGGAAAGCGCCGGGGTATGACGCACCATGAAGGCATCATGAATCGCTGTCTGCGCTGTGGAGCTGTCTTCCCTGACGAGATCGAGACCTGTCCGGCGTGCGGCTATGCGCCGGAGCGCTGTGAGGGCATTCCGCTCTACGCCCCGGAACTCGCCGGCGGCAACGACAGCTATGGCGGCGACTTCTTCGCCCATCTCGCCGCGCTGGAACAGGGGCATTTCTGGTTTGAAGCGCGCAGCCGGCTGATCCTCTGGCTGATCGCCCGCCATTTCCCCCAGGCGCACCGCGTCATGGAGATCGGCTGTGGGACGGGCTTCGTCCTCCAGGGCATCCGCCGGCTTCTACCGGATGCCGCGCTCTACGGCAGCGATCTGTACGTGGAAGGGCTGCGCTTCGCGGCGCAGCGCGTGCCTTCGGCAAAGCTGCTGCAAATGGACGCGCTGCGCATCCCTTACGACTCCGCCTTCGACCTGATCGGCGCGTTCGACGTGATCGAGCATATCGAGGACGACGCGGCGGCGCTGGCACAGATGTACCGGGCGCTCAAGCCGGGCGGCGGACTGCTGATCAGCGTGCCGCAGCACCGCGCCCTGTGGAGCATCGTCGATGAGGTCAGCTATCACAAAAGGCGCTACGAGCGGGGCGAACTGCTGCGCCGGGTGGAAGCGGCGGGCTTCCGCGTGATCGGGACCACATCGTTCGTCTCGCTGCTGCTGCCGCTGATGCTGCTGACGCGGGCACGCAAGCCGGCGGACGAAGCGGCGTTCGATCTGTATGCCGAGTTCAAACTGAACCCTGCGGTGAACGCGGCGCTTTCGGCGGTGATGGCGGTGGAGACGACGGCGATTCAGGCGGGGGTCGGCTTTCGCTTCGGCGGCTCGCGGCTGCTGGCTGCCGTTCGCCCTTTATAAAGGCAGGTGATCATGTATCGAATTCCCTTCAACCGCCCGACTCTGATCGGCGGTGAGATGGACGCCGTACAGCAGGCGGTCGCCGCCGGCAAGTTCAGCGGCGATGGCGCCTTCACCCAGAAGTGCCATCACCTTCTGGAGGCGACGCTGAGCGTGCGCCGCGCGCTCCTGACCACCTCCTGCACCCACGCCCTGGAGATGGCGGCGCTGCTGCTCGACCTTCAGCCGGGCGACGAGGTGATCGTGCCGTCCTTCACCTTCGTCTCGACGGTCAACGCCTTCGTGCTGCGCGGCGCTAAGCCCGTCTTCGTGGACATCCGCCCCGACACGCTGAACATCGACGAGCGGCTGATCGAAGCGGCGATCACCCCCCGCACGCGCGCCATCGTCGTCGTGCATTACGCCGGCGTCGCCTGTGAGATGATCGCGATCATGGACATCGCGGCGCGGCGCGGCATCCCGGTCGTCGAAGACAACGCGCACGGGTTGTTCGGGCGCTATCGCGGGCGGCAGTTAGGGACGATCGGCGCGCTGACGTCGCAGAGCTTCCATGAGACCAAGAATTTCCAGTGCGGCGAGGGCGGCGCGCTGCTGATCAACGATGCGCGCTACATCGAACGGGCGGAGATCATCCGCGAGAAGGGGACCAACCGCAGCCGCTTCTTTCGCGGTCAGGTGGACAAGTACACCTGGGTGGATGTCGGTTCGAGCTATCTGCCGTCGGACCTGCTGGCGGCGTTCCTGCTGACCCAACTGGAAGCGCGCGAGGAAATCCAGGCGAAGCGGCGCGCCCTGTGGGAGCGCTACGACGCCGAACTGAGCGGTTGGGCGGCGGCGCAGGGGGTGCGTCCTCCGGTCGTGCCCGCCGACTGCGATCAGGCGTACCACATGTATTATCTGCTGCTGCCCTCGCTGACGGCGCGCACCGCGTTGATCGATCATCTGAAGGCGCGCGGCATCCTGGCGGTCTTCCACTACCTGCCGCTGCATCTCAGCGACATGGGGCGGGCGTTCGGCGGACAGCCGGGCGACTGCCCGGTGACCGAAGACCTCAGCGACCGGCTGCTGCGTCTGCCGTTCTACACCAATATGACCGCCGAGGAACAAAGTGAGGTGATCGCGGCGGTGCAGGCGTTCTCGTGAGCCTGCGGTCAGGCTCAGGACCTGCCGCGCCGAGGCGCGCCGACCTCCTCGTCCTGGCGTTCGCGGCGCTGCTGCTGATCTGGCGCATCCTGATCCAGATTCACAGCCCGACCCATCAGCAGGCGGATGCCGTCTGGTATCTGAGCCAGACCTACTCGCTGCTGCGCGGCGACTGGCTGACCAGCCTCTTCGGTCACAGCGCCTTTCAGCCCTATCTGCTGCCCTATCTGTACGGGGTGGTCTCTCTGCCGTTCTTCGCCGTGTTCGGCGCGTCGCAGCACAGCCTTGCTCTGTGGAACGCGCTCCTGCTGACGATCATCGCCCTGCTGACGCTGCGCCTCTGCGACCGGTTTGCCGTCCGCGCGCCATCCCAGCGGACGGTCCTGGTCGCCGCCTTCCTGACCTCGCCCAGTCTATATGGTCCGCGCCCAGAGGTGCTGAACATCGCCCTGATGCTGGTCATGCTGAATCTCGCCTGCGGGGCGCATCCCGTCGGGGCGCGCCGGGCGGTGACGCTGGGCGCCCTGGCGGCGGCTGCCGGGCTGATCCAGCCGGTCGGCGGGGTCTTCAGCCTGTGCCTGCTGGGCATCCTGGGCATCGCGCGGCGCTGGTCGCGGCGGACTTTCGCGCTGCTGCTGCTTTCGGCGGCACTGACGGTCGCCCTGCTCTATGGACCCATCATCCTGGTTGACCCGGCGCTGTGGCTGAAGCAGTTTTTCCTCGCCTTCCGTGACGGCGACGGGCGCGGGCGCATCGATCTGCTGCTGTTCGCCAAACACGTGCTCTACACGCCGTTTCCCTACCTGCTCTACGGGCTGGCGCTGCTGGCGAAGGTGCGCGCCTCCTCAAACGCTACCTGGCGCGCCCGCGCGGCGCTCGGCGAGATCGGCATGATGGCGGTCCTGATCGCGGCGCTGCTGCCCTTCTCGCGCTCCTACTACTTCCCCTATCTCCTGGTGTTCATCGTCTGGCGGCTGGCGGACAGCGGAAGAGCCGTGCCGCGCCGCCGGCAAAACGCCGCCGCGCTGGGGCTGCTCATCCTCATGCCGGCATTCTCACATTACTACCCGACGGCGCAGCATCTCGAAAACCCGGCTTACGGCGGACAGGCGCGCCGGGTGATCGACGCCGCCCGCGCCATGCTGGAAGAGGATCGGGATGGGGTGATCTGGGTCGAAGCGCAGATCGGCATGGTCGCCATCCAGCATCCGCAAGCGCGGCTTTATTTCTCCTACATCGCCCGCCTGAACGGCGCGCCGATCCGCCTGGGCGAAGATGACGTGATGCTCTTCACGACGCAGCTCGCCGCCGAGGACGCCATGCCCAATCTGGCGCACGCCCGTGACGAGATCGTCATCATCGAGGTGATCCCCGGCAGCGAAAGAGGGCTGAATACCTTCGAGCCGTTCCGGTTCGAACGCGGTCAGCCGCTTGGTCTGTGGATGCTGAGGTTGAATCTCGAAAGGTAACCATGAGCGGGAGACCCTCCTCACGAGAAAAAGGCGTCAGATCGATTGCCCGAACAGGTTGAATCTCGAAAGGTAACCATGAGCGGGAGACCCGGCGGGTCTCCCCTACGCCCGCGCCTTGTAGGGTCGAGCCGGCGGCTCGACCGTTGAAATAATGCGAGACTTGACCCG
>JAEURA010000100.1 GCA_016789005.1 Anaerolineae bacterium
GAGCACGGCTATGTGCCGATCGGCTACCTTGATGAGGATCCGCAGTCGGCGAGTGTCGATCTGGGGCGGGTCAAGGGGCTGGGAGGGCTGGACAATCTCGAAACGGTGCTGGCGGAACATCAGGTCAACTACGTGGTGATCACGCTGCCCTGGCAGTATCATGACCGCATCCTCGACCTGATCGAGCGCTGTCGCCGGATCGGCGTCGATGTCAGCGTCGTGCCGGATGTATTCCAGCTCAACCTGCGGCAGCTGCGGGTGGAGAACCTGGACGGCGTGCCCCTCCTGCGCGTCGATAATGACATTTCGCTGGAGGGCAGTCAGCGATTGCTCAAACGCGCGCTCGATCTGAGCGTCATCCTGCTGCTGTCGCCGGCGATCCTGCTGATCTGCCTGGCGGTGGCGCTGGCGATCCGCCTGGAAGGGGAGGGACCGATCTTCTATTCCCAGGTGCGGGTCGGCGAAAACGGTCGGCGCTTCAAGATGATCAAGTTTCGCAGCATGGTCCCCGATGCCGACCGACTGCGCGAGGACCTGATCAAGGAACACAATCTCGACCCACGTCACCCGAAGATCAAAGACGATCCGCGCATGACTCGCGTCGGACGGTTCATCCGGCGGGCGAGCCTGGACGAGCTGCCCAACGCCATCAACGTCCTGCTGGGACAGATGAGCATCGTCGGTCCGCGCCCGCCAACGCCCGATGAGGTGCTGCTTTACGAAAACTGGCACATGCAGCGTTTGCAGGTCAAGCCGGGCATCACCGGCTTATGGCAGGTGAGCGGGCGCAGTGAAGTTCCGTTCGACGAGATGTGCCTGCTCGATATCTACTACATCGAAAACTGGTCGCTGCGGCTGGACATCCAGATCGTGCTGATGACAGTTCCGCGCGTACTGCTGCGTAGGGGCGCGTACTGACCGGCTCTTATTTCTCCCAGTGCCTATTTTGCGGGTTGAAGCGCCACCCCGCCGGTGTATCCGGGCTGCACGACGGCGGTTGCACGACTTCGCTGGAAGGCTCGAAGACGATCTCGACCGGTTTTCCGGTCAGCAGTCGGATGAAATTCCCCAGAACCAGCCGGGCTTCCTGCTCGGCACGGATGAGAATCCCGCCTTCGATGGCGTCGTCGCGAAACTCGACCAGCGACTCGTAGTTCGCCAGCAGGCGCGCTTCATCCCAATCGACCGCGCAGGTGGTCATGGATCGATCGTACTGGCGGATATAGTCTATACGGCAGCTGGTGAGCTGCGGCGCGGGGACGATCAACACGTAGCGGTCGTTCTGTTCGTCGTATGCCAGGTCAGTCTCCTCGATCAGCGTCAGATCAATGCCAGCTTCGGCGGTCCCCTGCACGACATGGTTGGCGCTGAAGCCGCAGGCGTTGAGGACCCCCTGACCGATGGTGATTTCCACATCCGCTTTGGCGAGCTGACTGCTGACGCTGACCAGCTGCCCCAGCGGTTGGATGCCCTGGACGATGGTCTGGCTGCTGCTGATTTCGGCGACCGCCGGGGCGGACGCGCCTGCTCCGAGCGCCGTGCCAATGCCGCTGATCAGCGTGCTGAACGAAGTGACGCCGATGATCGTCAGGACGGTCGGGATGAGCAGGACGAGGGCGAGACATCCGAGCGCGCCGCCGATGCCCCACAGGCAGCCCGAACGGCGCCGGCTTGGCGCGGTAGGATCGCCTCCATCCTGAGGGATGATGGCGTAAGGGGCGTCAGTAGGCGAATCCGAAGCGGAGTCCTGATGGGTTTCCTGGGTCACGTCAATTTCCATAAGCTGTAGCACTGCGATTTCATGCTCTATTGTACGTCTGAACGGGCGTTCAGGTTGCGCCGGTCCGGTGAATTCTATTCAGCGGGGTGATACCGGCGTGGAAACGTGGTAGAATGCCTGGCAAACGCCCCTGTAGCTCAGTGGATAGAGCGGCGGACTCCTAAGCCGTGCGCACAGGTTCGATTCCTGTCAGGGGCACAGCATGACGGCGGAGCATAGCATGAACTTCAGCCCGACCCTGGCGCATGGAGCGCTCGGCGCATTTGACGAACTTCTGCTCGTCGCGGTGGCGGCGGCGTTCGTCATCATCATGGCGGTGAGCTGGCTGCGCACCCGCAGCCAGCCAGATCCACCGAGTGAAGAGACCTCCTCCCAGGACGCAGGGACATCCTCTGAGCATCGTGACGATTCCGAAGAACATTTCAGGCTCGATTAGCCGCGTATTTCGATCTCTCGTCCCGGCGCGCTGGATGGTGTTCGTCCTGCTGGCTGTGACCCTGCAACCGCGACTCGTCGAAGCGCACGGTTATCTGATCCGCGCCATCCCGGCGGACCGCACGGCGCTGGAACGCAGCCCGGCGCGTGTGCAGTTCTGGTTCAGCGAGGACCTGGAGCCGCAGTTCAGCGCCGTCACGGTGCGCGATCAGGCGGGGCGGATGGTCGCCCAGGGCGGTGTCGCCGCTGAAGATCGGACGCTGCTTTCGGCGCGCCTGCCGGCATCCCTGCCCGACGGCGCTTACGTCAGCGAGCTGCGCATCGCCTTCGCCAGCGACGGACACGTGATCGTCGAGACGAGGGTGTTCTTCGTTGGAGAAGCGTCAGGCGACCTCGCGGGGAGTTCCGGCGGCGATGGAGCGGTTGCCCTCGAAGTCGTGTGGCGGGCGCTGCTGCTGGCATCGACCCTGACCCTGTTCGGCGCTTTCGCCTTGTACACCCTGGTGCTTGTGCCCGCCTGGGGTAACCCCATCCACCGTGCCGGGCTGCTGCCGGCGCGCGTGATGACCCGGCTGGATGTCATCGTCTTCGGCGCGCTCGGCGTCGCCCTGGCTGCCAACGTCCTGGCGCTCTTGCAGCAGACGATGGTCTTCTTCGCCGCGGACCCTGGTCGAGTGATCGGCGAGGGGCTGTGGAATGTTGTGCGCATCGGCACGCGCTTTGGCGATACCTGGAATGCCCGCACGCTGCTGCTGATCGTCATTGCCGCCATACACGGCGTCGGGCTGTGGTATCGCCAGACTCAACCCCTGCTGGTGCGCCCCGGCTACGCCGCCAACGCCTGGGCGAGCGCGCTGCTGCTCGGCGCGTGGAGCGTCGCCAGCCATGCGGCAGGGTCGCCCATGCTGCCCTGGATGGCGCTGATCAGCGATTGGCTGCATGGGCTGGCGGTCGGCTTGTGGGCTGGCGGGGTGGTTGTGCTGACTCTGACTTTGCCGGCAGCGCTGCTGCCGTACAGCGGCGACGAACGCCGTCTGGCACTGCTGGCGGCGCTGCGGCGCTTCTCGCGGATCGCGGTCATCGGGCTGGCGCTGGTAGGGGCAACCGGCGTCTACAACGCGCTTAACTGGTTCGTCACGCCGGCGGATGCCGTTTCGGGGTATGGGACAACGCTTTTGCTCAAGCTGGCGGTGGCGGCGCTCCTGGTGGGATTGGGCGCGGCGCATCACGCCGCTTTGCGACCAGAACGCTACGCGCGCTGGCAGGTGGCATGGCGTCGTGTCACTGCCTTTCTGCCATCGCTGCGGCTGGAAGCGCTGGCAGCGCTGATCGTCCTGGTGCTGGCAGGCTGGCTGAGCGCCACGCCGCCGCCTGCGCAGAAATACGAATCGCCGCCACCCCCAAGCGGAGAGGCGGCGCTGGCGGATCGGGCGCTGCGGGTGATGGTCGCGCCGGGCGGCGTCGGAGTCAACACCTATGACGTGCAGACGGCGGGGGATAACGACGCCGGGACCCCGATCTTCGTGCGCCTGGTGGACCCGGCGCGGGATGTGCGCGGCGTTTGGCATGAGGCGGAGTTCCTCGGCGACGGTCTGTACTCGGCGGCGGGCGCAGACGTGGATCAGGCGGGGGAGTGGTGGCTGCTGCTGGCGGACGAGTCGGGGCAGGCAGCGCTGCCTGTTGAGATCGACGCCGACGCCGCTCTGCTGCGGACGCGAGAGCCGGGGCTGCTGAATCTGATCGCCCTGGGTGGGGTGCTGGCTGCCGGACTGTTCGCCGTGTCCCCGCCGCTGCGCCGTCTGGTTCGGCGGTTGGATCTCAGCCCGGCAGCGGTGACGGTGGCTGCTGCGGCTGTGCTGGGGACCCTGGCGATTGCGGCGATCGGCTTGGCTGCGGCTGCCAACAGCGCGGCAGAACAGGAGCGGCTGCTCAACCCGCCGCCGGTCGTGGTGAATTCTCAGCTTCCGGATTCCGAGTCGCTGGAGCGGGGCGCAGCGGCGTTTGCGGCGGCTTGCGGTGATTGGGCGGACACGCGCGACTTTGCCGAGCTGGTCGAGCGCCTGCCACGTCTGCGTGATGAAGCGCTCTATCTGGCGGTTGCGCAGGATGGCTGGTGGAGTCTGCCGCCCTGTGTCCAAAACGTTCAGGAAGACGAAAAATGGGACCTGGTCAATTACATCCGATCCCTGGAACCGCGTGAAACAGTAGACCAATGAAGGGATGAAGCGATGATACGCGTCGTTACGCGGGCGGAAAACTCCGAACGCGCCCGCAGGATCGGCGATGAACTGCGGCAGATGGGCTTTTCGGTGGAAAGTGGTGAACCCGCCAGGGGCGATGTCGTCGTCGCCGTGCTGGGCGGCAGCGATGCTTCCGATGTCCTGCCGCAAGTCGTCAGCGCGCTTGACCTGGGACTGCACATCGTCGTGGCGCGTCTGGAGCCGTTCACAGTGCCTAAACTGATCGACCATCTGCAGGTGATCGATGTCGCTGCGCTGGATTTTCGCGAGCGGCTTCAGACGCAGGTTGAGGCGATGACCTCCGGCGCGCTGCCCTACGCCATGAGGGTCAGGACGCCGAAAGTGAAGCGCTCGAACCGTTCTGCCGGCATCGTTGTCGGCGGGCTGGCGCTGATGATGTTCATTGTCGGGGTGATCGGCGTGGCGGTTTTCGGCATTCAGGCTCCGCAGGAAGAATATGATGCGGTGGATACCGAAGTTGCGCTGACCCGCGACTACTTCGCCGGTCCAGAACTGCTCTACTTCTCGACGTGGCTGCCGCGCAGCACTGAGGACGCCATGAATTATGAGGCGACTTTGCAGCAGCTTCCGACCGCCTACCGCCCGCTGATGGGGTTAACCGTGACCGCCTACGCTCTGGGGACCCCTCTGCCGCTGATCGCCACACCTGTGCCGGAGGGATAGCTACGTATGGCGGCGGATGTCCTGATCGTTGGGGCGGGTCCCGCCGGAATCAGCACTGCAACCTATCTGAAACGTGCAGGCATCTCCTACCGCATGGTAGACCGCGCCGGGGTGATCGCTTCGACATGGGCGAACCTCTACGAGTCGCTGCGGCTGAACACGGCGGGCTTCGTGTCGCATCTTCCGGGCAGGCGTATGCCGCTGCGCTACGGCATCTACCCTTCCGGGCGGCAGTATTACACCTACCTTCAGGAGTACCTGCGCCATCATCCGGTGGAGGTCGAACTGGGGGTGGAGGTGCGCCGCGTCGCGCCGGAGGGTGAAGGCTGGCGGGTCGAGACGAGCGCCGACAGCGCCGTTTACCCCTGCGTGGTGGTCGCCAGCGGGCGTTTCAGCAACCCCGTTCTACCGGATATCGAGGGACGTGATCGCTTTCAAGGCGATGTGCTGCATGCCGGAGCGTATCATCGTCCGCAGGATTTCACCGACAGGCGCGTTCTGGTGGTGGGGAGCGGACCGAGTGGCGGAGACATCGCCGTCGATCTGGCGCGCTGCGCTTCACCGCCGGTGATGCTGGCGATTCGCAGCGATCTGGTGATCGCGCGGTCCTACCCCTACGGTTTGCCGACGACGGCATGGGTGATGATCGCCGAATCGCTGCCGAAACGGTGGCGCAAAGGCTTTCTGAACCGGGTCAGCTACCAGACCTATCGCGGGCAGGAGACTCTTGGGCTGCCGCTGGCGCCGAATCGCGACGACCGCGTCGGCACGTCTGCGCCGGTGCGCGGACCCGATCTGATCCGCGAAGTCAGGGCGGGGCGAATCCGCGCCGTCGCCGGATTGAGCCGCCTGGAGGAGGGTGCCGCTGTGCTGCTGGATGGCGCGCGGGTCGAAGTCGATGCAGTGATCCTGTGCACCGGCTACCGCCCGGCGATCTCTTATCTCGACCTCTCCTTTGAGACGGACGCTGACGGCTGGATGCTGCGCCGTTCAGAGGACAGCCAGCAGATCAAGGATCGCCCCGGTTTGTACCTGGTAGGGCGCTTCTATCGCGGGCTGGGTCCGCTGCACAACATCCGGCGGGAGGCGCAGATCGCCGTCCGCGAAATTGCCAGACACCTTGACGGCGCGGGTCGGCGCTGAATAATGCTGAAGTCGTTGACAATTTTGGCGGAGCTGTTTATCCTGATATTGGAAAAGCAGTCCTGATCTGAAATGACGCCATCAAGGTGTCTGACCTTTTCCAGCACAAATCACAGGTGTCTCATGTTCACCCTCTGCGCCGGCGCGGCGCATAACTTTGACGATTTCGCGC
The DNA here is from genome assembly GCA_016789005.1 of Anaerolineae bacterium. Taxonomy (GTDB): domain Bacteria; phylum Chloroflexota; class Anaerolineae; order Aggregatilineales; family Phototrophicaceae; genus Flexifilum. The sequence continues at coordinate 6,455 of JAEURA010000100.1, forward strand.
CAACCTGACTGACCCGCCCGCGAAGGGCTGATTTTTCCCCATGCGTTTATCAATACGGTGATTCCGCCGCTGCTGCGCCCTGTCAGCGCAGTTCAGATGGCGTTCGATTCACGCCGCCTCTCGGCGAGGCAGGCTTATCGTCCCATAGGCAAGGAACAGGAATTATGGTCACGTACAAGTACCAATACAAAGATAGACAGATGCCGGCTGCGATTCTCGTCGCTCCGGCGTCCAAGCATCACGCTGCCGACATGCAGCAGCTGGCGGGATTGGCGTATGCTGTCCAGCCGGAGGAAATTGAAGCATGGTTCGACCAGGATCAGTTTCGCAGTCGAATCGAGAAATTCCCCGAAGGACAATGGATCGCGGTGGAGGCAACCTCTGGAAGAGTGGTTGGCGTGACCTCCGGGATGCGATTCGATTTTGACCCGCATGCTCCCCTGCTGGAAAGCTGGGAAACCACCACGGGCTACGGTTGACTGACCACTCATAACCCGACAGGCGAATGGATGTATGGCGTGGAAACCTTCGTGCATCCAGAATTTCAGGGCAGCGGCGTTGGCGGGCGGCTGATGCAGGCGCGCGCTGATCTGGTGCGCCGGCTCAACCTGCGCGGCATCATCGCCGGAAGCCTGATCGCCGGCTATGGCGCGGTCGCGGAGCAGATGACTGCCGAGCAGTACGTGCAGGCAGTCGTCGCCGGAGCACGCTTTGACCCGAATTTGAGCAAGCAGCTCAGCAAGGGTTTCAAAGTTCGCAACCTGATTCCCCAATACACTGACGATCTGCGTTCACTGAACTGGGGCGTGGCGATCCTCTGGGAAAACCCGGATTATCAGCCTCCTCAGCCGGTGAAGACGGCGGACGACATTCTCTCCGTCGATTTTGGAGCAGCGCCGCCGGACGCAGGTTCGGTGAGCGCGGCGGGATCGTAAGCGACCTTGAATTGACCTGGGGCGGTCCCGTGGGCTGCCCTTTTTCATATGTCTGAGAAGTTACGAGGGCGGCGACCCATGACCGCGAACCATTCGCGCGACGCGATTCTGATCGTGCCGAGCGCGCCGGACTATGCGGCGCAGATGGAAGACCTGATGCATGCCTCGTATGGCACGACGCGGGAACACCCCGACGAAGTGTTCACCGAGGCGATGTTTCGCCATCACATGGAGATTTTCCCTGAAGGGCAGTTTGTTGCGCTGGACGGCGACCAGGTGATCGGGCAGACGGTGAGTATGCGCATCCGCTTCGACCCGGCGCACCCGATCCTCGAACCCTGGTGGGTCACGGTCGGCGAGGGGTGGCTGCGTCACGTGCCTGATGGTGAATGGATGTATGGTGTGGAAAGCGTCGTCCACCCGGACTACCGCAGCCAGGGGGTGGGCGGCAAGCTGATGGAGGCGCGCTTCGATACGGCACGGGCGCTGAACCTGCATGGGGTGGTCGCCGGGAGCGCCATCATCAGCTACAGCCAGGTCGCCGATCAGGTGTCGCCGGCGGAGTACGTTCAGGGGGTGGTCGAAGGCAGGTTCTTCGACGGCAACCTGAGCAAGCAGATCAAGAAGGGTTTTCGCCCCGGCGCGCTGATCGAAGGCTACCTGCCGGACATGGATTCATTGGGCTGGGGCGTGTCAATCCTTTGGGAAAACCCGGATCACGATCCGGCGCAGCCGATCCTGCGGCATGCCCCCCTGCGGCGCTACAGGATTCCGCGCCGATCTGCTGCATCGTCCTGAGCGCCGCTATAATCAGTATCTAAAGCGAAAATAATCCTATTTGCAGAGGTGCATCTATCATGCAGCCCATACTCGATCATCTGTCTCCCGCCTGGAGTCACCTGACCACCGTTCAGCCGGTGCGCGGGGAAGGCATCTATCTGTACGATGCGGACAATACCCGCTACATCGACTTCACCAGCGGGATCGGCGTGACCAACACCGGACACTGTCATCCGCGCGTGGTGGCGGCGATTCAGAAGCAGGCGGCGAATCTGATTCACGGGCAGATCAACATCGTCGTATCGCCCGCCGCCATCGAACTGAGCCACCGGCTGAACGAGGTGACGCCAGACGGCATCGACTGCTTCTTCTTCTCCAACAGCGGGGCGGAAGCGACCGAAGGAGCGGTCAAGCTGGCGCGCCAGGCGACCGGCAGGCAGAATATCATCGTCTTTCAGGGCAGCTTTCACGGGCGGACAGCGCAGACGATGGCGATGACCACCTCCAAGACCGTCTACCGAGCGGGCTACCAACCGCTGCCCGGCGGCATCTTCGTCGCACCCTTCCCCTACAGCTATCGTCATGGTTGGGACGAAGAGACGACCATCGACTGGTGCATCGAGCAGTTGGAGACGCTGCTGAAATCGCAGTCAGCGCCGAGCGAGACCGCCGCTATCGTGATCGAGCCGGTGCTGGGCGAAGGGGGCTATGTGCCCGCGCCGGACCGCTTCCTGCGAGCGCTGCGCGACATCTGCACGCGCGATGGCATCCTGCTGGTCATCGACGAGGTGCAGACCGGCTTCGGGCGAACGGGGGCGTTCTTCGCTGTCGAGCATTCCGGCGTGCAGCCCGATATCATGATCATGGCGAAGGGCTTGGGCAGCGGTGTGCCGATCAGCGCCATTGGCGCGTCGCGCGAGCTGATGGCGAAGTGGCAGCCGGGGTCGCATGGCGGCACCTACGGCGGCAATGCCCTGGCGGCGGCTGCGGCGGTGGCGACCATCGCCGTCATGCGCGACGAGAATCTGTCCGCCAACGCCGCGCGGGTGGGAGATCGACTGATGCACAGCTTGAAGGAACTGCAAGCCGAGTACCCGATCATCGGCGACGTGCGCGGTCGCGGTCTGATGATCGGCGTGGAGTTCGGTCCCAGCGCCAAGCCCGACAAGATGGCGGCGAAGAAGACGCAGCAGGGGAGTGTGTCGCGGAATCTGCTGCTGCTGACCTGCGGCACGCACGACAACGTCATCCGCTGGATTCCGCCGCTGGTGGTGACCGACGAGCAGGCGGATACGGCACTTTCCATCTTTGCCGAGGCGCTGGCAGACGCCAGTCAGTGAACTGCTGAAACACAGGAGATGCCAGTATGACGGTTGTGGTCACCGACCTTTACGTGTACCCGATCAAATCGTGCGGCGGGATTCGCCAGTCCAGCGCCGTCGTGGAGCCGCGCGGCTTCGCTCATGACCGCCGCTGGCTGATCGTCGATCCCGATGGCGGCTTTTTGACTCAGCGCGAGCTGCCGCGCATGGCGCTGATCGCTACTGCACTGGGAGCCGACGCGCTGACACTGAACGCGCCGGGCATGGAGGTGCTCCGCGTGCCCTATGACCAGCCCGGCGAACGGACGGCGGTGTCGATCTGGCGGAGCAGTGGGGTCGGCGCGGTCGATCAGGGCGATGTCATCTCCGGGTGGCTGAGCGACTTCCTGAAGAAGCCGGTGCGGTTGGTGCGCTTCGCCGACGACGCCATCCGCCAGGTCGA